>JAUJNJ010000048.1 GCA_030448225.1 Phycisphaerae bacterium
GGCCGGACCGCCGAGCGGCGCGGACGTGTATGGACGACCGCACCGGCGGCACTTGGACTTGTGCCTCGGGACGGGCTGGCCGCACGCGGGGCAACGACGGTCCGTGACGCGGGCGTCGGACGCCGCGACGCGCTCGAACTCCGCCAATCGTTTCGGCTTCTCTCCGACGCCGCGTGTGCGCATCGACTGCCACAGCTCGACGAGCGAACGCGGACCGGGGAACTCGCTCGGATGGCTGGCGGCGTACGTCTCCGGCATTTCAAGTCGAACGGCGGCGATCTCGGAGCGGGCGAGGTCGCCCTCGATCGCGTCGCGCGCCGCCGGATTCGCCTCGCCGATCGCTTTCGCGACGAGCGAAGCTGCCGTGGGCGCTTCGGAGTCGATGAAGGCCCGCGACCGCCGCGCTCAATTGGACGTGATCAAGGTTGGCGAAGACCGCCGGCAGCCCGCCGTGCAGGAGGTGCCAGTGGAGCCGGTAGACGCAGCCGATCTCGCGCTCGGCGTCGGTCAGGGCCGCCCAGCCGACGGACTGCCATCGCTCGGCAATCGACTCGTGAACGGAAATGTCGATGAAGTCGCCCATCGTCGTAGAACGTGAAGCCGTTCAGCGGCCGGCCACTCAGCCGGCTCGCGTTGCTCCGATGACTTTTGCCGCCGGTCCGCTGTCGGGTGGTTAGCTGCGGCCACGCACCGCTAAAGCCGTGAGGGCTACGAGCCCGCCGCACCCGGCTACGACCCAGAACAATCCCAGCACGAACAGGCCCGCAGATGCGAGCATGCGCCACACGCCGGCAGTTCCGACGCCGCCATCGACGACGAGCCTGGCCCACGCGCCGACGCCCGCGGCCACGAGGAGGACGCTGATCGCGTACATGCCGGGCAGCGTCGCCCACCGCCCGGCGGCGCGACCGAGGATCAACCCCACGGGCACCGCGACGACGGCGTCCACCAAGGCAACGGCAGCCGCGATGCGCATCACGCGGAGGCACCCCTCGCGTACTCCGTCGGCTCGTAATCGCCGGCCCTCGCGGTTCACACTGGCACGCTCCGGCTAACGGACTGACGTTGAATGGCCGGCCCGGCGCCGATCAACTCTTGAACTACGAGGACCGTTCCGCCGGGCCGGTCCATTCCAGCGGCTGATTATCCCGCACTTCAGTCGCCACCAAATGCCAAGCCCCCATTCTTGGAAATGGCTCGCTCGCACATTGATAGCGTCTTGTCGATGACGGCAAGCACCGAGGCTTGCCGCAGCGAAATTGTTTTTGGTGCGGTCGGGCCTGTCTCGGTAACTGACCACTCCTGCGGCTGGGCTTCGATGTAACCGCGCAGCGAATTCAAGCGATCCCGTAGGCGTCGGGCATCCGCCGTCGAGAACTCTGTACCGCCGCATGGGTCAATCTGGGCGTCGCCGACGTCGAAGTACGGCAGCAGATACTCCTGCTCGTCAAAGTCAGAAAACCAGCAGCCGTCCCGCCGTTGGTCCCAACCCGGCGGTTCGCGCCCGTCAATGTGAATCGCCCAAGAGATCATCTGTGCGGGATAACGTAGTGCCGATCAGCGGCCGACACGGCGGCCGCGCCTTCTCATCCTACCATCGCCGATTGTGCGGTGACGGTCTGCTGCATTGGCAGGTTATGCGGCTGCTCCTGTCGCCTGCGTCGGCGACGGACCTTAAAGCGCAGGCCTTCCGAAGGGCAGAAAGTTCGCCGACATCGCTAGCGCAACCCAAGCGGCTGTCGCCCACATCAATAGCCGCACGGCGGGCCGGACCGGCGCCCGGGCCACCCACGCGGTGGCCACGGCGACGAGGGTCAGCCCGTAGAGGAGCAGCCCGAGCAACGCGGGAACCCCGAGCGCCCAGCTAGGTCCGATGAACACCCGCACCGCCAGCACCAAGGTCGGGCAGGCGACGGCACCCGCGCCGATCCACCGTAACGCTTGTGCGGCCCCGGGTGCCGCGGCCCGCGGCCGAGCCGTGCCGTAGTCCAGCGTCGTGACCCGGACCGGCCCGGCGCGCGGGGCACGGGGACCGGTGACGGAGACCCGTCTGGTGTTTCCTTCAGCGTCACTTTCGCTCGTCAACTACAACGCCGACGGCCGCCGGCGGCTCGGCAGAGGGTGAGCAGCGTCGCCGACGATCCCGCCCGGCCGCATAACTATGATTAGATCGTCACCGCGCCACCTATCACGCCGGTCGCATGCCCACGTCGGCGGCATGATAGATCGACCTTGGGCGGCTCTCAACATGATTCCACTTGCCTCGCGGGTTTGGAGTGTGTTGGGTTCGCCGCATGCGGCTCATGCAGCGAAAGGCGGCGGTCGCGCGCGGCGCGCTTGTCGCCGCGAACGCTGGACGCGTATCAGGCCTGGGTGCGGCAGTTCCTGCGGTTCCACCGCGACGGGGGCGGGCTACGCCGGCCCGGCGAGTTGCGGGGCGGCGACGTGGCCGCGTTCCTCGCCCACCTCACCCACGCGTAAACTCGGCACGTCCAGCCAAAAACCACGCCGGATACACCTGATTATCGTGGGAAATCAATCGTGGTCGGAAGCGGACGCCTCTATCCCGCGCGGCGGCCCGCCTACACCGACGCGCCGTGCCGCCGGCCACTACTCGAAATCGCAGGCCGAATCGTGGCCTTGCCGGCGCGCCAGTCTGCGTTGAAGGACCGAACTGCAGGTAACTGACCCCGTGCGTGTCGCGCGCCCTCGAGTCAGCGCGGGCGGCGGTTTCGTCCGGATTTCCGTCGTCGCGGGACGTGCTCGCGAACAGCAGGTTGATGAGCAGGGCCGCGCGCGCACACGTGGCGATCGTGATCGCCATCGGGCGGGCGGTGTGGTCGTGGACGAGGCTGGCGACGGTGCCGCCGGCACCGCTGATGAGGAACTGGAGGCAGCCGAACAGCCGCCGCGGCGAAGCCGGCCATCTCGCCGTGGGGGCCATCGCCAGGGCGGTGGTGGTCGGGCCGGTGAAGCCGAGCGTGCAGACGAACACGAACAGCGGCACGAGGATGCCGGCGAACCCGCCGCGCGCCGGTGGTGGCGGTGAAGACGAGCGTCGCCGGCCGTGGCCGCCACGACGAGCGCGACGCGGAGCAGGACGCGCGGGTCGACGCGGTGCGACAGCGCGCGCCGTTCACCTGCGACGCGGTGATCAGCCCGACCGCGTTCGTGCCGAAGAACAGGCCGAAGCGGCTCGGCGGCACGCCGAACAGCTCGATGAACACGTGCGGCGACCCGCCGACGTAGGCGAACAAACCGGCCGACATCAGGCTCGCCGCCAAGCGCGTGGACCATGAACCGCCGGTCGCGCAGGAGGCTGAGGCAGACGCGCAGCGTGTCGGCGACGCCGTCGCGGCGGCGCTGCTCGGGCGGCAAACTCGCGGAGGAAGATCGCCGCGGCCGCCATGCAGAGCACCGAGAAGCCGGCGACGGTCCAGAAGATCGTCCGCCACCCGAAATGGGTGACGACCCACCCGCCGAACACCGGGGCCAGTGATCGGGCGCGATCCCCATCACGAGATGAGCGACGAGAAGACGCGGCTGGCGTCGCGCTCGTCGAAGAAGTCGCGGACGACCGCGCGGGCCACGACCATCTGCGCGCACCCGCCTGCGCCGCCTGCAGGACAAGCGCGATGAGTTGCTCGATGCTCGCGCAAGCGCTGCACCCGATCGACGCGAGCGTGAACAGCACCAGCCCGAAGTAGAGCGGCGGCTTGCGGCCGAAGCGGTCGGCGGCGGGGCCGTAGAAGAGTTGCTCGGCCGCCAGCCCCACGAAGTACGCCGACAGCGTCCGCTCGACGGCCGAGAGCGACGCGCCGAAGTCGCGCGCGATGGCCGGGAAGCTCGGCAGGTACATGTCGATCGACAGCGGCCCGAGGCCCGCCAAGCGCGCCCAGGAGCAGGATCAGCAGGTACTGTTGCGCGCCGAGCCGCGTGTGGCCGCGCGCCGGGCGCATCCGCGGCCGGCAGGGATGCGGGCGAGGCCGATGCGGGCGGCCCGACGCGTGCGAAGCCGACGACTGCGGGACCGACACCGGCTCGGCGGCGAGGGCCGGCCTAGGCCTGGCGGCGGTCCAGCCTGGTGTCGTCGTCCTCGTCGCACGCGTCCGACGCGTCGGCCAGACCGATGGAGTTATTCGTCATTCCTCACCACACGAAACGCGATCGACGTCCCACCGGGCCTCATCGCCGCCGGATTTGCCGCCGGCGTGGGGCAGGGGCAGGCCGCCCCCGCGTCCGCACCGGAACGGAGCCAGCGAAAACCGAGGCCCATCCCGCGGGGGATGGGCCTCGGCGACGCGTTCGAAGAGTGTAGGCGGCCGGGCGCGGCGAGGTCTTGTGCGCCCATCGCGTTCCCGCCGCTACGCGAACTCTACGCGCCCGCGCGCCTGTTTGCCGGCTCGCCGGCGAGCCGCGTGCGCGGACGGTTGTGAGGATTCGAGACTTCGAGCTCGTGCGGTATGTCATCTGGAGCCGCAGCGAAGGAACTCCCGCGGCTTTGGCGACACCCGCGGGAGATCCTTCGCTGTGCTCGGGATGACGGGAACGGCGTCGCAGGAGGAGCGGTAACGCACGGGCTCATCACCTTCTCAGAGGCATCGCGGTTTCTGATGTCCTTCCGATTTCATGCCGGCCGCGTACCTTGTACGCGGCTTCGCACGCGAGTCGGCGAAACGCCGGATTTCCGTTGCGGGAGGTTCAGAGCGTCGAAAGTGCCGCGGTCGGCGGGTTGTCATCCTGAGCCGCAGCGAAGGATCTCCCGCGGTTCTCGCTGCTGGGGAAGATCTCTTCGCCGCGCTCAGGATGGCATTTCTCGGGGACTGGTAGTTTAGAAGCTCAGATTCGATCACCCGCCGCCGTCGCCCTGCGCCGCGGCGCGCCGGTGTCGAAGGCGGCCTTCAGGCGGTCGGCGGCGAATCGCCGCGCGGCCTTCGCCTTGTCGACGACGGCGGCCATGCCGAAGAACTCGTGCGTGACGCCGTCATAGTTGCGATAGGCGACGTCGGTGCCGGCGGCCTTGAGCTTGTCGGCGTACGCCTTGCCCTCGCTCATCAGCGGGTCGATGTCGGCGGTGATCACGGTGGCCGGCGGCAGCTCGCGCACGTCGGCGTCGTCGCGCGCAGCAGCGAGACGTACTTGTTCTGCCCGTCCGACGGGCTCGGCAGGTACTGCTTGGAAGAACCACTGCATCATCTTCCGATCGAGCGGCTTGGCCTCGGCGTTGGCCTGGTAGCTCGGTGTCGAACGCGTAATTGGCGATCGGGTAGACGAGCAACTGGTGCGTCGGCATCTCCCCTTGCGGTCGCGCGCCATGAGGCAGACGGCGGCCGCGAGGTTGCCGCCCGCGCTCTCGCCGCCGACGGCCACGCGCTTCGGGTCGCCGCCGACGTCCTTGGCGTTCTTCATCACCCACTGGGCCGCGGCGTAGGCGTCCTCGTGGGCGGCGGGGAACTTGTGCTCCAGCGCCTGGCGGTAATCGACCGACACGACGACGCACCTGGCGAGGTTCGCCAGCGCGCGGCACGACGCGTCGTACGTGTCGAGCGTCGCGATGACCCACCCGCCGCCGTGGTAGTACACGATCACGGGGAACGGCCCGTTGCCCTGCGGCGTGTAGACGCGGGCGGGGATCGCGCGCCGGCGGGGCCGCCGGGGATCTGGCGGTTCACGACCTTCGCCACCGGCTCGGCGTCGTCGGCTTGCGCGCGCTGGGTCATCAGCGGCTTCACCGCGTCGGTCGGCGTCGGCTGCTGCCGGGCCTGCTTGGCGGTGAGCGTCGGCAGCGGCTTGGGGTTCAGCTCGGCCAGTTCGTCCATCACCGCCGTCATCTGCGGGTCGGCCTTGGCCATCGCGGCTCGCGCCGCGGGCGACATCGGCGGCTGCGGCTGCTCGCCGCCGGCTTGTCCGACCCGGACGAGCAGCCGCCGCCGAGCAGAGCGCCGCCGCCGCGAGGGCGGCGGCGGTCGAGCGAAGGAAGGGGACGTCGGGTTCATGTCGGATCCTCTGCGTGTTCGGGGAGGGCGCACGCGCCGGAACGGTCCGTCGATCGATCGACAGCCCGCCGACGTGGCGGGCGGCGAGGACGCGCGTGACGGCCCGGCCGACGCTTCGGCGTGCAAACGGGGTACCGTCGCACGCATGGCAACGCCTCGGCAGCATCGTGAGATGGAACCGCCACCGAAGAGGTCGTGTCGGCTCGACCGAGCGAAATTGCGCGCGTCGCCGCCCACGACCGGCGAAGTGGTGGCCGTCAACGTTCGCCCCTGGCTTCCAGCACCACAACCACGCCGGTTCCCCCTAAGCGGGACCACCGCGTCCATCGACGTCCGCGCGGACGCCATCGTCGCACTCGCGCGTCTTCTCGTAATCGCGCATCGACAGCTGCTCGGCGATCTGCGGGCCGGTCGCGTCGTCGATCTCGAACAGCCATTCGCCGACGCCGCATCATCTGCCCCTTCCGAGTGTCGGTCGGCGGAGGTGGATCGTCACGTTCGTATGATCGGGCTGTGCATCTCGAACCTCACGACGTCGCTCGCGCTGCCCGCCTCGTCGGGGAGCCGTGCCGCACGACACGCGCCGCTTCACGTCGGCCGGCACGACGAGGGACTCTGGACGTCGAGCTGGTACGTCATCTCCTTCAGCGTGCGGCGGCACGCGCCGGCGAACCTCCGCGACGACGTACGGCGTGTAGCGGAGGCGGGGGAGGCACATAAACTTGAGGAACGCCGCCGCCTTCGTCGTCACGTTGCCGAACTGGGATGACGGGGCAGGCGACGCCGGCCCTCAGCCGCGGCGAGCGAGAGCGTGTCGCGGCAGTAGACGAACGCGGCGCGGAGAGTCGCGCTTCAGCCGCAGGTCGGCCTCGCCGATCCAAGATCGAGTCGGCGGTGGGAGGGGGACCGCGGGCGGGTGGAGGAACACGCGTCGAACCATTCCCGCGTCGACGGCCCAGCTCGAGCAGCCCGCGTGCCACCCCGAGCGGACGAGGATAGCGCGCGGACGGCCGGGCGGCGGCGAGAGGGCGCGTGGTGGCCGATGTCGCCGATGTTCACCGCCTGCCACCCCGAGCGGACGAGGATCGCCAAGGCGGCGGGGGGGCGTCTGCCGCCCTGGAAGTCGTTGCCCGGCGAACGGCATTGCCGCTGCGGACGCAAAACGGTGCGACGCGGGGGCTGCTGCCGACGGCTGCGGGTGGGAGATACCGCCGACGCGCTGGCGGGCCAACCGGGGACCATGTCGTTGCGGATGTGGACGTTCGAGAGTTGGAGGTCGCGCGATTCTATGGTCGCCGATCGGGACCGGCCGCCGTGCGCGCGGCGGCGCGCCGGAACGCGCGCACGCCGCCGCGCGTCCTGCCCGCGTACACGACAGGAGCATCTCCCGCGCACGCCGGCAGCGTCCTACGACAGGAGCAACTCGAGGGCGGTCGAGGGTTTTGATCAGGCTGTTGTCGGCGTTGATGATCGCGTCGGCCAGGTCCCGCTTGTTCTGCTGGAGCTGGATCACCTTCTCCTCGACCGTGTCCTTGGCGATCAGCCGGTAGGCGAACACCCGCCGGGTCTGGCCGATCCGGTGGGCCCGGTCGATCGCCTGGGCCTCGACGGCCGGGTTCCACCACGGGTCGAGCAGGAACACGTACTCCGCCGCCGTCAGGTTCAACCCCAGGCCGCCGGCCTTGAGGCTGATGAGGAACAGCTTGCAGTCCGGGTCGTTCTGGAACCGGTCGACGCGCGCCTGGCGGTCGCGCGTCTTGCCGTCGAGGTACTCGTACACGGTGCTGCTGGCGTCGAGGCGGTCGCGGACGATCGAGAGCAGGCTCGTGAACTGCGAGAAGACCAGGACCTTGTGGTTCTCCTCCAGCACCTCGGCGATGTGGTCGAGCAGCACCTCGAGCTTGGCGCTGGTCTCGCCGCGGCGCTCCTTGTCGATCAGGCCCGGGTGGCACGCGGCCTGGCGGAGGCGGAGCAGCGCCTCGAGCACCTCGATCTTCGCCTTGTTCATCCCCTCGCGGGCGATGCGGTCGAGCAGCGACGTGCGGTAGTGCGCCTTGAGCTCGTCGTACAGCTTGCGCTGCACCGGCTCGAGCTCGCAGAACAGCGTCTGCTCGAGCTTGGCCGGCAGGTCCTTCGCGACCTGCTCCTTCGTCCGCCGCAGGATGAACGGGCGGATCGCGCGGGCCAGCAGTTGCCGCGCCTCGGGCGCGACGGTGGCCGACCCCGCGCCCGCGGACTTGAAGACCGACGCCGCGCCCATCATGCCGGGGTTGAGGAACTCGAACAAACTCCACAGCTCGCCGAGGTGGTTCTGCACCGGCGTGCCCGACAGCGCCAGGCGGTGGTCGGCGTTGAGCAGGCGCACGGCCTTGGCCGACTCGCTCGCGGCATTCTTCACGGCCTGCGCCTCGTCGAGGATCACGTAGTCGAACCGCACGTCCTTGAAGTTCGCCGCGTCGCGGCGGAGCGTGCCGTAGGTCGTGAGCACGAGGTCGTAGTGCTCGAACCCCTCGGTCCCCTTCTGCCGCTGCGCGTGCGTGTGGTCGAGCACGCGCAACCCCGGCGCGAACTTCTTCGCCTCCTCGTTCCAGTTGAACACGAGCGACCGCGGGACGACCGCGAGGGAAGGACCCTGGACGGCGGGCGTGGTGGGGTGGTGGGGTGGTTGAGTGGTGGAGTCGGAAGGATCGCCATCGGCGGCGGCCGCTTCGCCGTTGACGCCGTTCGCGCCGGCCGTGTCGCCGTTGCCGGCGTGGCCGTTCGCGCCGCCCGCGGCAACGCCGCGGAGGTGCCGGCGCGATTCGAGCAGGGCGAGCACCTGCACGGTGTTGTGCGTCACGATGAAGTCGTCGGTGACGTACAGGTGGTCCGGCGCGTCGACGCGGATGCACTGGGCCGGCTTGCGACCCACCGGCTCGACCGCCACGATCGCGCGGCTCGGCGGGTACTTCTCGCGCGGGTGGTAGGCGTCGGCCTTGCGCGCCAGGCGGAACGGGTTGATACCCCGCGGCAGGGCGATGCTCATCCGGTACGCGAGTTGCCCGGTCGTGTGCTTCGTGCGGATCGGCGCGGTGCCGCCGAACGACTGCACGAGGAACTGCACGTCCTGAGCAAGCCGGCGGGAGACGCTGCAGAATTCCACGTTGTTGTCGGTCGGGCGCACGTGCCCGTCCGTGTCGAGCAGCCCGCGCAGCAGTTCCAGCCGCGACACGGCCGACGCGACCTTGTAAACGTCGGGGACGAACTTCGCCTCCGCGCGGCTGCCCATGAGGCCCAGCCCGCGCAGCTCGTCGGCGATGGCGTTGCGCATGCCCGCGCGCGGGCTGTGGATGCGGTAGTCGACGCCGTGCCCGGCGTGGCCGATCGCGACGCCGGCCGGCAGCAGGCGCTCGGCCTCGGCGATCAGCTCCTCGTCGGCCGACGAGAGGATCACGCGGTGCGCGATGCCGCCGTCGCCCAGCAGGACGCCGAGCAGGTAGGGGGCCAGCGGCAGTTCGCCCTCTTCGAACTCGACGGGACCGACCATCGGCACGAAGTGCCGGTTGTTCCCTTGGCCGTCGGTGAGGCTCTGGCGGATCTCCGACAGGGGCAGCACGCGCGGCTCGGCGCCGCGGTACTTCCGCACCGGCGACGTGACCTGCCAGAGGTGCTCGTCGCAGCACTCGGTGGCGCTGCCGTCGCTGAAGACGACGCGGAAGATTTCGCGCTCGCCCTGGGGGTAGACGCCGGTCACGCGCGACGTGTTGCCTCCCGCGTCGATCACGTCGTCGCCGACCGCGAGGTCGCCCATGCGTTTCCAGCCGCCGGGCGTGAGGACCTTCGCGTCGAGCGGCTGAGCCTTGCCCAGGCCCATGTCGTCGGCGAGGCAGCCGCCGAAGCCGAAGTTGCGGAGGAACTGCATCCACCCCAGGCCGTCGCGCTGGTAGCCGCGGAGTTCGCCGACGAACGACGCGGGCGGGTCGAGGGGGCCGACGCCCTCGAAGTTCATGAGTTCCTCGCGGGCCCTGGTGAAGCTCGTGTCGAACGTGGCCTCGGGCATCGACGCGAGCAGCGCGTCGAGGAACCCGATCTGCCGCTTCGAGAAGCGCAGGTGTTCCTCCTCGGAGTCGGCCAGGCTCGCCAGCGGCGCGTAGCGCTTGAGCCATTCCTCGGGCAGCAGGCCGATCGTGCCGTCGTCGAGCGTGACGGTGCGGTCGCCGCGGCGCAGCGCCTGCAGCAGCGCGGGCAGCGGCGCGAAGACGTTGTCGCCGAAGCTGATCGATCCGTGCATCTCGAACCAGTCGATCCCGCTCTTGACTTGCACCTTGAACTGCCCGGCCTGGCGGTAGACCTTGCCCTCGGCCTCGACGTGCCACCCCTCGCTCGCCAGCTCGCCCACGACCTTGGGCAGCTTCGCCGCCTGGAGGCGCAGCGCGCGGCCGCTCGTGGTGCCGTAGTCGTACGCCTCGCGGAAGCCGGCCTCGATGAGGCGGGCGACGTGGCGGGCCTCGGCCTCGGGGTCGCGGTAGAGCACGCGGCGGGCGTCGTCGGACAGGATCGCCAGGGAGGGCTGCGCGCCGTCGACGATTTGCCCCTCGTAGTCGAACGACGGCACGCCGAGCAGGCGGTCGTCGTTGCCGGCGGCCTTGGCGGGCTTCTTGATCGTCAGGCGCGGGCGCGGCGCGGGGCGGACCTCGGTCAGCTCCAGGTCGGCCGGCAGGTCCATCCGCGGCAGCCGCGGCAGCGACAGGAGCTTGCGCAGCAGGTCGTCGCGCTCGGCGAGTTGGACCGACAGCTTCAGCCCGTCGCGCAACTCGGCGACGAGGTCGAACGCGCCGCGGTGGTCGAACGCGGCCACCCTGCCGTCGAGGAACAGCAGCCCGCCGCGGAGCAGCAGCGCGGTGTCGGTCAGCGCCAGGCGCTCGCCGCCGTCGCGCCGCAAGCTGCCGTCGAGGATCTGGTAGCGGCCGCCGGGGCTGGCCTTGAACTCGAGCCAGAACTCCCACGGGGGGCCCGCGTCCCACGTCAGCTCGGGCGGGTTCTCCTCCTTGCCCTTGCGCAGGCGGGCGCGCCCGGTGTCGACCATGAGCTTGAACGTCGTCGCGTACGACGCCTCGGGCAGCACGAAGCGGCGGGCGACGTCGGCGTCGTAGTACGAGTAGTAGCCCCAGTCGCCGCGGTGGGCGCCGAGCAGCATCTGAAGGATCTGGCGGTCGTCGGCGTCGGGCAGGGCGGCGAGTTGCTCGCGGCCGATCTTCAGCTGCTTGGGCCGCTCGCCGGTGCCGTCGCGCTTCACGACCTGCGACGACAGCTCGACCACCAGGCCGCGCCCCTCGAGCGTGGCGGGCACGTCGACGACGTAAAGGATCCGGCGGTTGGCCGGCCACGCGCCGACGAACGCCTGCGGGCCGCGCGGGGTGAGCATCGTCTGGCCGAGGCGGTCGAGCTGGGCGCGCCAGTCGGCGGGGTCGCCCTTGGCGAGGTGCGGGTCGTCCCCCTTCATCGGCACGTGACGCCGGGCGACCGGCGGCGGCAGCGGGATGAACGAGTCCTCATCGTCGTCGGCATCGGCGTCGGCATCGTCCGCGTCGTCGCCCGGGCGCTGGCCCTCGGCGGTGTGCCGGCGGAGCGGCGGGGCGTCCGTATCGTCGTCGCCGTCATCATCTTCGGGCGTGTCGCCGTCCTCGTCGTCGTCGGCGTCGCCGTTAGCGGCCGACGGGGGTCGGCCCGCCGGTCCGGCGGCGGCGGCGGCGGGGAGCACGCCCTGTTGCTCGGCCTGGAGCAGCGCGGCCCACAGGTGCTTGCAGGGGTAGCCGCCGTTGTCGCGGAAGAACGGGCAGGAGCACTGGTAGTGGGGCTCGCCGCGGTCGTTGTACTCCACGCGGGCGTGGTACCACTGGTTGTCGCTCCCCTCGACCGCCGCCGTGATCGAGTTGGCGGCCGTCTCGAGGCGCTTGACCCGGCGGCGACGGAAATAGTCGCGGCCGCGGGATTTAACGGCGAGGTCGAAGTCGTTTGAGAAAAAGTCCAATGCCGCCACGCGTTTCGCTCCCACACGCCTGCGCCGCGGCGGCGACACGGATCCTTCCGGCCGCCGAGGCGCGAAACGCGGAATGATACAGCCGGGCGGCGGCGCTTCCTACCGGTCGACGCGCCGAATCCCGAAAAGACCGCCGGCGTGCAACGCGAGTCACACGACCCGCGCCGCATGACGCGACGGTTGCGGTGAAACGGGGACAAGGTTGGGGCGCGGCGTCCCGGTCGCGGATACGTTGCAGGGACGTTCCCAAACCCTTTTAGCCGCACGCCCGAAGGGCTCGCTGTCTTGAGCGTAGGCGTCTTGCGCGTTGAAGAGCGCTGCGCCTTCACCTCGCGACAGGTGCCGAAGGAAGCGCGGCCGTGCCAACCCGAAATGCAGCGAGCCCTTCGGGCGTGCGGCTAAAAGGGCTAGGAGGACGCGCGTCCCAACCCTACACCGGAGGCGCGACGCGGTTTCCTCGGGCGAACCGATCGTGATCACCGGACGCGCGAGTGCGGCGTCGACGAACCGCGCGATTCAGCGCCGGTACTCCTCCGGGTCCGCGTAGAGCGCGCGAGGTGCCCGGCGCCCTCCACACGCCAGTAGACGTCCGCGGCGTTGCCGCGCGCCCGCACCGCCTCGTCCATCGCCCGCTCGTGTGCCGGCGGGAGGAACACGTCGTCCGTCGGCACGATCGCCAGGACCGGGCAGGCGATCCGCCCGAGCAGGTCGACCGGGCGGACGGCGGCGAAGTCGGCGCCGCTCCACCGCTGCGCGAGCCAGACGGCCGCCCGTTGCAGGGCGCCCCCGGGCAGGCCGAGCAGGTCCATGTGGGTGCGGACGGCCGCCCGGTAGTCGGCGAACGGGCTTTCGAGCACGATCGCGTCGACCACGCCCTCGCGCCGCGGCGCGCCGGCGGCGACGGCGGCCCCCATGCTGGCCGCCGAACAGCACGACCTGCCGCGTCGTCCGGCCGGGCGCGCGGAGTTGGCCGATCACGCCGGCGACGTCGTGTCGTTCGAGGAACCCGCCGGTGCAGAGCGTGCCGCCGCTCTCGCCGTGGGCGCGGAGGTCGAGGACGAGCAGGTTGAATTTCCCGCGTGCCACGTCGGCGCCCAGGCGATCGAGCCGACCTTCGCGTCGGCGTAGCCGTGGACGAGCACCGCGCAGCGTCCCGCCGCGCGCGGGTGGGGGATCCACCAGGCGGCGATCGTCAGTTTCTCGCCGGACCGCTCGTCGCGCACGTCGAATTTCACGTCGTCGAACAGCAGCCCGAGGTCGCCGGGCGAGAGCGCTTCAGCACCCAGGCCGCCTTGCCGTCGGTCATCCGCGGCGGCCGGAGCAGCGCGGGCCATCACGGCAACGGCGACGACGACCGCGACCGCGCCGGCGACGAGCAGGACGAGCACGAGCGAGATCAGCGGGTGAACCACGGCGGGATCATAGAGGGGGATCGTGGAGTCGAGTAGGGATCGGCCCAGCACGCGTGACCCGAGCGAACCGAAAGTGCGAGAGGGCCGCTTCGTCACCACCGTTGTTCGTGAAGCCCTTGACTCGGCACTTGATAGCCTCGGGCGGAAGCCCGACGTTTCTCCGCCAAGACCCGCGAGCTTCCGCCCCGGGCTATCAGGTGCGCTCCGCGGGTGGCGACGCTGGTCGGACCATAATGACGAATCCGCATTCGCGCTGACAAATCCGCGGGAAACACGGGAAATTCTTCACGTCCCGCGCGGGTGCGTCCGATAACACCTTTCATGGACTCGCGGGCCACGGAGGGCCGGGGTCGCGGATCGCTCGGCCAACTAACGGATACAAGAGCCATGAAGGAGATCGCCGTGAAGACGCTCATGTCGCTGTCGCTCGTTGCCACGCTCGGGGCCGCGATGGTCGTGTCGACGACCGGGTGCGCGAGCAAGAAGAAGACCGCCAAGGGGTCCGGCGGCGTGCCGCTGAGCGGGACCGTGACCGACATCAGCCCCGCCGCCCTCGCCGGTCGCCTACGCCGCCGGCGCAGCCGTCGTTCGAGCCGGCGGCCCCCGCGGTGACGACCTACACGCCCGCCCCGGTCGCCGCCGCCCGTGCAGGTGGCCGGCGGCGGCGGCTACACGGTCCGCAAGGGCGACACGCTGTTCAGCATCGCCAAGGGCCAGTACGGCAACGGCAACCAGTGGCAGCCGCATCGCCTCGGCCAACCCGGGCCTCTCGCCCGCGACGCTCAAGGCCGGGCAGACGATCGTCGTGCCGTGAGGCGACGGGCGAACCGCGCGCTGGTCGGGCGGCGCGCGTTCTGCGAACGGCGGCGAAACGGTGAGAGCCCCCGGCGCCGGAGGCGTTACGCACCCAAGATCCATCCGAGCGCCCGCCCGTTGTGGCCGGGCGCCTCGTTCTTTGTGCGCGTAGGGTTCTCACCGGGGTCACACCCTGTCAGGGAAAGTCGCATGTTCTTCCGCGTCTTTCCCCGTGCTCCTTCGTTCAAATTCGTTCACGTCCGTCCCGTCTGCGAAGATCGTTTCCGACGTCCGCTCCCCGCGGCTTCGCCCCCTATGATCCGCCGATGTCCCGCCCTTTCCCCGTCGTGCCGCGCGGCCCGCGCCGGCTGCTGAAGCGCCCGCAGCGGGCGGTGCGCCTGTTCGCCTGCCCGCGCGTCTCGCCGGAGTGGGAACTGGCGGCCCTGGGCGTGCTGATGAAGCCCCAGGCGCACACGAAGGGCAGCATCCGCCACCGCCCGGCCGAGCAGCCCTGGCCCGCCGACGCCGCCGGCCACGTCGCCGCCGCGTGCGGCGTGATCCGCGAACGGCTCGGCGTGGACTTCGCTCCCGCGCTCCCGCCGGCCGGGGACTACTGGATGCTGGCCGAGGTCCCCGAGCACCTCATGGAGGAGGCGAAGGCGCTGGCGGTCGTACTGTCGTCGCGCCTGCCGGACCACTGGTTCGTCCTCGACCGCCTGTTCGTCCACGCCGGCCGGTTCTACCGCCGCGAGCGCGGGTACAAGCTCAACCTCGTCGAGGCGAGCAACGTCCACCTCACCCGGGCGATCCGCGCGGCGATCCGAGGGTGATGCCATCAGGGGGAGGAAGAGTGGGGAGTGGAGGCGTGGGGGGTGGGGAGTAGGAAAGCAAAGGCCAACCGCCACTCCCCACCCCCCGCTCTTCAATTCCCCACTCCAATCCTCACTTGGCGACCCGGCCGCCGTGCGGTCCAATGGGCGGCATGCGATCACTCCGACCCCACGCCGAGCGCGTGCAGACGCAAACGCGCAGCGAGATGGTGGACGTCACGCGGCGGCTCCAGGATTTCGTCCGCGAGCGCGACTTCAAGGAGGGGATGTTGATCGTCTACGTCCCGCACACGACGGCGGCCGTCACGATCAACGAGAACGCCGACCCGGACGTGCGGCACGACATGCTGCGGAAGCTGACGGAACTGATCCCGCAGCGCGAGGACTATTACCGGCACGCCGAGGGCAACAGCGACAGCCACGTGAAGACGTCGCTCGTCGGCAACAGCGTCACCGTGCTGGTCGAGGCGGGCAAGCTCCTGCTCGGCCGCTGGCAGGGCGTCTACTTCTGCGAGTTCGACGGCCCACGCGACCGTGAGATGATCGTCAAGGCGGTCAGCTTCGACCGCGCGCGGGCGGATTAACGGCGGCGGGCGGGAGCGGGCCGCGACGACGCGGTGCGGACCTTCCGCGACCAATGGATCAGCATTCTCCTTTTCGACGAAGGCACGATCCTGCTCAGCCCGAACGGTCCCGCAAGCCATCGTCTTCGATCCTACCGATCTCCTCACGGTCGGCGTGCGGGGCGGCGGCACGTAGTCGGACATGGCGGGGTGCCGTCGCCTGCAATGGCGAACGACGGGGGCGGCCGGCGCGTCGCGGCCGGCGGGTGTGCTAGACTTTGGCGGGACTAAATACCGGAGGATCAAGGATGTTGTCGACTCGGATGATCGTGACGGGACTCGTGGCCGCCGTGCTGACGATGTTCGCCGCACCGCCCGCGGCCCGTGCGGCCGAGGGGGCGAAGAAGGCGGAGGGACAGAAGCCGGAGGATCAGAAGCCGGCGAAGCGAAAGTCGGAGGCGCCGAAGATCTCGCTCGAGGAGTTCGAGCGCCGCAAGGCGGAGAAGGACGCGGTCGTGCTCGACGTGCGCTCGCCGGAGGAGTTCGCGGCCGGGCACGTGCCGGGGGCGGTGAACCTGCCGGTGAAGGCGAAGGACTTCGACGAGCGGGTCGCGGCGCTGGACAAGAAGAAGACCTACCTCGTTCACTGCGCCGTCGGCGTCCGCAGCGAGCAGGCGTGCAAGAAGATGTCGGCCACCGTCGACAACCTCTTCAACTTCGCCGGCGGCATGAAGGCCTGGCAGGGGGCGGGGAAGCCGGTGGAGAGGAAGTAAGATATGAGTGGTGGGGTGGGTGGGGTGGTGGGGTAAGAATTCACCCCGCCATTCCACCACCCAACCACTCCACCACACCGTCCCCTCGTCACTCGTACCGCAGCGCCTCAATCGGGCTCATTCGGGCGGCGATGACGGCGGGGTAGAGGCCGAAGATGATCCCGATCAGGCCGCTGATGATGAACGAGCCGACGACGCTCCACTCGGCGATGTTCGTGGGGTAGGTCGTCTGCCCGTCGCCGAGCGTGCGGACGAGCCACGGCAGCGCCAGCGCGCCGCCGGCGCCGATGCCGATGCCGATCAGCCCGCCGGTCAGCGAGATCACGGTCGTCTCCATCAGGAACTGCAGCGTGATGTGCCGCCGCTTGGCCCCCAGCGCCCGGCGGATGCCGATCTCGCGCGTCCGCTCGGTGACGGTCGCGAGCATGATGTTCATGATCCCGATCCCGCCGACCACGAGCGACAGGCTGGCGATGCCGACGAGGATGAAGTTGAACGTCGCCTGCGTGCGCTCGGCGGCGCGCAGGATCTGGATCGGCGCCTTGATCTCCACGTCGAGCCGCTGGCCCGGGCGGCGGTTCTCGGGCGAGGCGGCGACGAGGTTCTCCACGACCTTGGACATCATCTCCACGTCCCGCACCTCGCGCGCCTTGAGCCACACCTCGGTCAGCTCGATCTGCTTGCGCTCCATCGTGCCGGCCTGGCGCTTCGTGTTGGTGTTGCCGAACACCTCGCGGGCGAGCGTGAGCGGGAAGTAGAGGTCGAGGTCGAGGTCGCGCTGCATCATCGCCGCGCCCTCGCTGCCGGCGCGCAGGCCGGTGGGCTCGAGCACGCCGATGATCGTCAGGACCGCCGTCCCGCTGCCGGTCGTGCCGACGCGCACGGTCTGGCCGATCGGCTCCTCGAACGGGAACAGCTGCCGCGCCGCCAGCGCGCCCACGACGCAGACGGCCTCGGCCTTGTCGTAGTGGGCCCAGCTGAACAGTTCGCCGCGCGACAGGCGGAGGTTGACCACGTCGAACACGTCGGGCGTGGTGCCGATCGCGTTGGCGGTGGCGCGGATGTCGCCGCGGACGACCTTCTGCTCGGTGTCGCGCAGCGGGACGATCGCCGCCAGGTCCGGCAGCGTCCGCAGCCGCTCGAGGTCGGTGTACTGCAGCCCGTACGACAGCGTCTGCTGCGTGCGACCGGTCGCCTCGTTGCTCTCGGGCGGGCGGACCGAGCGGACGAGGATGTTGCGGGCGCCGAGCTGGCGGAGCTGTTCCAGCGCCTCACGCTTGGCCCCCTCGCCGATCGCGACCATCACGATCACCGCCGCCACGCCCACGATGATGCCGAGCACCGTCAGCAGGCTCCGCAGCTTGTGCAGGCGCAGGTTCTTCAGGCCGAGGACGAACGTTTCGAGGATGAAGTTCCACACGATGGTTTAGCGGTCGGGGGATGAAGGCCGGCGGTCAGGCGTCGGGGGCGTAATATCGCGTTGACAACGGGCCACGCGCCGCGGTCAACTGGGCGTTGCGATGGAAGAAACCCTGTTCACGAAGATCATAGCACGAAAGGTCCCGGCGAAGATCGCGTTCGAGGACGAGCGGTACATCGTCATCCACGACATCAGCCCGCAGGCGCCGGCGCACGTGCTGGTGATCCCGAAAACGGTGATCCCCACGCTCAACGACCTGACGCCAGCCGACGCCGACCTCGTCGGCGGCATGTTCCTGATCGCGCAGCGCGTGATGCACGAGATGGGGTACCGGGACTACCGCACGGTGTTTAACTGCGGCCCCGGCGCGCAACAGACGGTCTTCCACCTCCACCTGCACGTCCTGGCGGGCCGTCCCTTCACCTGGCCGCCCGGGTAACGGTTTTTCTCGACGTATTCCGCCAGTCGGAGCCGCCGATCGCCGGATGCGTTGTCGGCGGCACAATCTCGCTGCGCGCCCGGCGGCAACCCCACGCGAGCACCTTTCGGACGAGCGGGTGGTTTCGAACACGCGCGCGCCCAGAGACTTTAATCCTTCCTCACCACCGGACGTAGATTTTCACGGACGATAAGTTCAGCGGTGGATTCGGCTTGAGCCGCATGTAGTGGAGGTGAGGGTTGTGATGCACCACAAATTGTTGTGGCTTCTCATCGTGCCCTAACGATCAGGAGGTATAAAAAAAGAAGACACCGGCTTTCTGGGCTCGGTGTCTTCCGGAGGGGAGAAAATGCGCCGTTGCGCTTGCGTTTTAAGTTGCCCATCTTAGCATATCGCAACTTTCCGATCAGTCAACTCTTTTTGTTGCGATTTTCGCTACGACTTCGCTGACCATTATTTCGGCCCCGCAGCCGGAAAAGCTATAGCTAATTCCGGTTGCAAGTTCATTTTTCGTTGCGCGCCCCGCCCCCGCTCTTCATATCTCTTGTTTCGGGTGAAGGTTACGCCGGAACTGTCGCATCGTTTCGACGGACGATTTTATCAGCGCCGTCGCGTCGTCGAGCTCTTGTTTAGACGTCCCCGTCTGCGGCACCGTGAACGGCTCGCCGAATGCGAGCGTCGCCCGGTTCGGAAAACGGAACGCGTCCACCATCGTCTTGCCCCGCTGCGTCCCCTCCAAGTAGGTCGGGTAGATCGGCACGCCGGTCTTGATCGCCATCATGGCCACGCCGGTCTGGAAGGGGAGCAGGCTGCGCTCTTTCTCGATCCGGCCCTCGGGGAACACGCCCAGGATGCGCCCGTTGTGCAGCGCCCGCATCGCCGCCCGCGTGGCGGCGAGGTCGCGGCCGGCGCGCTCGACGGGGATCGCCTCGATCTGCCGGAAGAACCACCCGAGCGCTTTGATGTCGTAGTACTCCTTCGCCATCATCCACACGATCACCCGCGGGCAGACCGACTGGATCAGCAACGGGTCGAGCCCGCTGATGTGGTTGCACACGAGGATGCCCGCGCCGTCGTGCGGCAGGCGGTGAGGGGCGAGCACCTGCGTGCGGTGGTAAAGCCGGCTGACGCAGACGTCGACCGCGCGCAGCACCTGCAGGACGATGCGATCCTCGGGCCGGCGGGCCGGCTTGGCCGTAGACGGGTTCGGTTCCGGTTCCTTCACGACCGACGCAGATACCGTAAGTCGCGCCCGACGCCAAGTGTGCCGGCCGCAGTTTCTTGCGCGCCGCTTTCCCCCGTTCCGCCCGCAGACGCGTCTTAGGTAAGCTGCCGACCGGACTCAACTATCATGGAGGAACGCATGGCGACCGCGAAGAAATCGACGACCGGGGCGAAGAAGAAGACGAGTGCGGCCCGTAAACCCGCCGCGAAAAAGTCCAGCACCGCGGCCACGTCCGCGAAGACGAAGGGCAAGGCGGCGACGAAGAAGAAATCCGCCCCGCGCAAGGTCTCGAGCAGGCGCGAACTGATCGACACCGGCACCGACAAGCGTTACGTCCGCCGCAGCGCCGACGGCCAGTTCAAGGAAAGCGACGATGTCGGCCGGAGCCTCTCCGCCGATCGAAAGCGCAAGGCAAAGACCAAGGCGAAGAAGGGCCAGGGCGACCGGGGCGACTGAAGTTGATTTGGTGCAAGGGCGAAGTGCGGCCGCGATCAGAGGATGCACCGGTGGATCGCATCCTGCGCACTGGCGTGGCCACCTGAGGTGGCCACGCCGCTGCACGCGAAGGGGGATTAACACCTCCGTCGTCGCACCATTGCAGATGTCGCACCGGTTTGCGAGACGCCAACGGTATCCTCCACGTACATGCCCGCACGCCCCACGATCGTCGGCCTCGGCGAGATCCTCTGGGACCGTCTCCCCGCCGGCAAGCAACTCGGCGGGGCGCCGGCGAACTTCGCCTACCACGCCCGCTCGCTCGGGGCCGACGGCGTCGTCGTGAGCCGGGTCGGCGACGACGACCTCGGCCGCGAGATCCTCGCCCGGCTCGACGTTCTGGGCGTCGATCGCACGCACGTCTCGATCGATCCGCACCACCCGACCGGCGCACCGTCGACGTCCGCGTCGATGTTGCCGGCGTGCCGGCGTACGTGATCCACGAGAACGTCGCGTGGGACTTCCTCGACACGTCGCCGCCGCTGCTCGACCTCGCCGGCCGCGCCCACGCCGTCTGCTTCGGCACCCTCGCCCAGCAGCTCCGGCGTCGCGCGCCGCGATCGGGCGATTCCTCCGCGCCGCCGGGCCGTCGTGCCTGCGCGTGTTCGACATCAACCTTCGCCAGCACTACTTCGCCCGCGACCTCGTCCGCGAGATGCTCGGGCTGTGCGACGTGCTGAAGCTGAACGATTCGGAACTGCCCGTGCTAATCAACCTCCTCGGCCTGAAGGGCACCGGCCCGGTCGCGATCGAGAACCTGATGCGCGACTTCCCGCTGAGGATCGTCGTCCTCACCCGCGGCGCGCCGGCAGCGCGTTGTTCGCGCTCGACCGCATCTCCGACCACCCCGGCGTGCCGCCCGCTTCGATCGCGGACACCGTCGCGCCGGCGACGCCTTCACCGCCGCCCTCGTCGTCGGCCTGCTCCGCGGCCACGGCCTCGACCGCATCAACGAATCCGCCGCCCACCTCGCGAGCTACGTCTGCTCGCAACCCGGCGCGACGCCACCGATACCCGAGGATCTGAAGGCGATGACGGAGGATGGAAGATGAAAGATGGAGGCAGACGTCCGCGCCGAGCTACGCCACGTCCTCCTCCACCCCTCTACCCTCTACCCTCTACCCTCTACCCTCTACCCTCGTCTTCTCCTATCCTCCCGGCGTGATCGTCGGCATCCTCAGTGACACCCACGACAAGACCGCCGCCGCCGCCGCCGCCGTTGCCCTGTTGCGGCGGATGAAGGCGGAGTTCTTCGTCCACTGCGGCGACGTCGGCTCCGAGCGCGTGCTCGACCACCTCGCGGGGCTCCAGGCCGCGTTCGTCTTCGGCAACAACGACTACGACCGCGGCGGCCTCGAGCGCTACGCGGCGGACATCGGCGTGCGGTGCCTCGGCGCGTTCGGCGAACTCGAACTCGGCGGCAAGCGCTTCGCCGTCCTGCACGGCGACGACTTCGCGCTCCGCCGGCGCCTCTTCGACGGCCAGGCCCACGACTACCTCCTCCAGGGCCACACCCACGTCGCCCACGACCAGCGCATCGGCCGCATCCGGCTCATCAACCCCGGCGCGCTGCACCGCGCCCGCACGAAGAGCGTCGCCACGCTCGACACCGAGACCGACGCCCTCGAGTTCCACACCGTCGCGCCCTGACGACGTTTCCCCGCACGCTTTGCGCGCCCACCGCGCGAGTGAAAGGAGTCCCGCGCGGGGCGAGTACGCGCGCCACCCCCGCCACCGATTAGCCGCCGCTCGAAGAGCGGCGCGGGCGCGGTGCGCGGGGCGTGACCGCTGGCATCTCACGCGCACTCGCTCAACGAGAATCCGCGTCGCGCGCGCCGATGCGCAAGCTGCTGCGTTCCCGTACACGACTCCCAGCGCGCCGCGAGGCCGCGAGTGACACGCGCGCGTCTCCCGAACGCGAAGACCGCACGCCTCTGATCGCACCGCAACATGCCAGGGTGCCGCTTCGTCGACATCACACCGCAATCCGGTCGGGTCGATCCCGTCACGCCCGACCCCGCGACTCCCGTCGCGCGCGGCGTCGAACTGCACACCGCAGATCGCCGGGTGATACAATGCGGTGCGATGCCGCCCCCGTCCCCCGAGCCGCCCGTCCGCGTCCGCAGCTTCGCGCCGGCCGACCTGCCGGCGTGCCAGCGGCTCTACGTCGAGGGCCTGATCGGCGGGCACATCGCCGAGGGGGACCCGGGCCTCGACATCTCCGACATCGAGTCGGCCTACCTGCACAGCCCCGGCGGCCACTTCTGGGTCGCCGAGTCGCCCCAAGGCGCGGCCGTCGGCATGATCGGCGTCCGCCAGACCGACATCGGCAAGGGGGAGATCCGCCGCCTCCGCGTCCGCTCCGACTTCCGCCGCCGCGGCGTCGGCAGCGCGCTGATGGAGACGGCCCTGCGGTTCTGCCAGGACCAGGGCTACCTGAAGGTCACGCTCGACACCTACATGGACCGCGAGCCGGCCGTGCGGCTGTTCGAGAAGTTCCGCTTCCACCACAGCCGCACGAAGAAGATCGGCGAGAAGGACCTGCTCTACTTCTACCTCGACCTCTACACCGGCGGCGACGACAACCGCCACGGCGCCGACCCGAAGCACGCCTGAGCGGGCGCGCCGGGACACGAGCCGGTCCGGCAGCGACCGACGTGTTGCGTCGACGGATCGCGCTTCGCGCCTATCCGAATGGGCAAAGTCTTCCTTTTAGCCGCAGGCCCGAAGGGCCCGCTGCCGCTTGATCGGATACGCTCTCGTTGGCTCCTACGGAGTCCCGTTCACTCTCCGCGCGGAGCCCGCGAATCAACGCGGCAAAACCGCGAGCGACGGGCGCGCCGTCTACGTGGAGCGACCAGAGCGCGTCACCTTCAGGTGTGGCGTGAACCGGCGAGGACGATCGACCCGAGGCGCGGCCGCGACGGCGGATCTTGAGAAGGAGAGCGGCGCGTGTTCCCGCCCCGAGATGCCTGGGGTCGCGACCGCTCCCTTCGGCATGACGCGCTACGCCTGAGGGTGAACTGCTCTAATCGCAGCGGCATCACGCGTCAGGCGCGTCGGGCGGCGCCCGTCTCGCCACGATCCGTTGCGTTCGCTCCTGCGATCGAGGACCCGCCATGAACTGGGCTGACGTGTTAGCCGACTGGCCCGACCTCGCCCCGCCCGCCGTCGATACGGCCGTGCGCGCGGCCGAGCGGCGGCTCGGCGTGACGTTCCCGGCGGAGTACCGCGACTTCCTCGCCCACGCCGACGGCGGGCCGCTGTTCGTCGAGACGATCCTGTACCGCGTGGGCGGCCCCGAGACGGAACCGGCGTCGCTCGTGGCCGCCAATCGCGCGCGGCCGGGCGATTTCCCGCTCCTGGCGATCGGCCACGACGGCCCCGACGCGTTCGGATTTCGGAAGGTCGACCTCGACGACCGCACCGCCGTCGCGGGCGTGTACTTCGCGTCCGGCTTGACGTGGGAACTCGATTACGCGGCGCCGTCGCTGGCGGCGTTCCTGCGGGACCTGGCGCGCGAGGGGGAGCGGCAGCAGGCTGACGATGACGACGAGGGCGACGAGATTGATGACGACGCCGCGCCGCGCGGCTCGCCTTGGTGGGCGCGCTGGCTGCCGGCGTGGTTCACCCGCCGCTGAGCGCTACTGGCTCAGCCGGTCCTGGATGATCTCCCACGCGGCCGGCGGGTTGCCGTTGACGGGCGCGCAGATCGATCCGTGGTCGACCGGCAGCACGACGAAGTCGTCCACGCCCTTGAGCTTCGCCCGGCTCACCTTCACCGGGCCGTCGCTCGTGCCGGTCTTGTGGGCCATCCGGTCGGCGGCGCGGTCGAGTCCGCGCTTGGCGTGTCGGAAGCCCCACCAGTCGGCGGCGCGGCCGCGGATGAGGTTCGACGTCTTGCCGATGTAGCGGGCCGTGACCCGCGACGCCGGGTGCTGCGAGCCGGCCACCACCGTGTACTTCACGCCGTCGCGGCGGGGGCGGGCGTTGAGCTTCGTCAGGAACTTCGAGCGCGGCTTGAGGTCGCGGCCGGCCTCGCCGAGGCCGTCGGTGATCATCCACGTCCAGTGCCAGTCGTCCTCGTGCTGCCAGAGGTGGAAGTGCTCCTCGACCTCCAGCGCCACGCGGTACGACGCCCACGTCGAGCCGCGGTTGGGCGTGGCGAGCATCACGAAGTGCTCGACGCCGCCGGCGTAGTCGTCCCCCTCGATGTACGCCCGCGCGACGAGGCCGCCCATGCTGTGGGCGACGACGTCGGTTGACGTCCGCGGGTGCGACTCGCGCAGGGCCGTCATGTGCTTGGCGAACAGGGCGGCGCTGTCGTCGATCGCCTGGTCGCTCGGGTAGGTGAACGTGGCGACCTGGTAGCCGTCGGCGCGGAGCAGGTCGCTCATGGCCCACCAGTTGGCCTTGTCGCAGTCGAGGCCGTGGACGAGCACGACGAGCCGGCGGGCGGGGTCGAAGTCCTTGGGAAGGTCCAGGCCGTAGAAGTCCGCCTGCCGCAGCGTGGCCCGCGGCGCGGCGGCGGCGGCGAAGACGCGGACGGCACGCTTCAGGCGGTCGCAGTCGCGCGGAAGCTTGTCGGTATCGAAGCGGAGCACGAGCGCGTCGTCCGACACGCCGAGGCGGCACCCGTCGCCGAGCGACTCGTTCAGCGCCGCGACGAGCATCGACCCGCCGACGCCCGACACGTCGACGTTGCCGAGGTCGAACGACGCCGCGGTCGGCAGGCGCAACTCGCGGCAGAGCATGGCCGACAGGTCGGACGTGCGGATCTTGCCGTCGCGCAGCGGCACGCGCGCCTCGCGCGGCGCGGCCAGCGCGGGAGCGGCGCACGTCAGCAGGCCCAGCAAAATCGAGAAGCAGAGTTTCCGCATCACATCCTCCTCCGCGGTCCGGCGGCTGCGACCGACGCCCACTCCGTTAGGCGTCTTACGGGAACTACGGGCGCACGAACGGCCGGACCGTCCCCCTCGACAAAGAATGACGCCTCACGCGAGAAACGTTAGGGTGGAAATTTTCAAAAATTTCACTTTTCCGGCCTGAACGGCGTCGCGAAAAGCAACGTACTCGTAAGTATTCTGGTAATACCTGTCGCAACGACGCCGGCCCTGTCGACGTCGTCCCCATTTCGGCGCGGAGGGACGTAAGACGTGTACACTTCACCGAATCATCCTGGCAGGGAGGCCGCGATGAACTTGACGGCACGACCGTCGTCGGGCCCGCGCGGGGCCGCATTCCAGCCGAGGGCCCAGGCCATGCTCAGCCAACACGAGCGATCGCAAACCCAGGTCTGGCGGGCCCGGGCGGCGGCGGAGCTGCAAAGCATCCAGGACGGCCTGCTCGGCCCGAACTGGCGCTCGCACCCCAGGACGGCCTACCTCATCGGCTTCCTCCGCGGCACGACGAGCCGCCTTCATTCCGACAACGCGCGGCGCAACTGACGGGTGCGGGACGTGTCACGCCCGGATCGATGCATGCGCGCATCAGTGCGGCGGTGAGATGCACTTAAGAATTGATTGCGAGACGGCAAACACGACCGCCGCCGGGTAAACCGGCGGCGGTTTTCGTTTCTACTCGATCACTTCCGTGATGGGTGGCGTGGCCACCTGAGGTGGCCGACGCCGCTACGGCTGGGGGTGATTCGACGCAGAGCGACGCGTCCCGGTACGGGAAGACGTTTTGTGCATGATGCGTCGCGACGGCTCGGAGCGGGCGCGGCCGCGATTACCGGACGGCCGCGGCGGCGGGCGCCCCGGCCGGTCGGAGGAACCCGCGGCCGGTCAGCCACGCGGCGCAGAGCTTCGGCCAGGTCGACAGCACCGGGTCGGCCGCGCCGTCCCGGCCGTTGCCCAGGCCGTAGCCGTGGCCGCCCTTTTCCAGCATCGTCAGCGCGAACGGCACGCGGTGCTTCGTGAGGGCGGCGGCCAGCAGCAGGCTGTTCTCCGGCGGCACGACCTTGTCGTCGACCGAGTGCACGAGGAACGTCGGCGGCGTCCGCTCGGTCACGCGCTTCTCGTTCGACATCAACTCCACCAGTTCGGCCGCCGGCTTCTCGCCGAGCAGGTTCCGCCGCGAACCGCCGTGCGTGTGCGGGTCGGTCATCGTGATGACCGGGTAGATCAGGATCGCCACGTCCGGCCGCGAGCTGGCGCGGTCGATCGCGTCGGGGGCGTCGGGCGTGCCGTCGGTGAACTGCGTGGCCGCGGTCGAGGCGAGGTGCCCGCCGGCCGAGAACCCGAGCACGCCGACGCGGTTGGCGTCAACGTTCCACTCCTTTGCCCGCGCCCGCACGGTGCGGATCGCGCGGGCGACGTCGTTCATCATGACCGGGTGCTGGTACTTGCCCCCGAGGCGGTAGCGGAGCACGAACGCGCTGACGCCGAGCTCGTTGAGCCACGCCGCCACCTGCCGGCCCTCGTGATCGACCGCGAGCATCCCGTACCCGCCGCCCGGGCAGACCACGACCGCGGCCCCGTCCCCCTTGCCGGCGGGGGCGGCGTAGTGCGTAAGCGCGGGGACGTCGACGTCTTCCGTACCCTTCGCGCCCGGCGCGTCGCCCGTCCACAGCCGGATGAGCGGCTTACCGTCCGCCTCGAGCGGCTTCGGGTCGGCTGCCCGCGTGGCGGTGCCACCGAGCAGGCCGCATGACAGGAGACAGATCGACGCCGCCAGGAGATGCCGTTGCCGCATAATTACGATCCCACGTGTGAGTTTGAAGAGGGAGGGAACAGAGACAAGATCAATGGCCGCCAAGGCGGCTACGCCGCGCACGGAAGCATCATAAGCTGACTGACGTTACCGGCGTCCCGCGCTGCCGCGCCTGTACACCGTCGCCCGCGCGTCAAACGCCGGGAAGTCAGTTCCGGCGGCATGCGGGGCGACGATCGATTCGGTCATGCCGCCGTCATGTGTCGTGGCGATCGGCGGCGTACCTCATCCAGAACCGTTTACAGAGTTAATCTCGACAGCCCCGCACGACGTGCGTCCAGCTTACGCCAGCGCCTTCATCACGACAGATCGGGTCTTCTCCAACCCGGCCTTGGCGACGTGGAGCGGGTCCTGCTTCCAGTACTCGGGGTTGAACAGTTCGAGCGAGAGGTAGCCGCGGAAGTCGATGTCGCGGAGCGTGCGAATGATGTCGCCGAACGGCGCGACGCCGTCGCCGGGGTAGACGCGGTCGCTGTCCTTCAGCTCGTGAGCCGGCGGGTTCGCGGGGTAGTCGTTGACGTGCAGGACCGTGAACTGCCGCCCGTTGAGTTGCCGCAGGCCCGCGAACTTCGACCCGCCGCGGTGCAGGTGGTAGACGTCGGCCAGCACGCAGGCGTCGGGGTGGCCGCTGTCGGTCGCGACGAACGCGGCGTCGGCGAGGCGCGTGAGGTTCGGGCTGAAGCCCCACACCTCCAGCTCCGGCAGCACGCCGGCGTTGCGGCCGAGCTCGCACAGCGCGTGGTACCGCTCGGCGGCCTTGCGCAGGTCGAGCTTCGGCGCGTCGTTCTTGTGCGCGCCGATGGCCGGCGCCGCGATGCGCTGGCCGCCGAGCGCGGCGACGGCCTCCATGTCGCGCTTCGCCTGCTCCAGGCCCTTGGCCCGCCGCGCGTCGTCGTCGACGATCCACTCGGCAAAGCCGATCGCGCTGGGCACGACGAGGCCGGCGTCCTTCACGCGCTTGGCCAGGTCCTTCAGCGACCCGCCGCTTTTCACGAACTCGTCCATCTTCGGCAGCCACGGCTCGACCGCCCCATAGCCGGCGCGGGCGGCGACGTCGATCTCTTGATCGAGCGGCAGGTTCTGCCCGCGGATCGTGCTGAGGTTGAGGCAGTACCCGAACGGCTCGGCCGCGCTCGTCGCCGGCCGCGACGGGGTGGCGACCGCGGCCGGCGCGGCCGGGCCCTGCGCGCCGGCGCCCCCCGCGGCGGCGGCGAGCGACAGGCCGGCGGCGGCGGTCATCATCTGGCGGCGGGACGGCGCGGCGGTGGGTTGGCGTGCGTGCATATCAGGGAATGTTGTAGCCGAACGGGCGAAACAGGTGAAGCACCAACCCGCGCCGACGACGCACCGTGCCCCCGAAACACGCGCGACGATCTCGCACCGACGCTGGTATCCCACGGACCGACGTCTCGTCCTCGGTGTCGACCGTCGCTCACGCGCACGCATGAGCACGCGCCCACGCGGAATAGCACCAGCGCCCCCGACGCGCGCGTTCGACACCTAAAAGCCGCGGGCGGGAGCCTGCACTTCGGCCCGAACGCGCCATCGTCATCCGCCGGCGCCGTAGCTCACTTCTCCCCGGCCCGCAGGTCGTAGCACAGCAGCCGGGGCGTCGATGCGGCACCCTCGCGGCCGCCGGGCGCGTTCTGGCAGACGTAGAGCAACCCTCGGCTGATCGTCGGCGGCGTCCACGTCTCGCCGGCCGAGAACAGCCGGGCGCGCGACAGCTCCTTGTATCCGCTTGGCGACAGCTCGACCCAGAGCAGGTGGCCGAACTCGCCGAGGCACAGGAACCGCGCGCCGCCGTCGACCGGCGTGAGCCAGCAGCGGTACGTGCCCATCGTGATGCTGCGCTCCGCGCCGGCGCGGCCGACGACCGTCTCCTTCCACTCCGGCTGCGTGCGCCACACCTCCCGGCCGGTCGCGCGCTCGACGCAGACGAGGAACGCGTCGTGCGGGCCGTGGCCGTCGACGCCGTAGAGGTGCCCGTCCTTCTCCACCGCCGTCATGAAGTGGGTGCCGAACGCGTCGCTCGACCACCCCTTGGCGATCGTGCCGTCCGGGTTCGCCTTCAGCATCGCGCCGCCGGAGCCGTAGGACTCGGAGATGAAGATCTCGTCGCCGAGGACGAGCGGCGACGACGCGTTGACCGACTCGCGCCGCGTGCCGCGCCACGGGAAGGTGAAGGCGACGCGCCCGTTCGCCGGGTCGATCGCCAGCAGCCCGCCGGTCGGCGGGTCGCTCTCGCCGCCGGCGAAGACGAGCACGCGCCGCTCGCCGTGGAGCGTGGCCGGCACCGGCGTCGCGTAGCTCGGGCCCCACTGCTCGCCCGCGCCCCACGCCAGCTTCCCGGTGCGCGCGTCGAGCGCCACGATGCACGGCCCGCCCGGCTCGACGCCGACGTTCACGATCAGCTTGTCCCCCTCCAGCAGCGGGCTGGAGCCGACGCCGAAGAAGTTCTGCTTCAGCTTGAACTCCTTCGACAGATCGCGCCGCCACCGCAGCCGCCCGGTCGACAGTTCGACGCAGTGGAGCTTCCCCTCCGCGCCGTAGGCGAAGACCGAGTCCAGCGCCTTCGACACCACCGGGCTGCCGCGCGGGCCGTCGCTGTAGCCGTAACGGTCCTGATAAGCCGTGGGGTAGGCGAAGCGCCAGTAGCGCTGGCCGGTCTCGGCGTGAAGGCAGTCGACGACCTCCTCGTCGCCCACGCGGTGAAACAGCACGAGCCGGTCGCCCGCGACCGCCGGCGCGGCGTAGCCGCTCCCCCGGGCCATCTCCCAGACGAGCGGCGGCCCCTTCGCGTCGAACGACGGCAGGAGCTTCGTCTCGCGGCTGACGTTGTTGTGGTCCGGCCCCAGGAAGTGCGGCCAGTCGCTCGTCGCCGCGCCGGCGGGCAGCGGCTTTGGCGCCGCGTGGAAGGTGACGTCGTCGTTCTTCCGCGGCTCCGCCGGTGCCGCGGGCGAAAGCGCCGCCGCCTCGGGCGGCGCGGGATCGACGAACTCCTTCGCCATCGTCGCGCGAGAGACGAGCAGTAGCACCGACGACATCGCGATCATCAACCGAGCGTGAGCCGACATGACACCTCCGCCCCAACGATATCGCGTTCGGCGCGCGTTGTCGCAGGCGGGGGTGACGTCGGCCAATCACAGGTGGGGAGGGGCCTTGCTCTCTCGCTCAAGTCCGGAGAGGGCGGGGGTGAGGGGTAACTGCGCCGGCGGTCGGAGGCGAACGTCCAACGTCCAATTTCCGACGTTCAACGTCGAACGAAGGAAGAGTGGCATTGGGCGTTCGCGCCTCCACGCCTTGCGTGGAGGGCTGATCCGTTACCTCATGCCGCCGCCGCGGGCGTGCGGCGGCGGCGGAGGTGTTCGGCGAGTTGGGCCCGCAGGGCGCGCGGGTCGTACGTGGCGGCCGCGGGGACGCGCATCAGCGGGATGCCGGCCACATCCATCGCGCCGTCCACGAACACGTCGCGGTCGCGGCGGTCCTTGCGGGCGTGCGAGCGGTCGTCGAGTTCGACGGCCACGAGGATCGCCGTCGACGCGGCGTCGACGAGGACGAAGTCGATGTGCTTCTGGGCGATCTTGCTCCAGAACCCCCGGCGGCGGGCGTCGGCGCCGCAGTCGATCAGGTCGCACAGCCGCACCTTGAAGCACAGCGCCACGCCGTCCGGTACGACCTTGCGGAAAACCTGGTAGAACGCGGCCTCCCCCTTCGTCAGCAGGAACCCGCGCGAGTAGTACGGCAGCCGGCGCCGCCGCGCCACCCACCGCAGCGCCGCGACGGCCGCGATGAGGACAGTGGCCACGAGCGACAACAGGACGAACGGCAGGTTCTCCGCGACGACGGTCGGCATCTGTCAGGGTTATCGGCAGACGCCGGGCGTATCGACAGGATCAACGGCATGACCGATCGCGCGGTCCGGTTGACGGGTCGATCGCTTTGGTTTTTGCCTTAGTGCCTCCAAACGTACCGCGGTCAGCAGGTGTCATCCTGAGCGCAGCGAAGGATGTCTGACGGATCTCGTGGAAACGACGGGAGATTCTTCGCTGCGCTCAGGATGACATATGTCCTAGACCACCAGTTGCAGTAGCTCTCGGTGCTCAACCGTGCAGCGCGAAGAAACGCGCGCCCGGCGACGGTGCACGAACACGCAAGCGGACGAGCCCTTCGGGCCTGCGGCTAAAAGGGGAGTGCGCGTATCGAGCACGGTCGTTTGCGACGTCGCGCCCCGCTGATTACTTCTTCTTGCAGCTTCCCTTGGAGAAGGGCTTTTTCCCCGGGACGGGCTCAAAGCCTTTCCAGCAGCGCCCGGCCGACGCGCCTTTCCTGGTGCTCGACGCGCTCTTGCCGGACTGTTTGGACGAGGAGCTCTTCGAGGACGAGGACCGTGATTTCGTCGATGTCGCCATGACTGCGCCTCCGTTGGAATGACCAGAGGCGAGAGATCAAACGGCGTGCGCCGAGCGGCGATCAGGGTTCAGAAGAAATGAAAGTCGTCTGGTCGAGCGGCTGGCCGGCCATGGCGGCGGGGGGGAGGTCGATCGGGCGCGGGTGGATCAGGTTCGACAGCGCGCCGGCCACGGTATAAGTCGGCCGGCCGTCGCGGGCGCGGAAGCCGTCGTGGGGGAGCGGGCCGGTCGCGCCGACGAGCGACGCGAACGTGCTGAAGCCGAGCATCGCGCAGGCGACGACCCACGCGGCGGGGCGGTGCTGGCGGCGGAGCCAGGCGCCGGCCCAGAAGAACGTGAGCGGCAGGAACACGACGAAGAACCGGGTGGCGAACATCGCCTCGCCCCAGTCGGTGTCGCCCAGCGCGTACGCCAGGATGATCGCCCCCGCGCCGCCGAGCGTCGCGCACGCCAGCCACTTCGTCGTCGCCGGCCAGTGGCGGTGCATGACCGCCGTCACGCCGGCCAGCCCGACGACCAGCACCGGGAAGTGGCTCAGCAGCCCGTGCGGACCGGCCATTACGGTCCAGAGGCTTCGCAGGTTGGCGACGAACGTCGACCACGCCGTCGGCGGCTCGTCGAAGAACGCGTCGGCGTACTCGTCGTAATCCTCGCCCGTCGCCGCCATGGCCGCGTCGTATGCGTGCGCGTCGGCGGCGGCGGCGTACGTCATCGTGCCGCTGCGCCCGAACCCCAGCCCCTCTAGCGGCCCGGCCCCGGTCGCGCCGGCGAGCGCGACGTGCAGCACGATCGGCCCCACCGCGCCGGCCACGAACGCCACCCCGCCCGCGACCCGGTGCAGCACCGGCCAGCGGAACGCGAAGACCACCGGCAGGAACAGGATCAGGAAGACCACGGCCGGCGGGTCGATCGCCGCGGCCAGCGCCGCGCAGAACCCGCAGACCACGAGCCAGATCGAGGAGTGGAGCCGGCGGTTGGTGATCGTCAGGTGGATCAGGCACGCCGCCGCGCACAGCACGAGCGCCGCGGCGGGCGCGTGGGGGTTGAGCACGGTCGCGTAGCTGATGAACCCCGTCGCCAGGACGCTCGCCAGCGCCAACCCCGCCCGCCACGGGCGCCGTAGTTCAAAAAGCCGGCCCATGCGGTAGACGAGGCCCGACGCCAGCGCGACCGGCAGCGTCGACCCGAGGAGCGTGAGGAAGTAGGCGACGAACCCGCCGTGGTCGGCGAACGTCGTGCCCCAGCGGTGCATCATCCAGTAGGAGCCGCTGAGCAGCACGGCGAACGTGGGCGGCTGCACGCTGTAGAGGTGGCCGTCGCGGGCGACGTGCGACCCGTTGGCGTGGACGAACTCGGTCCGCTCGATCGCGAGCGTGCCGTGCTCGGCCACCGCCTGCACGGTCGCGTAGATCGACCGCTCCGGGTCGGCGACCGCGCGCGGGTCGGGCTGGCGCAGGGGCCGCAGCAGCGGCAGCGCGATCACCAGCACGACGATGGGCGTCAGCAACGCCCACGGCCGCACCATCGGGCGGTTCTTGTGGCGGAGCATCCGTTGGCCGAACAACATAGAGAAAACTGCAATGACGTGGAACCCGCCCGGCGCGGCGGCGGTGCAACAGTCGACATCCTGCCGAAGCGCCCGCGCGGCCGGCGGCGGGCGTTCCCGCGCCTTCGCGCGACGACCGCCCGATCAGACGTGGCGATATCCGGTCCTACCCGTCCCGCCGCCCCGGGGCGCCCTTGCGGTCTTGCCCATTCTCCTCCGCTGGGGCCCGACCGCTCGGCTCCCAACGCCGAATCCTAGTACACCTTTAAGAATTGTACAAAGTTTTGCAGGATTCGATTCCCCAGCCGGGCGTGCCGCTCGTAGTGCTTGGCCGTGTCCGCGCGGATCTGATCCGCCCCGTCCGGCCCGAGCACCTTCTGAAGATTCTCCCGGTCCGCCGCGACGAGTTGCTCGACGCCGGCCTCGGTCATCTCGATGTGGTACTGAAACCCGAACAGCCGCGTCTTGAAGCGGAACGCCTGATTCTTGCACAGCTTAGAGCTGCTCAGCAGCGAGTTGCCCGTTGGCGGCGGGGGGCCGGCGGCGGGGCCGGGTTCGGCGGGGCGGGGAGCTTGGGCAGGTCGAACGTGTCGAAGTGCCAGTGAAGCATCGGCGCGCCGTCGGACGTGCCGAACACGATCGGCTCGGTCCCGCCGGGGAACGGGAACTGCACCGGCCCCCAGCCGATCTCCGGCTGCGGCGTGCCGGGGCGTCGGGCGTGGCGCCCGGCTTCACGTTTGGGTAAACCTTCGCACCCGCCGCGTGCGCCAGCAGCGCGCCGAGGCAGATCCCCAGCACCGCCCGGTCGGCGGCCACCATCCGCTGCAGGACCTCCACCTCTTTGGCCAAAAACGGAACTGCCCGCCCGCGGCGTCGGCGACGCTCATCGGGCCGCCGAGGACCACGAGCGTCGTGATTTCGTCGAGGTCGGTCGGCACCTCGTCACCCTTGTAGAGGTGAAGCGCACCTCGGTCTGGATGCCGAAGTCGCGGAAGACGGGAAGGATCCGGCCGGGCCCCTCGTGGGCCACGTGCTGGAGGATGATCGCTCGACTCATAGGGCGAATCATCCGCCCGACCGCGCCGCGTTGTCAAGGAATGAACCCCGCCCGGCCGGGCCCGTCGCAACTCGCGCGCTCGCTCGACGCTTCCGTCGCGAACGCGGGCAGCGCGGGAGCGGCCTACGGCAGGGTTTCGCCCACGGTGAACGCGGAGTTTGCCGCCAGCGTCGACGTGGCGGGGCCGAGGTTGACGATCTGGTCGATCGCGGCCCGGCCGTCGCCGCCGCGGGCGGGGGTGACGGTGCCGGAGAGCCGCGGTCGTGGCGCGGACGTCGCCGGTCAGGAAGACCTGCGTGCCGCCGGCGACGGTGCGGCCGCTTGTCGACCTCGCGAACCGCGTAGACCCGCCCCGGGCCGTTGACCCGCAGGCGGACGCGGTCGTTGTCGGCGTCGCGGTAGGTGACGCTCCGGCCCGACCGGTACTCGAGCCGCCGTGCTGCCCGCCGGGCTGGCCGTCGCGGTCGCCGTCGAGGCGGTTGCCGGCGACGTCGGTCACGCCGTGGTCGGGCGTCACGTCGACCTTCAGCTTGCGGAACCGCCGCATCGCCTTGAACGTCCCCTCCGGCTGGAGCCGGACCGACGTCGTGGCCGGGTCGTAGGCGGCGGCGCGGATGGCGATCTGCTCGTCCCCCTCCCTGCCGTCGCCCGAGCCGATCAAGCCGCCGAACAGGCCGTCGTCGCCCCCGGAGTCGCCGAAGTTGCGCACGATCGCGTAGTTGCCGCGCGCTCGGCGCGGGCCGGGTCGAGCGGCTCGCTGAAGCGGACGACGACGCCGGTGGCCGCCGTCGGCGACCCCTCGATCCGGACGTCCGCCACGATTGGCGGCACGACGTCGGCCGCGCCGACCGGCGTCTCGGCCGCGGGGCGCGACCACCGACATCAGTCGGCGACCTTCGAGGAACTCGACGAGCGGGCGAACGGGACCATCGGTAGGCGGCTGGCGGTGTTGCATGAAGGCAGTGTATCGGACAACGCCGATGAAGGTGGGCAGGGGAAAGTCGTCTCCGGACGTTCCATCAAAAACGCGCCGGCGCGCGGGCGGTGGTGGCCGATAAAACCGCAGAGGAAGGCACGTCAGGAGCCACTCCGCATCGTCGGGTCACGGATGCGACCCGCGCGAGTTTCACCGGCGCGACGTCCCGCACGCGGCCGTCTCCGACGTATCCGCACGGTCGCGCAACGCCTGGTAGCCGCGGGCGGAAGCCCGCTGGTCGGCATCAAAGCGTGGGATGCGACCTTGAACCAGTGACGATGAGCCGAGTCGCACGGCGATCGATGTGACCCGCGCGTCAGATCAGCTTCCCCGACCGCAGCCGGTACCGCCGCACGAGCACCCACGCCCGGCGGCACAGGCCCGTCGTCACGCCGGGGCCGGTGTTGCGCTTGTAGCTCTCGGCGGTCGTACCGTTGAGTTGGTACACGACGCCGTCGTGCTGCGCGGCCACCCGCGGCTCGCGCGCGGCGAGGATCGCGTCGGCCTGGAGAAGGGTGGCCAGCCGCACGCCGCGCGCGCGGACGACCGCCTCGCCCGACGCCGCGTCGACGTCCCACGTGACGGCCGCATCGCCGCCGCCGGTCGCGTCGTATGCGAGCCGCGGGAACTCCCCGGCGCCCGCGCCGCCTCGCACCGGCGTCCCTGGAATGGCATGGCGTGGTCGACGTCGTCCGACGCCTGCGCCAGCCGCCCGGCCCTTCGCCGCCGCGTCGGCCGCCGCCCACGCGGCCAGCGGCGGAACCTCGGCCGCGAGATCGTCGGCGGCTTGAACGGTGAGTAAGCATCGAGGGGCATGACTCTTCTCCTAAAAGTGGGACGCGAGCGCAGGTGCGCGGGCCGGCCCGCGTTCAGCGGCCGAAGCCCGCGCGCAGTTGTCGGATCAGGTCGGCCGCCGACAGGTGCTCGCGCCACTCCGCGCCCGCCTGCGCGCGGGCGTCGGCGACGCGCGCGAGGGCAGCCGCAGCGTGCGCGCGGGTAGCAGACGCGTGCCGCGCGCGACGCGTCGCCCGCGCGGTCGGCCCAGGTCGCCGCGGACGCGAACGAGTCGTGCAGGCGGAACCAGCGGTCGCGGCGCGACGCGTCACCCCAGTAAGCGTTGCCCGACGCGGCCAGCCGCGTCGATCGTGCCGCGCAGGCTGACGAGCGGCTGGCCCGTCTCGACGTCCTGCACCTCGTTGCCGACAAGTTCGACCGACCGCCACGCCCCGCTCACGCCGACGCCGCCGCAGCCGAACAACACGTTGTCCGCGACGCGCGTCCCGCCCGGCGCGGCCGTCGTCGCCCCGGCCGCGTGCCAGCTCGATGGCCGACCCAGGCCGCGTCGGCGCTGGGCGAAGACGTTGCCGACGACGTCCGCGCGCGGCCCGCGACGATCAGGCCGTGCCCCCGGCGCGTCGCCGAGCGGCGTCTCCCGCCCGCCGACGACGGCGTTGCCCGCGAACCGCCCGCCCGCGCCGCCCAGCACGGCGTGCGTCGTGTTGCCGAGGAAGACGTTGCCGACGACCGCGCCGCCACACGCCAGCGACACGCCGGTGCCGCCCGAGCGGGCGAAGAGGCACCCCCGCACGGCCACGTCGCGCCCGCCGCCGGCGACGAGGAGGTGGTGGTGGCGGTGCAGGTCGGCGGGCGACCCGCCACCGTTCTGGTCGAACACGCACTTGTCGACGAGCAGCCCGTGGCAGTCGCGCGCGACGAGCCCCCGGGTCGGGCGGGCGGGGCTCGCGCAGGCGTCGACGATCACGCACCGCCGCACCGTCACGTCCCGCGCCGCGTCGACCAGCAGGTTGTCGTCGAACGACTCGACGCGGCAGTCCTCGAACGTGACGCGCCGCGCCGGCCCGCGCACGTGCACGCCGACGGCCGGCGGCAACGCGGGGTCGTAGCCGGGGCCGTCCGGGTCGCGGCCGGCCGCCTCGAAGTGCAGGCCGGCGACGCGCAGGTCGTGCACCTCCGCGCCGCCGTCGCCGCCGATCTCGAGCGCCGTGCCGCGGCTCACGGTCACGCACGGCCTGGGGCCCTCGCCGTACGCGCCGATCGTCAGCGGGTCGCGCGGGCCGCGGCCGGACTTGTCCCACCGCGGGAAGCGGCCGACGAACGTGTCGCCGCGACGCAGCAGCAACCGGTCGCCGCGCCCGTCGCGCACGAGCGCGGCCGCCTCGGCAAGCGTGCGCACCGCCGACTCCGGCGCCCGCCCGTCGCCCCCGGCACGCCCCGCCGAACTGCTGACGTACACCGTGCGGCCGGCGGCGCCGTCGTCGGCGGTCGTGGTTGCGCTCGCGGGGAAATCCACGATCAGACTAGCGGGCATGGAGCACCTCGCTCGCGCGGAGCGTCTCCGCATCGGAATGAGAACTGGTATCGGAAGGAGTCGGTCCGCGGGCCTTCAGGCTCGTCTTGCAACCGTCGGGACAGTGGCGACCAATCGGCGACGTAGAGCCGATCGGAGTAGCCCCACGTCCCCCGTTTCGCCGCAGGCCCGCAGGGCCCGCTCCGCGAGCGCGTTAACGATCAGCACGCGCACCGCGAGCGGGACTGCTGTTCGGCGTGCGACGTGCGGGTAAACGGGTGAGCGTTAAGGCGTGGGCGGCGCCGGCGGGGCGGCGGGCGCCGACGAGGGCGCCGACGCGGGTGCCGGCACGGCGATCGGCGCCGTCTGCCCGGCCTGCTCGAGGCCGAGCGTCTGGCGGACCTCGTCGAGCGTCATGAGCTTGCGCTTGCCCCACTTCACGAGTTGCTTGCTCGCGGGGTTGTCGTACGTGTTGCCGTCGATCGTCAGCTTCCACTCCGCCGCGCGCGTCGTGCGCCACGACTCGCCGGCGTCGGAGGTGTCGATGTAGCCGTTCTTGAAGCGGTTGCCCTCGATCACCACGTTCTCGAGGCGCCAGTCGCCGTCGTCGCGGGGGAGGTTGCGCATCTCGAGGTTGTCGTTGATGAGCGTGTTGTTGCGGATCGTCAGGTCCTGCGCCTCGCACACCTGGATGCCGGCCCCCTCGTTGTCGTACGTGACGTTGTTCTCGATGCGGCCGGGGCCCTGGCTGATCTCGGTCATGAAGCCGGGGCCCTCCCACTTGTTCTTGCGGCCGCGGTTGCCGTGAGCGGCGGAGTTGACGATCGCGTAGTTGCGGTTGCTGATGTCGAACCAGATGCCGGGCCCGAGGTTGTCGTGCGTATCCAGGCCGGTGACGTAGACCGTGTCGGTGCGGGCCCACTTGCCGCCGCCGCCCTCGCTGGCGGGGTTGTGGCGGCCGGTGTTGTTGTTCGTGATCACGCAGTCCTTCAGCAGGACGACCTTCCCCTTGCTCGAGCTGATGCCGTTCTGGCCGTTGTTCCGCGCGGTGCACCGCAGGAGCGTGACGAACCGCCCGCTCGCGCCGATGCCGGTCCCCTTCACGTTCTCCACGACCGCGTCCTGCAGCCGCCAGTGGCCGCCGGTGCGGACGGCGGCGTTGTGGCCGCGGAGTTCGTTCGTGCAGCCGGTCACGTGCAGCCCGGTGACGACGACGTGCTCGGCGCCGCCGCCGTCGATGAACGCGGTGAGGAACCGCGTCGCGTCGATCGTCGCGCCCGGCTCGAACATGAACGACACCGGCCGCTCGGCCGTCCCGCCGCGGCGGACGATCACCGACTCCAGGTACACGCCCGGCTTGACGAGCACCGTGTCGCCCGGGCCGGCCTGCATCGCGGCGGCGTTGATGCTCTGGCCCGCGTTGACGGTGATCGTGCGCCCGGGCGCCGGCGCGACGATCGTGACGACGATCGGCGCCGAGCGGGCCGAGCCCCCCTCGTCGTCGAACGCCTTGGCCGTCAGCTCGTAGGTGCCGGGGACGACGTCGGTCCAGGCGGTCATGAACGGCGCGACGGTCGGCGCGTCGATCAACCGGTCGCCGGCCCAGAACTCGACCTTGCGCACCACGCCGTCGGCGTCGGCCGCGTCGGCGCGGAGCACGAAGTGCCCCGGGGCGGCGGCGCGGATCGCGCCGGCGCTGGCGGGGGTCACGAGCGAGACGGCCGGCGCGGCGTTGGCCGCGGGCGGGGTGACGTCGGGCTCGGGGCGGGGGGGCGTCGGCTCGGGCAGCGGCAGCGGGGGCACCTTCGGCGCCGCGGCGAGCAGGACCTCCTCGGTCCCGTCGTCGTAGCGGACCACGACCTCCTTCACCTTCCCCGCCAGGGCCACCCCCAGCGGGCACAGGACCAGGCAGGCCAGGAGATACTCCAGCCGGCGGCGACGGACGTGCGAAAGCGTGCGGAGCAGCATAGGGGACCTCGTTGGATTCTCGCGTTCGGGGCGCAAATGGGAAGGGCGGTTCCGGGAATAACGCGAGCGGGCACGGGGCCGGGCGGGTGACGCGGTGACGGTCGGGCGGGTCGTCCCGTCGTCACCTCGTCACCCGCCGCCCCTGCGCGTCGCCCGCGGCTCGGCCTCACGGCAACGGGTTCAGCCAGGCCTTGAACGTGATCGACGGCGTCGCGCCGCCGACCACGAGCGCGAGGCGGACGAACCGCGCGTCAGCCGGCCGGGCACCGCGACCGCGCCGCCCCCGGCGACGCTGACGGCCGGGCCGGCGGGGGAGAACGTCGCGTTGTCCGACGACTCCTGCAGGACGACGCCGTACGTCTCGTCGCCGTCCTCGGTGTCCGTGCCGCCGTCACGTGGACGATCGCCGCCACGGGCCGGCCCAGCCCGCCGGGCGCGAACCCGGCGCCGAGGTCGAACGCCGCGGTGTTGAAGTTGGCGGTCTTGGTCACGGCGTCCTGCAGGAGCAGCGCAGCGTCCTGCGGGGTGGGGATGGTGGGAGCGGACATGGGATCTCCTTTGGCAGTTGCTGGTTGTCAGTTGCTAGTTGCTAGTGAAGAAGGAACGGGAAAGCCGCCGAGTTCACGCTTGCCGGGGCAGAAGGGGAGCCGCAGCCGCTGCTGCTAGCAACTAGCAACTAGCAACGAGCAACTAGCGGCTCTCCCGTGATCACGCGTTGGCGATCCCTTCACGCGGCAGGCCGCGCGGGGGTGGAACATGCCCAGGCCCATGTTGGCCTCGACGATGTCGCTGTAGTAGGTGCCGAGCAGGCCGACGGCGACGTGCTCGATCATGTCGGCGCCGATCAGGCCCTGGATGTGCTCGCCGTCAACGTCGGAGCCGAGGCGGATCACGTAGAGGCTCGTCGTGGCGGCGCTTGCGCCGTGCGGCTCGTCGAACGCGAGGATCGGGCGCCTCGTCGCCGTCCTCGTCGATCACCTCGATCGGCGCGCCGTCGTACTCGTGCGCGCCTGCGGGCCGATCTCGCTCATCGCCGACCCGCCCGCCGCGGCGCGGGACAGCGCGGTGATGCGGCGGCGGACGCCCTTGTTGCAGACGATGATCTTGCGGTCGTTGCTGCCGGCGACCGCGTCGAGCGCGGTCGAGCAGGTCGAGCGTGATCGGCCCGCCGTTCGTCCCGGGCGACAGGACCTGCGCGCCGGTGAGCCGGGCGTTGAGCCCGTGGAACTGGAGCGGGTCGAGGTCGGGGTCGCCCTTGATCACGTAGCGGTCGAAGAACAGGCCGGCCCGCTTGACCTTGGCGGCGATCGCGCCAGCGCGGACGACGTCGCCGCGCTTGTTGACGAGCTGGCGGTCGGTGCACCTCGCCGCCGAAGATGCTGAGCGTCTCGACCTGCGGGTTCACGACGCCGACGTCGTTCGTGTAGCTCTCGTTGAGCCCGCGGAACGCGATCCCGCCGAGCGTCGTCTGGCGGTTGTAGCTGTAGGCGAAGCCGTCGACCGGGACGAAGTGGAGGCGGCGCAGGAAGATCGACTCGTTGGTGATCTCCTGCACGATCCCCTTCTTCATCGGGACCTGCGTCTGGTTCGCGAAGTCGAGCAGTGTGAGGGCCATGGGAACTCCGGGTGAGGGGGGGGAGTGGTCAAGGGTCAACGGTCAGGAGTCAAGGGTCAGGAGTCAGGAGTCGGTCGGAAGTCGGTGGCGTTGCGCGGCATGGTCACTTCAGTGACCATGTGACCAGCCGCGACGCGCTCGCGTCATCCGATCAGTCCAGCGCCGGGCGCGCGAGGTCCGCGTCGTCGTCCGACGTCGTCGTCACGTCGCGCACGCCGCGCGCGCGGCGCGTGGGGCTCGGGCCCACCGGCGCGGCGTGCCGCAGGCCAGCGCGATCTGCTGGAGCGGCGACAGCCGGGCGTAGTCGACGACGGCGGCGGGGCGCAGGCCGTCGCCGGGGTCGCCGACGACCTCGCGGCCGATGTAAGCCGTCGGCGCGTCGGGCGCCGCCGCCGCCCCCGCCCCCGCCGCGCGGGGGCGCGGGTGACGACGTCGAGCAGCGTCTGGTGCGACCGCGATAGCTCGCGCATCGCGTCGGCCAGCGCGGCGATCTGGTGGTCGACGTTGTGCGGCCGGCCGCGCGGCAACGGCGGGGCGGCCGCGGTCGGCGGCGTGGGGGTGGTGGGTGCGTCGGGCATGATGAAGTCCTTTCCGTCGCCCGTCTCGGGCGAACGCTTGAGTAGGTCGAGCAGGTGCGTGAACACGGGACGTCCTTTCGCTGAAGGGTGGATCGTGGCGGCGCACGGCCGGCCGTCGCCGCCTTGAGTCGGCGCCGGAGCAGTCGGGCGAGTCGGTGCAACGCCGCGTTGAGCCGGCTCGCTCGCCGAGCCGCGTCAGGCGCGCCGCCGCCGCGGGGCGGGTTGCGGGTCACGGGGGCGGGGGCTTGGGGATCGGCCGTTCGGCCGCGAGGCGGGCGCGTTCCTTGGCGATGGCGGCCGGGTCGTGCAGTTGTTCTTCGAGCGCGCGGTCGAGCGAGATGAGCCCCGCGCGCGGAGGGTCGCCAGTCGTTCGGCCGCCTCCTTCTCGTCGGCGGGGATGCCGTCGCGGAGCTGCACCGCGATCGGCCGCGCGGGTAGCGCGGGCCGCCGGGCAGCGCGTTCTCCAGGTCCTGCGCGACGCCGAGCGCCCCGGCGGATCCCCGCGCGCCAGTAGGCGGCCTTGCGGGCGGCCTTGGTGAGGCTGTTGAAGCTCTCGAGGCGGACCTTCTTGTACGCGTCGGGGCCGCCCTCCTTCAGGCCCAGCAGCACCGGCGAGGTCTCGGTCCGCACGAGCAGCTGGTTCAGCACGAACGCGCGGTCGGCCATCGCGTGCTGAAGTTCGGCGTCCCACGTGATGTATAGCGCGGCACCCCGCGCCGGGTCGCCGAACGCGAACGCGTCCTCCGCGGCCGCCACGTTCCCCTGCGGGTCGAACGACTCCTCCGGAAACGCCATCCGCGGGTCGCTGTGCTTCAGCAGCACGCGGCCGACCTGGCTGTTCTTCGCGTTGAGCCGCGTCCTGCAGCTCGACCGCGCCGTCGTAGTCGCAGACGCACCGCCCGCGCACGAGCAGGTTCGGGATCCACGTGATCGTGTTCGCCGCGATGCCGGTGAGCGTGACGGGAGGCAGGGGAACCGGCGGGGGCGCGCCGCCGCGCCGGCGTCGGGCGCTGCTCGTCGCCGCCGCCGCCGCCGCGCGCGACCCACGTCGGCGCGCGTCCAACTATCGAGTGCCACCGGCGACCGCGCGCCGTCCGCGCCGAGTTGGAAGCACCGCCGCTCGATGCGGCCGGGCAGGTAGGCGATCTCCAGCAGGAGCCAGACCGCGGCGTCGTCCGACGGGCCGACGTTCTTCACGCGGTAGCGGACGTACGCGTCGTACCGGCCGTCCGGGCGGGCGTCGCCGCGGGGAAGATCTCGTCGGCCGGCACGCGGCGGAGGTACGCGGCCGGCGGTGGCGCAGGCCTCGAGGAAGCACTCGCCCTCGTAGCTCGCGTCGACCGCGCAGCCGTAGAACAGCGTGGAGTTCGACCGCTCGGCGAGGTCGCCCAGCCGCGTCCTGCTGGGCGCGGGTCCTCGGCGCGCAGCAGCGGCTCCTGGCCGAACAGCAGGTCGGGCGCCCTTCAGCGAGATCAGCCCGAGCACGTTGTACGTCAGGTAGAGCGGCTGCTGGCGGCCGGCGCGCGGACGAGCGGGAAGTCGAACTGCGTGCGCGCTCGTCGAGGAAGTACTGGCGGTGCGCGCCGTCGAACAGCAGCCGCGCCTGGCGGATGCGCTCGAGGCGGTGCGCGCGCTGCTCGCCCGACAGGAACGCCGGGCCGGCGAGGCCCGCGCCGGCGGGGAGGTCGAACGCGTCGTGCGTCGTGGACCCACACGCCGGGGACGCTGCCGGCCGGCGGCGGGGTGAGGCTGGTGGTGGTGGTGATCGCGGACATCGGGGAGCCGCCTCCCGCGTGACGCGGTGCCGCGCGCCGGGCGAAGCCTCGCCGGGCGCGCGCGCGCGGCAGAACGTCGGACCCCCCCGCCATGCCCTGCCGGGACGGGTTGCCGCTCCTACGACGGCCGCGTGCCGCTGACGGCGGCGGCGTGTTCGTCCCGCCGCGTCGTCCGCTACCTTCCGTGTTGCGATGTCGGTCACGTTTCGCAAGCACGTCACCACACGGCTCGCTGGCAACACCTTATCGCGCGCATCGACCTGTCAAGGAAATTGTTTGGTAAAAGTTAGGTAACGGGGCGGCGGGGCAGGACGGGGACGACGTGGTGCGGAGTTGGCCGCCGCGTCGCGTCCGTCCTATAACTCCGTGCCGTCCGGCGTTAGCGGCCGCCGATGCGGCCGGCGTGCTGCGTTCGCCGGCCGGGCGCGCGGACCGAAACGCGTTACACGAACCGGCCGCCCTTTGCCGATGGTTTTGCCGATGAGTAACCGCAACGACCCCCGCCCCGCGGCGTCGCCGAAGTCGTCGAAGTCGTCGAAGTCGATCGCCGCCCTCGCGCTCTTCGGCTGCTGCTGCCTGGCGCGTCGGCCACGCGGCGCAGACCGGCCCGCGGCTGCTGCTCGAGACGTTCCCGAAGGAGCGGACGATCGAGTCGACCAACGACGTGAACTTCCTCGAGGGCGGGCAGACCGACGACGGCGAGGACTTCCGCCTCAGCGTCTACGAGTCGGCCGGCCGCGTGCGGCTGACGCCGGGCGTGTTCGAGAGCCCGCGCGTCGGGTGGGAGGCGACGTACCTGGAGCTCAACAGCACCGACCCGAGCCTGCCCGAGCAGCTCGTCAACACGTCGGCCGGGTTCGCGATGCCGCTGGGCAAGACGGGCGACTGGGTGTTCGCGCTCGGCGTGGGCGCGGGGTACGCCGGCGACACGCCGTACGACGACGGCGACGCCTGGTACGGGCAGGGCACGCTGCTGGCGTTCCGGCAGTTCGACGAGGAGTCGGGGCTGGCGTTCATCATCGACTACGACGGCAACCGCTCGATCCTGCCCGACGTCCCGCTGCCCGGCTTCGCCTACAGCCGCCGGATCCGCGACGACCTGTTCCTCGTCGCCGGCCTGCCGGTCACGAGCCTGGAGTGGACGCCGACCGAGCGGCTGACGGTCAAGGGGACGTACGCGCTGCCGTACACGGTCGACCTCGCGGTCGGCTACGAGGTGACCCAGGGCCTGCGCGTCTACGGCAAGACCGAGAGCCGCAGCGAGGCGTTCCACCTCGACGCGCTGGAGCGCAACAGCGACCGGCTCTTCTTCGAGCAGCGCCGCGCCGAGGTCGGCGTCGCGTGGGAACCCCGCGACGGCTGGCTCCTGACCGCGGGCGTCGGCTACGCCTGGGGCGGCGAGTTCAGCACGGGCTGGGACGTCCGAGAGACCGACGAGGTCACCGACATCAGCGACGAACCGTACGTGAAACTCGGGCTCGTGGCGCGGTTCTGATCGAGAACTCCGACCGTGCGAAAGAGGCGCGACGGAGGAGTAGAAACCGCGTCGCTCCCGCAATTGTCGCTCGAACGCCCACGGTGCTTGCACCGTGGGTTTCCTCTTGCGCGTGACGTCTTCGGAAGATCCCACGGAGCAAGCTCCGTGGGCGTTCGCGATCACTTCCCCCTGCTCAGTTTCCCGTTGCACGACCTTTGCGCGAGCGGTAACGTTTTCGCCATGGTCGTGCGCCCCTGGAACGACTGGTACCACTGCATGTGCCATACATATGGCACGTGGTTACCCGGTGATCCCAAGGGCTTCCGCACGCGTCATCACCGCGAACACGTCGAGGGCGATTACAAAAAACCTCCCCCGAAGGGCACGTACGACGCGCTGCACGAGCGCGCCAAGCGCCTCATGAAGCGCGAGCCCGTCCTCCTCATCCCGCGCCAACAGGACCGCGCGCTGGAAGAGATCGTCATTTCCCTCCTCCGGCGCGACATCAAACTCCGCGTCGTTTCGCTCGACCGCATCCACCTCCACATCGTCGCGCGCTTCGCCGACCACAACCCGCGTCACTGGGTGGGCCTCGCGAAGAAGGAATCTTCCGCGTACTGCTTCCGCGTCAACCTCGCGCCGGTCGGTGGTCTCTGGGGGACGCGATGCCAGTGCAAACCGATCCGGGACGCAGCGCACCTTGAGAACGCCACCCGCTACGTGGGCGACCACGGCAAGCGCGGCGCAGCGGTGTAGACGCGCCCATTTGCCTGATTCCCCACCCTGAATGCCCCGCCCATTGATTCCGCGCCCGCGCTGCCGCATCCTTCCGGCCGCATGGCCGCCGCCGCACCCGACGGGTTCGCGATCGATTTGCGCCACGTGACCAAGGTCTACGGGCGCAAGATCCACGCGCTGCGCGGGATCAACATGCAGGTCCGCCGCGGCGAGGTGTTCGGCCTGCTCGGGCCCAACGGCGCGGGCAAGAGCACGCTCGTGAAGATCATGATGACCGTGATCCGCCCGACCCGCGCCGAGGGCACGGTGCTCGGCGACCGCGTCGGGCTGAAGTCGACGCTGCGGCGGATCGGGTACCTCCCCGAGAACCACCGCTTCCCGCGCTACCTCACCGGCCGCCAGACCGTCGAGTTCTTCGGCGCGCTCGCCGGCGTCGACCGCCGCCGCCGCAAGCGCCGCGCGGCCGAACTGCTCGACCTCGTCGGCATGGCCGACGCCGCCGACCGCCGCATCGCCACCTACTCCAAGGGGATGGCCCAGCGCACCGGGCTGGCGCAGGCGCTGGTGAACGACCCGGACCTCGTCGTGCTCGACGAGCCGACCGACGGCGTCGACCCCGGCGGCCGCCGCGACATCCGCGAGGTGCTCGAGCGCATGCGACACGAGGGTAAGACCGTCTTCGTCAACAGCCACCTCCTGAGCGAACTGGAGGTGATCGCCGACCGCGTGGCGATCCTCGTCGGCGGGCAGGTCGCCCTGCAGGGGACGCTCGACGAGCTGACCGTCGCCAAGCAGCGCTACGCGATCGACCTCATGCCCCGCGCTGACCGCTCGCTCCGCGACGCGCTGGCCGTGGCGATGCCCGGCGTCGTCCGCGGCCGCCGCGCGCCGCCGGCGCGCCCGCCGCCGCCCCCGCTCTCGCCGAACGGCGCGGCGGCGGCGGCGGCGGCGGCGGCGAACGCGGCGGCGCCGGCCCTCGTGCTGCGCGGGGCGCTGCCGTCGGGGCACTGGACGGAGCTCGACGGCACCACGCTGCGCGTCGGCACGACCGAGGCCGCCGACGTGCAACCGCTGCTCGACGCGTGCCGCGCCGCCGGCCTGACCATCCGCCGCGTCCAGTCGGTCCGGCCGTCGCTCGAGGACCTGTTCGTCGCGACCGTCGCCGAGCCCGGCGCCAACGGCGAGCCCGTCGCCCGCGCCGCGCCCGCCGCCGCCGCCGCGACCGGCGGGGGGGCCGCGGCATGATCGGGCAGACGCTGGCGATCTTCCTCGACGCCTACCGCGAGCTGAACTCCAAGCGGATGTTCTGGATCGTGCTGGCGCTGTCGGCGCTGGTCGTGCTCGTCTTCGCCGCGGCGGGGATCGACGCCGAGGGCGAGCTCACGCTGCTCGGCATGCAGACGCCGATCCCGATCGCGATGCCGCCGGACGAGTTCTACAAGCTGATGTTCGTCACGTTCGGCATCGAGATCTGGCTCGCGCTGGCGGCCACCGTGCTGGCGATCATCTCGACCGCCAGCATCTTCCCGGACCTGCTCACCGGCGGCTCGATCGACCTGTACCTGTCCAAGCCGCTGGGGCGGCTGCGGCTGTTCCTCACGAAGTACGCGGCCGCGCTGCTGTTCGTCACGCTCCAGGTCGCGGTCTTCTGCGTGGCCAGCTTCGTGATCATCGGCCTCCGCGGCGGCGCGTGGGAGCCGGGCATCCTGCTCGGCGTGCCGATCGTCGTCTGCTTCTTCAGCTACCTCTACGCGGTGTCCGTCCTGTTCGGCGTGCTGACGCGCTCGACGGTCGCCGCCATCCTGCTGACCGTGCTCGCGTGGTTCCTGGTCTTCGTCGTGCACGGCAGCGAGATCGCGCTGCTGACGTTCCGCACCGCCGCCGACCGCCGCGCCGCGTCGGCCGTGCCGACGCTGAAGCTCGTCGAGGGCCAGCTCGCCTACCTCGAGAAGCGCCCGCCGGCCGAGCTGACCGCGACCGACAACGAGATGCTCGCCAACCTCCGCCGCCAGCGCGACGACCTGCGGGGCAGCGTCGAAGGCAGCGCCCGGCGGAACCTCGACCTCGCGCACCGCATCGTCTACGGCCTGAAGACCGCGCTGCCCAAGACGAGCGAGACGACGGCCCTGCTCAGCCGCTCGCTCATCAGCGAGCCGGAGTACGACGACGCGGCCGACGACGGGCCCCGCCCGGGCAACAACGGCAACGACAACATCCGCCGGCGCGAGCGGGCCATCACGCGGGCCGACGAGCGCGCCGTGCAGTCGGCCGTGCGCCAGCGCCCCGTAGCATGGGTGGTCGGCACGTCGCTGCTGTTCGAGGCCGCCGTGCTCGGCGTGGCCGCGTGGGTCTTCTGCCGCCGGGACTATTAAGAGCGTGGAACCACGGAGGCACGGAGGCACGGAGAAGCGGAAAGGTGAGGACGGCAGACGGAGGCGGACGTCGCGCCGGTTGACGTTCCGGCGTCTTCCACCGTCTCCCGACTTCACCCTCTGTCCTTCCTCCGTGTCTCTGTGCCTCCGTGGTTCGATTCGTCCCGGTTTTCTGAGAACCTCGCGTCAACGAGGCGGTGTGGCGACATGCGTGACGACGGACCGAAACTGGCTCGCGCGGTGCGGCCCCCGTGGCTGCTCGTCCTGCTCGTCACCGTCGCCTGCGCCAGCGCGGCGCCGGCCGACGAGCGCGCGGCGCGCGTCCGGCGCCACGAGCCGAAGATGAGCTTCCTCGACAACGGCGTCGTCCGCCTCGGCGTCGACCTCAACCTCGGCGGCGCGATCACCCACCTCTCGCGCAGCGGCCGCGAAGAGAACCTCGTCAACGGCCACGACTTCGGCCGGCAGATCCAGATGTCCTACTACGCCGGCCCCGTCCCGTTCGCCGTCGCCGGCAAGCGGCCCGACCCCGCGTGGGCGTTCATCGGCTGGAACCCGATCCAGGTCGGCGACGCGTTCGGCCACGCGTCGCGACTCCTCGCGCACACGAACGACGGCAAGCGGATCTACGTCAAGTGCGTGCCGATGCACTGGCCGCTGGAGAACGTGCCCGCCGAGTGCACGTTCGAGAGCTGGCTGCGACTCGAAGGCGCCGCCGTGCACGCGCGCTGCCGGATGGTCAACAATCGCCCGGACAAGACGCAGTATCCGGCGCGCGACCAGGAGTTCCCCGCCGTCTACACGAACGGGCCGTGGCACCGTCTGATGACCTACGACGGCGACGCGCCGTTCACCGGCGGGCCGCTGCGGCGGGTCGAGCACGTCCTGGCCGACAACCGCTGGGCCGACTGGACCGCCACCGAGTCGTGGGCGGCGCTCGTCGACGACGGCGGCTTCGGCCTCGGCGTCTGGGCGTCGGGCGTCGGCGCGTTCAAGGGGGGCTTCGCCGGCACGCCGGGCCAGGGCGGCCCGCGCGACGCCGCCACCGGCTACGTCGCGCCGATCGGCCGCGAGGTGATCGACTGGAACGTCGAGCACGAGTACCGCTACGACCTCGTCGTCGGCACGCTCGACGAGATCCGCAAGCACGTCTACGACCGCGCCCCGCGCCCGGCCCCGCCGGCCCACCGCTTCGACGGCGGCCGCCACGGCTGGCACTTCGCCAATGCGACCGACGCCGGCTGGCCCGTCCGCGGCGCGCTGCACCTGCGGACCGAGCGGCCCGACCCCCAACTCCTCGGCCCCGTCGGCTTCTGGAAGGCGGCGGACGCCGGCACCCTCGTCATCGAGGCCGCCAGCCGCACGAGGGGCGCCGACGCCCGCGTCTACTGGCGACGCCTGGGCGAACCCGCGTTCACCGAAGAACGTTCCGCGGGTTTCACGCTCACGAGCGACGGCACCGACCAGACGTATCGCATCGATCTGGCGAAGTCGCCGCAGTGGAAGGGCGGGATCGTTCAACTCCGGGTCGACCCCGTCTCCGCGGGCGGCGCGGGCGAGTGGGTGAAGGTCCGGTCGATTCGTTTCGAGAAATGACGCCCGGCTTCCTCGTTCGCCTGTGAGCAACCGCGCCGCGCGCCCGGCGCGGCACGGCCGCTTCAGCGGGCACGTTTCCGGGGCCATGCGATTGAACTGGGATAGAACAGCATGACGTCACCCGCGCGCCGCCGTGCCCGCCTTGCATCGATCGTCGCCGTCGCCGCGGGGCTCGCGCTCGCCGGTTCGATCGCGACGGGCTGCCGCGACGCGCTGCGGCCGCGGTCGGGCGTGTGGATCGAGGCCGACGCGGCCGCCGATTTCGCGCGGTACCGGAGCTACGCGTTCCTGCCCGGCAGCGTCGCGGGCGACCCCGGCGCGCGGCCGCTCGACGCGGACGCGTTCGATCGACAGTTCCGCGCCGCGATCGAACCCCGCCTCGCCGCCGCGGGCCTGCGGCCGGCCGAGGAGGAGACGCCGCCCGACTTATACGTGACGTACTCCGCCCGCCAGGGCCGCGACGGCGGCATCG
>JAUJNJ010000231.1 GCA_030448225.1 Phycisphaerae bacterium
GCACGGCGGGCTGGGGCTCGGGCTGGCGATCGTGAAGCACCTCGACGAACTGCACGGCGGCACCGTCCGCGCCGACAGCGCCGGCGAGGGCCGCGGCGCTACGTTCACCGTCACCCTCCCCGCCGCCGCCGCCGCCGTCGCCACGCCGAGCGCCCCGGCCGAACCGCGGCGCGGCGCCGACGACGGGGACGGCGGCGGCCCGGGCAACGCCGCGGGCGACGCCCGGCCGGACCCGCGGGCGCAGCTCGACGGCGTGCAGGTGCTCGTCGTCGACGACGAGCCGGACGCGCGCGAGGTGCTCGGCAGCCTGCTCCGCCGGTGCGGCGCCGACGTGACGGTCGCCGCCAGCGCCGCCGAGGCGATGCGGTCGATCCGCACCGGGTGGCCCGACGTGCTGCTGAGCGACATCGGCATGCCCGGCGAGGACGGCTACTCGCTCATCCGCCAGGTCCGCGCGATGGAGTCCGAGCGCCGCGGCCTCCCCGGCGGCGCGGGCGCCGACGCGCTGAACGTCGACCTCCCGCTCCCCGCCGTCGCCCTGACCGCCTTCGCCGCCCGCGACGACCGCCGCCGGGCGCTCAACGAGGGCTTCCAGATGCACGTGCCAAAGCCGGTCGAGCCGGCCGAACTGGCGAAGGTGGTGGCGAGCCTCGCGGGGCGCGGGTGAGGTCGCGGGATCGACGAACGGGAGAAATCGGTTAGTCCCGCGCTCCGTTTCGCTCGCATAGCGCTCGCATCCCAGTTCAACGACATGGTCGGCTGTCGACGATGCGCCGGTGCGCCCGTTGCTCAAGCCTCGCATATCTCTCGCCGCGTCGTCCGTGCGACACCGCCGATCGGAGCATCTGATCTCGCGCCCGGCGGGCACGAACGATGGTCACGTCGGCGACTGCAAGTGTCGCGCCTGGCGCGTCGGCAAACTCGTCGCGACGACCCGGCGGCGCTGCTCGCGAAAGGCCGACTCCGGCAGGTGCGGTCGGAGGAACTCCGGCCCGTCGCGGCGGCCGTTCTCGCGGACGTCGTCCCACAGCGCGGGGGCGACGTCGCGTGGGTCGAGCTTTCGCTCTTTCGTAAGATGCTCGAACAACAATTCGGCGAGGCGCCCCAGCGCGATCGCGTGGCTCCGGCCCTCGCGGGCGTGGAGCCAGTCGCTCAGCGCGAGCAGCGCCGCGAACGGCGAGCCGTCGCCCCACAGGCGCGGCAGCGTGCGCGGGAAGTTGCCGCTGTTGGCGACGAGGTCCCAGTACCGGCTGAAGCGGCGGAGGCGCTGCATCGTGGCGAAGTCGACGTGGCCCGTTCGCAGCACCTCGTACGGCGGGTGCGGGCTGTAGACCATCCCCCACTCGGCGTCGTGCCGCACGATCGGCGTGCCGCGCAGCCGCTTGAGCATCCCCACCTGGATCTCGTGCGGCCGCAGCGCCACGAGCCGGTCGAAGCCGGCGGCGAAGCGATCGACGTCTTCCCCCGGCAGGCCGACGATCAGGTCCGCGTGCACGTGGACGCCGGTCTGGTCGCGGAGGAAGCGGAGGTTGTCCTCGAGCTTCGCGTAGTCCTGCCGCCGGCTGATGCGCCGCGACACGTCCGGGTCGAACGTCTGGATCCCCACCTCGAACTGCAGCGCGCCCGGCGGGAACCGGCGGATCGGCTCGCGCAGCGCCTCGGGCAGGCGGTCGGGGATCATCTCGAAGTGCAGGAACAGGCCCGGCCGGTAACGCGCGTGGAAGAATTCCAGGATCGAGCGGCTGATGTTCAGGTTGAGGTTGAACGTGCGGTCGACGAACTTGAACCGCTCGACGCCGCGGTCGAGCAACGTCCCCATCTCGCCGAGGAACGCGTCGAGCGGCACGTTCCGCACCGGCACGTCGAGCGACGACAGGCAGAACTCGCACTTGAACGGACACCCGCGCGACGCCTCCACGTAGATGACCCGCCGGGCGACGTCCTCGTCGGTGTAGAGGGAGTAGGGGAGAGCGACGGAGCGACGATGCGACGGAGCGACGGAGGGGAGGGAGATTGGCGCCTCTTCCCCGCCCGGGGTTCCGTCGCCGCAGCGCCGCCCCGCCGTCTCCCCCTTCGTCGCTTCGTCCCTTCGTCGCTCCGTCGCTTCCTCCCCCTCCGTCGCGTCCTCCCCAAACTCCGGCAGGTCCGCCGCGATCACCTTCATCAGCGGGCGGGAGCCGGACAGGAGCTTGCCGCACAACTCGGCGAACGCGAGGTCGGCCTCGCCGGTGATGACGTAGTCGGCGAGGCGGGCGATCTCCTGCCGGTCGGTCTCGTGGCTCACCTCCGGGCCGCCGACGACGACGATCACGTCCGGCCGCACGCGTTTCAGGTCGGCCACGAGGCGGAGCGATTGCTCGGCGTTCCAGATGTAGACGCCGACGCCGACGATCCGCGGCTCGCGCGCCAGGATCGCCTCCAGCGCGTCGGTCGACCGCACGGCGATGTCGAACTCGAGGATCGCCGCCCGCTCGCGCAACGGGCCGAGGTTCGCCATCAGGTAGCGCAGGCCGAACGCGGCGTGGGCGTACTTGGCGTTGAGGGTGGTGAGGACGATGTCCGGCACGACGTCACCAGTCTACGTGGGCGCCGGCGAAGCGGACAGACGCGCGGCAACGTTTGCGCGCGGCCCGCAGGGCCGCGGGTCGCCGAGCTGCTCCCGCCGAGTCACGCGTCGCGCCCCCGAGCGGAACCGTCCACTCAGGCGGCCTCGTAGTGCGAGAAGCGGTAGGCCACGTTCCG
>JAUJNJ010000232.1 GCA_030448225.1 Phycisphaerae bacterium
ACTCGGACGCGTCGCTCGCAAGACACACGAGCACCAGTTGCTCGACCAGTTGTCGCAACGGCAGGCCCTGTCGCACGATGATGATGCCCGGGGAATGCCGACCCGCGGCAAGATGATCCGACAGGTGCCGCTGCATCGTCGATTTGTCGAGGCATACCAGCAGCCGGTCCTCGCGCTCGGCCCATGCGAGGATCACCGCGTCGTCGGTCCCGAGGGGCAGGTCCGCCGGATCACCGACGCGCGTGACGTCGAGCACGTCAACCCCGCCCAGGTTGTGGTGCCGCAGCGCACGCCAGAGCAGGCCGCGTACGTTCTCGTCCAGCAGTAATCGCAGGGCCATGGTTCACGGCTCGGGCGGCGCGAAGACGGGGGCCGGCTTCAGCTCGGCCTGCCGCATGGCTTCCAGGCGTCGGCGCAACTCGACAATGTTCGGCACGGGTTTGCTGGCCGCGGCTTGGCGGTCGATCTCCGCGTCGTGCCCGGTGATGTAGCGGTCCACCTCGTCCTGGTTTTCGAGGTAGAACGCAATGACCTTGTGAATCAGCGGCAACGCGAGCGTCGGAAAGCGCGCCTGGAGACCTTCGGCCGACAACCCTTCGTTGTATTCCCGCACGACGTGGTGGAGCCCGATCCGGTGGCCTTTGAGACCGATGAACCCGCCGTCGTCGACCTGAAGGAATTCGGAGAGCTGCATGGCACACCTCGCGTCACACCCGGCCGGCGCGGCCGCGGTCGGCTTATAGCCCCGGCTCTTACGGCGGTTCAGGCGTCGTTCAGGCCGGCGCCGCAATACTTGCAGTGCCGGGCGTCGGCGTCGTGCCCGGTCGCGCCGCAGCCCGGGCAGGGCCGGGGGGGGGCGGCGCCCGCGACGGGGCCCGCCGCGGGCGGGACGGCGCCGCGGCGCTCGGCGGCGATCATCTCGGCCGTCACAATTCCGGTCGGCACGGCGATGATCCCGTAGCCGGTCAACATGACGATCACCGCCAACACGCGCCCCGGCGTGGTCTGCGGCGCGATGTCCCCGTACCCGACCGTCGTCAACGTCACCACCGCCCAGTACACGCTCGTCGGGATGCTCGTGAACCCGTTCGCCGGGCCCTCGACCAGGTACATCAGCGAGCCGACGACCACCACGACCATCAGCACGCTGAACAGGAACACCGTGATCTTCGCCCGGCTCCCGCGCAGCGCGGTCATCAGCAGGCTCGCCTGCCCGTGGTACTGCGGCAGCTTGAGGATGCGGAACACGCGCAGCAGCCGCAGTGCGCGGACGACGACGAGCGACTGGGCGCCGACCATGAGCAGGCTGAGGTACGTCGGCAGGATCGCCAGCAGGTCGACGACGCCGAAGAAGCTCCGCGCGTACCGCAACGGCCGGCGCACGCACAGCAGCCGCAGCGCGTACTCGGCGGTGAACAGCGCGGTGAAGAACCACTCCGCCGCGTACAGCGCCGCGCCGTGGCGGGCGCGGACCGCCTCGACGCTCTCGAGCATGACGACCGACACGCTGAGCGCGATGGCGACCAGCAGCCCGAGGTCGAACGCCCGCCCGGCCGCCGTGTCGTGCTCGAAGATGACGACGTACCCCCGCCGCCGCCACCCGGCGTCCGGCGCGAGCTCGGCCTCACTGCTGCCGCGATTCATGGGTGCGGACTATACCCGCCCGGCCGGTACAATCCGGCGCGTGGCCAAAGAACGACTCGGGGCCCCGCCGCCCCGCTACACCTTCCTGCTCAACCCGCACGCCAGCTCGCGCCTGAGCCGCTGCCCGGGGTGCGACAGGCCGACGTTCGCGCGCAAGTTCCCGCTGCTCATCTCCGTGGGGGCGTTCGGCCTGATGACGCTGGGCAAGACCTGCAAGTACTGCTCGCGCTGCGAAACGATCATGTGCGACCAGGACGAGCTCGAAGCGCAGCTCGCCCGCGCGTTCGCCGACCGGGCGCCAACGGCGCTGGGCAGCGAGTATTTCGTGGTCGGCACGGTCGCGCGCAAAACCTGGCAATCCGGACTGCACGCCGGCACCGACCTGGACCAGCTCCTGGCAAATACCGCAGACTTCAAGAGGTACCGCGGCCTGTCAATCCGCCCCGGCGGCTGGTACCGCAAAGGCCACGAGCCCAAGCCGCTGCCCGCGTCGCGGCCACAGGTCATCCCGCGCGGCCCATCCGCCGAACCGTGACGGTCTTCCGAGGCACCGTCCACTTCCGGCACCTAGCCGCTGGGCCGCAGGCCCGCCCTCCCGCGGCGCACCGACCCTGCCAAGTTCCGTGACCCACTTCTCGTTCCCCAGCGGTACAGCTCGACCGTGACGGCCGCCGGGCCGTCCCCGCTATCAACGGCGTACAGTGGGACTCCCCCCGGCAAATAGCCGTGCTCCGTCACGTGAACGGAGGGAAGATAGTTCGGCACGACCTTGAGTTCCGCCGTGCCTCGAACTGCCCGCTCACACGTGTCCGCGGGCGGGAAGGGTCGAACTCGTAGTGCGTGTGCCGCACGCAAGCCAGGGCGTCAATCGGCGCCTTCGTCTCGGCGTCGCGCACCGAGACCGCTACCGATACACTGCTGTGGCACCCGCCGGCTACACTGAGGCATCCCGCGAGCAAGAGTAGTCGTCGTGGCGCCGAGTGTCGAAGAGCCATCAGCATGGAAAACCCGTCTTCCACGAATCCGTCATTCGCGCCGTCCGACCGTGGGGGCGGGCACTGTTCTGGACGGGGCCGACGCACGCGCTGCCGTGC
>JAUJNJ010000233.1 GCA_030448225.1 Phycisphaerae bacterium
CGCCAGGGCGGTCATCAGGATCGGCACGAGGCGCTCCATCGAGCCGCGCACGACCGCCTCGCGCGGCGTCGCGCCCTCGTCGCGCACGAGTTGCCCGTAATGGTTCACGAGCAGGATGCCGTTGCGCACCGCGATGCCGAACAGCGTGACGAACCCGACCATGCTCGCGATCGAGATGACCGGCGCCCGGTACGGCCGCCCGCCCGCGCCGAACAGCGCCAGCGTGTTGCCCCAGAGGTCGGCCGACTCGGTGACGTAGATCGCCGCCACGCCGCCGATGAGCGCCAGCGGGAGGTTCACCATCACGAGCAGCGCGGCGCGCACCGTTCCGAGCGCCACGTAGAGCAGCAGCAGGATCACGACCACGACGCCGCCGCCCATGAGGTAGATCGTCCGCGCGGCCGACTGCTGCGCCTCGAACTGCCCGCCGTAGTGCACCGCGTAGCCGTGGCGCGCGACGATCGGGTTCACCACCTCCTTCACGCGCTCGACGAGGTGCCCGAGGTTGTGCCCCGCGGCCACGTTCGTGGAGATCACCGCCTTGCGGCGGCCGTTCTCGCGCTGGATGGCCATCGGCGCGTCCTCTGGGCCGATGTCGGCCACCTCGCGCAGCCGCACCATCGCGCCGCCCTGGCCGCGCAGGATCAGGTCGCGGACGTCGGCGGGGCCCTGGCGGTATTGCGGGTCGAGCCGCACGACGATGTCGTACCGGCGGACGCCCTCGTTCACCGACGCCACGGTCTGCCCGAACAGCGCGGCTGTCACCTGGGCGGCGGCGCCGGCGGGCGTGAGGCCGAACTGCCGCAAATCGTCGTGGCGGTAGCGGATCGGCAGCGTCGTGACCATCGCCTCGCGGTTGCCGGCGACGTCGCGCGTGCCGGGGAGCTTTTTCAGCTCCGCCTCCGCCTCGGCGGCGATCGTGCGGAGCGTTGGCAGGTCCTCGCCGAAGACGCTGATCGCGATCGCCGCGGGCGTGCCGGAGAGGATGTGCGACAGGCGGTGCGCGATCGGCTGGCCGGTCTCGGTGGCGATGCCGGGGACCGACGCCAGCACCGCGTCGATCCGGCCCAGCACGTCCTCGCGCGAGTAGCCCGGCTTCAGCGAGACGTCGATCTCGCTGCGGCTGACCGGCTCGGCGTGCTCGTCGCGCTCGGCGCGGCCGGTGCGGCGGACGACGGCGCGCACGCCCTCGATCTCCACCATCCGCCGGTCCACCGCCCGCGCCAGCCGGTCGCTCTCCAGGAGCGACGTGCCGGGCGGGGCGGTGAGGAAGACGGTGATCGTCCCCTCGTTGAACTCCGGCAGGAACGACGTGCCGAACGTGCTGGCCAGCCACAGGCTCGCCCCCGACCCCGCCGCCGCCAGCAGCACTACCGCCGCCCGCCACCGCAGCGCCAGCCCCAGCGCCGGCCCGTACGCCGCCTTCAGCCATCGGACGAGGAAGCCGTCGGCGTGCGCCCCGCTGCCGAGCCGCCCGCGCAGCAGGTACTTGCACAGGGCCGGCGTGACCGTGAGCGCGACGACGAGCGACGCGAGGATCGACGTGATGTACGCGATCCCCAGCGGCCGGAAGAACCGCCCCTCGAGCCCGCCGAGGAACAGCAGCGGCACGAACACGATCACGATGATGACCGTCGCGAACACCACCGACGACCGGATCTCGTTGCTCGCGTCGTAGATCACGCGCACGAACGGCCGGCGGGCCGCCTCGGGCAGCGCGGCGTTCTCGCGGAGGCGGCGGAAGACGTTCTCCACGTCGATGATCGCGTCGTCCACGAGCTCGCCCACCGCCACCGCCAGCCCGCCGAGCGTCATCACGTTGATGCTCAGCCCCCACGCCCACAGCGCCAGAAGCGCCACCGCCAGCGACAGCGGCAGCGCCGTGAGCGTGATGATCGTCGTGCGGACGTTCAGCAGGAACAGGATGAGGATGACGGCGACGAAGATCGACGCGTCACGCAGGACGTGCAGCACGTTGCGGAGCGACAGGTTGATGAAGTCGCTCTGCCGCATCACGAACCGGTTGAGCGTCATGCCCGGCGGCATCGCCGCCTCGACGCCGTCGAGCGCGCGGTCGATCTCGCGCGTGAGCGCGAGCGTGTTCGTGCCCGGCGCCTTCTGCACGCTCATCACGACGGCCGGGCGGCCCCCCTCGGCGCCGGTGCCGCGCTTCGGCGCGCCGGCGAGCACGACGTCGGCCACCTGCCCCACGGTGACGGCGGCGCCCTCGTGGTAGGTGACGACCGTGTCGCGGATGTCCGCCACGCCCCGCACGCGGGCCGTCTGCCGCAGCGGCACCTCCAGCCCGCCGACGTTCGGCAGGTAGCCGGCGCTGGCGGTGCTGTGCGACGCGGCGGCGGCGTCGATCACGTCCTGCACGGTCAGGCCGTAGAGCAGCAGCTTGTCCGGCTGGACGTTCACCTGGTACTCGGGCAGCTCCCCGCCGATCGCAACCACCTGCGCCACGCCCGGCACGGCCAGGAGGCGGTTGCGCACGTCGTACTCGGCGTAGGCGCGAACGGCGGTGTCGGGCGCGCGGCCGTCGGGCGAGGAGAGCGAGAGGAGCATGATCTCGCCGGTGATCCCCGTCACCGGCGTCATCTCGACGTGGACGCCCGGCGGCATCCCCTCGCGGGCGGCGGCGAGGCGCTCGGCGACGAGCTGGCGGGCGCGGAAGATGTCGGTGCCCCAGTCGAACTCGACGTACACGATCGACAGGCTGATCGCGCT
>JAUJNJ010000234.1 GCA_030448225.1 Phycisphaerae bacterium
TGCGGTTGGTGCCGAACTTGATGACCTCTTTCTTGTTGCCGCAGTGCGGGCACGACAAAGCAACCATAGCCCCACCTTACAGCAACAACGCATTTAGGGCAATAGCCCCTCCCGCCTTTCAACGATAACTTTTCGTGAAGCCACTCCGCCCAACGTGTAGATCAGCGGCATGCCCTTAATCGCGGCGTCGCCGGCGAGGCGGGTCGTCACGGGAGCAGCAGCCGAAGCACGGCGTTCACGTCGGGCGCGACGATGTCGGCGTCGGTGAACAGGCGCGGAGCGTCCGTGCCGACCGTGCCGGTGAGCACCTGGGCCGAGAGCAGCGTGACGTGTTCGGCTTCGGGCAGAGTGCGAAAGGCGAGCACGGTGCGCAGATCGTCGAGGGCGTCGCCGACGTACAGGGCGACGCGGGCATTGAGGCGGGCAAGCAGCGTGCGCATCCCCCACGGTTCGGGCTTGAAGAAGCCGTCGTCGCGCGTGATCCCTTGCGGGCCGGGCAACGCGATGCGCTCATCCAGGTCAGCCATTTCAAGCGCTAACTGGGCTTCGGACAGCGTGCGGCCGGTCAACGCGGCAAGCGTGACATTTCCGCTGGGCAATCGCGACACGTCGAGCAGCGGGCGGTCGCGCCGGACCGCGCCCGGACCGGGGTTGATGGTCGGCGCGTAGCCGTACACGCGCGGACACAGATCGCCGGCCCACAACTCTTGAAAGATACGCCCGGCGAGGTGTTTGTCGTACTGCGCGCGGATCGTTTGTTCCTGTTCGGGCGTCGTCTGCTCGAAGACAACGGCCTCGGCCGCGCGCAGCCAGCCGCCGCGCGCGGCAATCGCATCCGTGAATGCGGCAATGGTCGGCAAAAGGGGATGGAGATGGTCCGCGTCGCGGCTGTTTTCGCGCGCGCCCTTCCACAGGTACAGCAGCACGACGGCGCAGGTCAGGTCCCACTCGTCGTTGAAGCCGCCGGCCTGCTTGAAGCGTTCGATGTCGTTTGAGGTGAGAAGATCATCGGGCGCGCGCCAGCCGGACAGCGTCCGCAGGTAAACGGGAACCGCCTGCACGTTCACGGCTCGGATCGAGTCGCGAACGTCCAGCAGCACACCGTCCACGTCGAACACGAGCGTGTCCAGGCGCGCGAGGAGTTCGAGGACGTCCGGTTTGATCGTGGTCACGATTGGGGGCGGGAAAGTACGAGTGCGAGGCAGGCCGCCGCGAGCACGCCCTGCGGCCACGCGGACGCGGCTTTCGGGCCGTGGTGCTTGCCGTCCTCGACGTGCGTGGGAAAGCGCATCGCGCTTTTCGGGAGAACGCCGACGATCATCGCGGCGTTTTCCACGTCGGGCAGCACGCCGCCCACCGCGCCAACAAGCGCGGGGGATGTCATGCCGCAACGCCACGCGAGCAGGCCGAGCGTGGCGGCGAGCAGCGGCGCTTCCACCTTCGGATCAAAGTCCTTGTGGGGCAGCAGGTCGCCCAGCAGGTGCGTGGCAAGGCCGGCCGCGAGCGCGCCCTCGCGCGAGCCGGAAAGCGTGCCGACCGCCGCGCCAAGCAGGGCGTGTACCGCGCAGATCATGGGTCAGGACGCCCCGCCGCCGCCCTCGTTAGGCGCGCCCTCCTCGCCGCACAACTGCCGGTACAGCCGCTCGATCTTTTTGATGTAGTTGCGCGTTTCGCGGTACGGCGGGATGCCGCCATGACGCTTGACCGCGCCCATGCCGGCATTGTACGCCGCGAGCGCGAGGTGGATGTGGCGCATTTGCAGGTCGCTTTGGGAGGCCCCGCCCGAATACTTGTCGAGCCGTGTTTTGAGCAGGTATACCGCGCCTTGAATGTTCTGCACGGGGTCGTACGGATTGCTCAGGCCGATCTCGGCGGCCGTGCCCGGCATGATCTGGCCCAGACCCATCGCGCCCGCGCGCGAGGTCGCGCCCGGATCGAACGATGATTCGGCGATGATGAGCGCGACGATCAGGCGGGGGTCCACGTCCATCTGCTCGGACGAGCGCAGGATCGCGGTCGTGATGTCGTCCACCTGCCGCTCGCTCAGGCGCACGTTCGATGCCCGGATGAACGCCCGGTACTGAGCGAACACGTCCGCGCCCACGGGGCCGACGTCGCCGCCGCCGCGCGGCGCGCCGGCACCCCGACTCGCCAGCAGCGTGCCCCGAAACGCACTCGCGCGCAACGGTGACCCGCCGCCGCGGCCGGGCAGCCGCATCTTGCCGGAAGCGTACAGCGACGCCAAACGCTGAAGGTCCGCGCGGTAACGCTTGGAATCGGCGGCCCGCGCCAAACGCCGTTTTTGCCACCGCACTTCGGCGACCGCGATGTCCGACTCCGATGCGACCGCGACGACGAGCAGTTCGGGCATGCCGATGGAAACGTTGTTCTGCTTTGCGCCGCCGATCACGCACAGCGCGCGTAGCCGGCCGCCGTTTTGGATCCAGTCGGGCACGCGGCTCATTTGCAGGTTGAGGACGCCGCCGGCCCCGGTGTCAATCATCAGCGACGCGCCCGTTTCGGCGCGGGCCATGCCGAGCAGCCGACCGGTGATTTCAAGGGTCGCACCCCGGCAGGCATCGGGATCGCGGGCGGCTCCGGCGAGCGTGAGGTTTGTTTTGGGCGGATAGTTTTGCCGTGCCTGAAGGTACTGCTCGGTGGGCGAGCCGGCGCGCGCGGGCAGGGATACGGCGAAAAAAGCGGCGGCCGTGGCGGCCAGAACAAGGAT
>JAUJNJ010000049.1:0-1125 GCA_030448225.1 Phycisphaerae bacterium
GGCCTGGAATCCGCGATCGGCGGCAAGACCGTCACCTACGACTTCGCCCGCCTCATGGAGGGCGCGAAGAAGGTCAAGTGCAGCGAGTTCGCGAGCGAGATGATCAAGCACATGTGACCCGCCGGTCGCGGCGACCGAAGATCCACACCCGGCCCGAGGCGCTAGCGCCTCGGGCTCTTTTCTGCGCGGCGCGTGGCGTGACGCGCCGGAGTTTGTCGCATTCGTCGTCGGTCGGGCGCCGCGACCGGGTCACCCGAACAGGGTAATCCCGCCCCCGTTGTCGCGCGCGGCCGACCGTCTAGGATGCCCCGCCGGGGAACACGCCCACTTCCGCGCCAACTGGAGCTCGCCGATGGACGCGATCTTGTTCTGGAATGACGTCGCGATCGAGACGCTGCGCCTCGACTTCTCGAAGCCGAACCCGACGAACCCGACAGACCCGACGCGCCCGCCCGGGATGCCGGACCAGCCGGGGCCGACGTTGAGTTCGCGGGCGATGGGGATGGTCCACGTGGCAATGTACGACGCGTACGTCACGGCCGCGGGCAGCAACGCGCCGTACACGGGCGAGCCGCGCACCGCCGGCGGGCCGGCGAACAGCCTGCCGGCGGTGGCGGCGGCGGCACACGCGGTGCTGCGCGCGCTGTACCCGACGCACGCGGCGACGCTCGATCGCAAGCTGGCGGACTTCGCCCTGATGATGCCGTCCGTCCCACCGACCGGCGCGGAAGTGATGTTCGGCCAGCGGGTCGCGCAGGTCTTGCTGGAGCGGCGCCGGTTCGACCCGGACGGGAGCAACGCCAACTTCGTTCCCTCCGCCGAGCGGGGCCGGCACCGCGTCGACCCGCTCGAGCCTATGCAGGGGTTCCACGGCGCCAACTACCCTAACGCGATGACGTGGGCCGTCAGCAAGCGATATTCGATCGATCCGCCCCCGCTGTTGACGTCCGCCGAATACCTCGCGGCGCAGGACGAGGTCTACCGGATGGGCGGCGAGCCGGCGCTGAACACGACGACCCGCTCGCCCGATCAGACGGTCGCCGGCATCTTCTGGGCCTACGACGGCGCCCGCCTCATCGGGACGCCGCCGCGCCTGTACAACCAGATCGCGCGCGTGCTGTCCGC
>JAUJNJ010000049.1:1225-55411 GCA_030448225.1 Phycisphaerae bacterium
TTCCTGCGCGACGTCGTCGGACCGGCCGACACGGAAGACTTCGACGATTGCGCGGAAGACGAGTACGAATTCGACTTCGTCTCGGATGAGTTCAACGGGATGACGTTCGACCCGCGCGGCAGCCGGGACATGCCGGCGTCCGGCGCGACGCAGCGCCCCCGGCACAACCGCGGCTTCGACAGCCTCTGGGACGCGATCGAGGAGAACGGCCGCAGCCGCATCTATCTCGGCGTGCACTGGAACTTCGACCACGCTCTGCCCGCCAGCGGCGGCGGATCCGACTACACGCAGAACGTCGGCGGCACCCCGCTCGGCCTCAACATCGCGAACGACATCTTCGCCGCGTTCCGCGCCGCCGGCGACCTGCTGAAAGAGCCGACCGGCGGACGCCAGTTGTGCGATCGCGTCGATCCGGGCGACGTCGACGCGCCCTGCTCGGGGTCGGGTGGCGGCGGTGGCGGCGGCGGCGGTGGCGGCGGCGGCGGTGGTCAGACTACCAGAACGGCTAGCAGTGGCGGCCGAGAGAGCAGCCGCGGTGGCGGCGGCAAGCGATCCGGCGGCGGGCGGAAGGGGCGACGATGACCACGACGAACGCCGAGCGGTGACGGGCGGTTCCCGCACGAGCCTTCGCCGGTTTCCGCGGGCGGGAGCGCCGACGCGCGCGGGGCGGGACGACGGCGCGAGACGGCAGCCTCCTCGGCGGCTACCATCGTCGCGCCATGGACATCTCCCGCCAGATCAACTTCCTCACCTCCGTCGACGGGTCGCCCGACCAGCGGCTGGCGTTCTTCGTGGAGATGGTGCGGGAGCTGTCGAGCCAGACCGACCCGCAGGAGATGGTGCGCGCGTACGGCCGGCGGATGGAGCAGGTCGCGCGGCGCGACCGGTACATCTCGCTCTCCCGCCGCGACCTGCCCGCCCCGACGTACCGCATCACCCGCACGAACCTCTGGGACGAGGCCGACCGCACGATCAACCCGTGGCGCGACAAGGAGTCGCTGCCGATCTTCGACCGCGGCCTGCTCGGCGAGCTGCTGTACCGCGACGAGCCGACGTTGCTCGACGACTTCACGCCGCACCCGGACGACCCGGCGCTGGAGTTCCTCCGCGACATGCGATCGCTGGCGGCGCTGCCGCTCTACGACCGCGGCGTCGCGCTGAACATGGTCGTGCTGCTGTCGAAGCGGCCCGGCGCGTTCGACCGCGAGCACCTGCCCGAGCAGGTGTGGATGAGCAACCTGTTCGGCCGGGCGACGCACAACCTCGTGCTGTCGGACGAGCTGAAACGCGCGTACGACCTCGTCGACAAGGAGATGCAGGTCGTGGCCGACATCCAGCGTTCGCTGCTGCCGACGACGCTGCCGGTGATCCCCACGCTCGACCTGGCGGCCCACTACCAGACGTCGCGCCGGGCGGGCGGCGACTACTACGACTTCTTCGCCCTGCCCGACGGCAAGTGGGGCATCCTGATGGCCGACGTCAGCGGCCACGGCACGCCGGCAGCGGTGCTGATGGCGGTCACGCACAGCATCGCCCACACGCACACCGGCCCGCCGGACCCGCCGAGCCAACTGCTGTCGTTCATCAACGGCCACCTGACCGCGCGCTACACGACCGAGTCGGGCAAGTTCGTCACCGCGTTCTATGGCATCTACGACCCCGCCCGCCGCTCGCTCCGCTACGCCAGCGCCGGCCACTGCCCGCCGCGCGTGAAGCAGGGCCGCACCGGCGCCCTGCGGTCGATGGAGGCCGGCGGCGGACTGCCGCTGGGGATCGAGCGCAACGCGGGCTACCAGGACGCGGTCGAGACGTTCGAGCCCGGCGACACGGTCGTCCTCTACACCGACGGCATCACCGAGGCCCGCGGCCCCGGCGCCGGGAGCGACCTGTTCGGCGAGCGCCGCCTCGACGACGTCCTGCTCGCCTGCGAGGGCGACGCGGCGGACCTCGTCCGCTGCACCCTGGCGGCGATCGACGCGTTCACCGCCGGCCCCGCCGCCAACGACGACCGCACGCTGCTGGCCATGAAGATCGGGTGAGCGGGTGAGGCCCGGCGTGGACCCGCGTGCGAGCACGGAACGCGCAAGGCTGGTCGGACCCGTCTCCCGTCCCGAGATGGGTCGGGTCGCACGACGTCGCTCGCAGAGCGGCGCGACCTTCCACACACGACACGCGCCGCTCGCAGAACGGCGCTGCTTCCGGACACCCGACACGCGCCGCTCTGCGAGCGGCGGCTAAACGTGGGCGTGCTGGACGCGAGCCGTGCCCTGCAAGACCGTTGGAAGTATTGCCGGAGCACCACGCCGCGTTTCTGCTTTCGTGTCACGGCCGTCCTACCATCAGTCAACCAGGAGTTTGCAATGCGAACCTGTTGCGCCGTGGCCACGTGGGGATCTCGCGTTATCGTCGCCGTGCTGGCGCTGAGCCTCACGAGCCTCTCCGCCGCGCCGCGCGAGGGTGCTTCTGACGGGCAACCGGCGCCACGGGACGACAAGAAGACGGCGGCGAAGGCCCTGCCGGGGCCGCGGCCGGAATACACGGCCGAGCAGGTCGTGCAGATCGTGATGGACGCGCTGCAGAACAACGACGAGGCCGACAGCGGCATCGCCGTGACGTTCAACTTCGCGTCGCCGGAGAACAAGAAGGCCACCGGCCCGCTCGAGCGCTTCACGCCGATGGTCAAGACCGAGGCGTACCGGCCGATGCTCCGGTTCAGGTCCGCCGACCACGGGCCCGTGCGGACGGCCGACGGCGCGGCCGAGCAGGTCGTCACGCTCGTCGCGGCCGACGGCGAGATCGCGTCATACGTCTTCCGGCTGTCGAAGCAAACGGAGGGGGAGTTCAAAGGCTGCTGGATGACCGACGGCGTCTACCGCGTCGAGCCCAAGGGCAAGCCGGCCTGAACGTGAGCCGGGGACGGAAGCGTTCCGAGCGTCTGACACGCCCCTCCCGCGGCGAAGGTGACGTCCCGGCACGGAATCGACAACCGCGGCGGCCTTTGGTGCGCTAAGCCGCCCGCACGGGTCGCAAGCCCGCGTCACGGGCGGCACATCAACGTGACACGGGTTTGCAACCCGTGCGGGCGGGGCCGGCTGATCAGTACTCCCGTGTTCTCACACCTTCCGAGCGCGCGAAGGGTCTCCCGGGAAACTCGCCGGATCCAGGGGAGACCCCTCGTTCCGATCAGGATGCCGCTCGCGCAGATCGTTTGTTGTTCACGCCCCCACGCCCGACGACAACACTTGGGAACGCCCAACCTCTGCCCGATGCCTTTGACATGGCGCAGCCTGACGGATCTCGCGTCGGCAAGAGTGGTCTTGTCGGCGCGAGATCCGTCGAATTCACCTGGTTATCCCGTGCGCGCGTCACCGCGCGGCGTCGTGCGAGGCTGCTCAAATCGTGCCACGCTCGTGGCGATCACCCGCCCTCGTTCTTCACCGAGTTGTTCCGCCGGCCGGCGGTGGAGGTCGGGTTACGGTCGGTGCGGAGGTTGCTGTTCACGCCGTTGCCGCGGGTGCCGGTCTTGCGCGACTTGCCGCGCATGCCGGGGTCGGGCGTGGTGTGCTGGCGGTCGCCGCGCATCTTGCCGCCGCCGCGACCGATCGGGTTGTTGACCTCCGTCAGCCGTTCCTGAAGCACGTGCCCCTCGGTGGCGTTCGGACCGGCGGTGGCGTCGGGCTTGGTCGTCTTGGCGGTCCGGCCGCGGGCCTTGGGCGACAGGGCCGCCTCTTCGACCGGTCGGCCGGTCGCGTTGCCCGGAGGGATCTGGTGCTTTCCTGCTCTGGTTCCGTGTGACATCGCGAGCATCTCCTTCGGTTAGCGGTCGCCCGTCGACGTTACAACGCGCGTGCCAATGTCGGAGCGCCGCTTTTCGCCAACGGCGCCGAACCCGCCGCGCCATGCGGTGGATTACAGCAGAAGCGGGTTCCTACGATCGAATCGGCTATGCGACGCGGAGGGAACCGCGGCCGCCCGGGGTGAGGCGGCATCGCGCACGGAGGCCATCGATGCGACGGACCGCCACCACCGCCCCACCCGCCCCGCCGGAATTGCGCGACAAGGCGCTGCTCGTCCACGAGCGCCTCTGCCGGGCGTACGGCTGCCCCGTCCCCTACTTTCACGACCTCGACCCGCTCAGACGCGTAACGCCGACTCAGGGCGCGCGTTCAAGGAACTGCGCCGCCGCTTCCCGACGTGGGAACAGGTACGCGACGTGCCGACGGCGGACGTGGAGGCGGCGATCGCCGCCTGCACGTGGCCGGAGCAGAACGCGCCGCGGATCCAAGCGGTGCTGCGCCTCATCAGCGACCGCCGGACGGGCGTGCTGTCGCTCGACTTCTTGAAAGAGATGAGCGTCTCCGACGCCCGCGCGTGGCTCGAGGCGTTGCCCGGCGTCGGTCCGAAGACCAGCGCCGCGGTGCTGTCTTTCAGCACGCTGCGGATGGCGGCGCTGCCGGTCGACTGCCACCACCACCGCGTGGCGCAACGGCTCGGGCTGATCGGGCCGAAGGTGGACGTCGGGCCGGCCCACGCGCTGCTCGCGGCCCAGTTGCCGCCGACGTTCACGCCGCAGGAGGTGTACGACAATCACGAGGTGCTGATGTTGCACGGCCAGCGGTGCTGCTACCACGCCGAGCCGGCGTGCGGCCGCTGCCCGGTGCTGGACGTCTGCCCGTTCGGGCAGCGGCGGACGTCCGGTCAGGGCGGCGGTAAGGCGGCTCAGGCGACCGCGTCACCGCCGCCGGGCTCCCTGTACGCCGCGCACGATGCCGATCACGACGCCCGACAGCAGCAGCGCCCCCAGCGCCCCGCCGACCGCGCCGAGCAGCATCGGCCCGGCCGGGTCGCCGCCGGCGAACAACAGCCTTGCAACGAACGCTCCCACGACCGCCCCGACGGCGACGCATAGCAGTTGGATCAGGTTGTCCCGCAGGCGGAGGTTCGGCCCGACGACGGTGTCGAACACCCGCTGCGCGCCGCCGTCACCCGACCCGGCGTCGGTGCCGGCGGGCCCGGGAGTGGCGTACGGGACGTGCGACGTCGGGCCCGGCGGCAACGGTGGTGGCGTTTGGCTCATCGTGGCACTCCCCCTTCCAAGCGAAGGATGAACGGCAGGACCCGCTCGGCCTCCCCGTTTCAGCGGGGAGGGGCGGAACGTCGGCACGCTCACTTGTACCCGCACCGACGCGCGCCGTGAACTGTTCGTGCGCTGCCCGTAAGATCGCCGCCCATGCAATCGATGCTCGGCGACGCGCTGCGGGAATGGGGCGACCTGCTGCCGAAACTCGCGGCCCTGGACGAACCGCTCACCCGCTTCGGGGAGGCGCTGTGGGACTGCTGGCAGCGGCGCGGCAAGATGCTCGTCGCCGGCAACGGCGGCAGCGCGGCCGACGCGATCCACTTCGCCGAGGAACTCGTCGTCCGCTTCGGCAAGAACCGCCGCGCCCTGGCCGCGATCGCCCTGTGCGACCCGGCGGTCGTCACCTGCGCCGCCAACGACCTCGGCTACGAGCGCGTGTTCGAACGGCAGGTCGAGGCCCTGGGCAACGAGGGCGACGTGTTCGTCGCGATGACCACGAGCGGCAACAGCGAGAACCTGCTCCGCGCGATCAGGCTCGCCAAAGCGCAGAAGCTGACGACCGTCGCGTTCCTCGGCAAGGACGGCGGCCGGGCGCGGGGGATGTGCGACGTGGAGCTGATCGTGCCGTCGGCGGTGACGGCGCGGATCCAGGAGGCGCACAAGCTGCTGTACCACACCGTCTGCGGCTGGGTCGAAGCAAAGCTTCCCGCCGCCGACGCCCCACGCTGACGCCGTCGCGCGCGCGCGCCCGCCGGCCGGGCGACGTTCCGGCCGAACGCGTTCTCCCCCGTTTAGGGTTATCTGGCGGGCCGCCCGACGCGGTTCAGGTCGCGATATCGGGCGGCGGCGTCGCCTACGGTATCGCGCTTCACAGGAGAACACGCTCATGGCATCGCGCTACTGGATGATCACCAACCGTCGGCTCGAGGGGAGCGGCGACACCGCGACGCTCGGCAAGAAGGATGCGGGCGCACTCAGGTTCTTCACCGCCCCGCCCGACGCGGGCGACCTGACGAAGCTCTCGGCGTGGCAGGCGCTCGATCGCCGCAAGTTCCGGAAGGAACTCGCCGACGCAGCGTCGACGTTCCCCGACGTCGCGGAGGGAAACAACGAGGCGCAGCAGCACGTGACGATCTACATCCACGGCTACAACAACACCTGGGAGGGGGCGGTCGGGCGGTACCAGAAGATCGTGAACGAACTGTACACCGGCGCCGGCGGCCTGGGCGAGTGCATCTTCTTCACCTGGCCGAGCAACGGCGAGAAGGCCGCCTACCTCGCCGACCGGCTCGACGCGCGGCGGTCGGCGGACGACCTGGCGGGCGTGCTGGCGGAACTGTACGACTGGCTCGTGGGGAAGCAGGCGTCGTGCGCCGCGGGCGGCGACCCGTGCCGGGCCAAGACGAGCATCATCGCCCACAGCATGGGCGCGTACCTCGTCGAAGAGGCGCTGTACCACGTCTGGAACGGGAAGAACCGCCCGCTACTCGTCAGCCTGATCAACCAGCTCCTGCTCGTGGCCGCCGACGTCGACAACGATCTGTTCGGGTCGGGCGAGGCGATCGGCGGCAGCCCCGGCGAGGGCATCGCCAACCTCTCCTACCGGGTGACGGCGTTGTACACCGGCCTGGACTCCGTGCTCGGCGCCAGCGCGGGTCTCAAGCATTTCGGCAAGCGCCGCCTCGGCCGCAGCGGCCTCGATCGCAACAAGCCGCTGCCGGACAACGTGTGGGACGTGGACATCTCCTCGCTGTTCGACGTCACCAAGGACCACGGCAGTTACCACTCCGCCGCCTTCGAGGAGCCGAAATGCCTCCAGCTGATGCAGCAGGTCCTTCGCGGCGTCGACCGCCGCATCCTCGTCGCCCGCGGCGTGGCGTCCAAGGCCGAGGGGATGGCGGTAACGACCGTCGCGAACGAGGGGACGACGCCGACCCCCAAGCCGCGAAGGTCGCGCAGCATCCGTGCGTACGTAGACGCTGGTCGCAATCGGGGACGCGGGATGTTTCACGGAGCCCCGCTGCGCCGAATGAAGACGGGCCTTGGACCGACCGTTCGGCGGTAAACGCCGGGCAAGCCCGCTAAATGGGGGTCGCGGTGACGAGCGGACGCCTGCGTTAGTCGCCGTTGCCGAGCAGCCCGCCGAGGTTGCCGAGGACGCCGCCCTCGCCCTTGCCGCCCATGCTGCCGGCGTTCGCCAGGACGCGGCCGGCGAGGCGGGAGAACGGGAGCGACTGGAGCCACACCTTGCCCGGGCCCGTAACGTTCGCGAGGAACAGGCCCTCGCCGCCGAACAGGCTGTTCTTGATGCCGCCGGCCATCTGGATGTCGTAGGTCACGCGCGGGTCGAGCGCGACGATGCAGCCGGTGTCGAGGCGGAGCGTCTCGCCGGGCCCCAGCACGCGCTCCATGATCGTTCCCCCGGCGTGGACCATCGCGATGCCGTCGCCGGTGAGGCGCTGCATGATGAACCCCTCGCCGCCGAACAGGCCGACGCCGATCTTCTTCTGGAACGCGATGCCGACCTGCACGCCCTTGGCGGCGCAGAGGAACGAGTCCTTCTGGCAGATCAGTTCCCCGCCGAGTTGGTCGAGGTGCATCGGGATGATCTTGCCCGGGTAGGGCGCGGCGAACGCGACGGTCTCACGGCCGCCGCCGCCGGCGGTGAAGGTCGTCATGAAGAGCGACTCGCCGGTCAGCAGTCGCTTGCCAGCTCCCATCAATTTCCCCATAAACCCCTTGTTCTCGGCCGACGGGTCGCCGAAGACGGTCTGCATCTGGATGCCGCTCGTCATGTACATCATGCCGCCGGCCTCGGCGATGACGGTCTCGCCGGGGTCGAGCGTCACCTCGACGTACTGCATCTCCTCGCCGTGGATCTTGTAGTCGATCTCGTCGGCCCTCATCCGCCCGCCGCCGGCGCCGCCGCCGCCTCGCGGGACGGGCGGGATCGACGTCGGCGGGCCGAAGCGGGCGCGCGACGCGACGGGCGGCACCTGGCCGGCGGGTGTCCAAGCGGCCATGCCGGGCCCGTAGACCATCGCGCCGGGGCCGAGCGTCGCCGCCCGCATGCCCACCTCGTCGAGCGAGAGGGGCCCCGCCGGGTTGCCGTTGTCGACGATGTACCAGCCGTTCTCTTCCGCCATACCCATGCCTCCTGTAGTTGCCCGCGACCGGTGACAGATTCGAACATGCGGCGTCGGACGTCAAGCGTTACGGCCGGGCGGGTTATAGGATTCACGCTTCACCATAGAAGGCGCGAACCGGCGGCACGCGTAGCGTGCGTCGCATGAAGTGCCCCGACTGTCATCTGACGTTGCAGACGCGCGAGATCGAACCGGGCCTGTCGGCCGGCGCGTGCGGCCAGTGCGGCGGAGAGTGGGTGGCGGGCATCCGCTATTTCCGCTGGCTCGAGACGCAACGGAAGCAAGCGAACATCGCAGGTGCCTCCCCGCACTCAAGCTCGCAAACCTCCCACGCGCGGGCCCTCCACACGATGGACCGTCGCGTCTGCCCGAGGCCCTGCCCCGCGTGCGGACGGCTCCTCGTGCACGCCAAGGTCGGGCGCGGCTTACCGTTCGAACTCGACCGATGCGGCGGGTGCGGCGGGTTCTGGTTCGACGCCGGCGAATGGGCCGCGCTCAAACGCCTCGGCCTGCACGACGACGTTCACTTCGTCTTCTCGGCCACTTGGCAGGCGGACGTTGCCCGCGAGGACCGGGAGGGTCAGCGCGACTCCATGTCATTGAACAACGGTTGGGCGACTCGCATGGCCACGCCGAGACGCGCGCGTGCGTGACTCGATGGCTTGATGTGCATCCGCGTCGCTGAGATCGGAATGTGATCTCTGCTCCGCGGATCTCCGCGGCACGTTGGCACCGAACGAGACGTGGCGTGCTGGCATGGGGGTAACGGCTTTGACGGGCGCCACACGCGTCGTCCGCGAAGCCGCGAGCGGCAACTCGTCCGAAGCTACGTTGTCGCGGTTCCTGCGACGCCTCGGGCCGAAGAACTCTCGTCTACCGGTGCCGCCGGCATGCTCGGCTCGCGCCCGCGTCCGCCGAACATCGGCTGCGCGACTCCGCGCGTTTGCGGAGCCGACGACGCAGTCGTGCGGGGTGCGGGCCTCGTCTGCGAGAGCAACGACGCGCCGATCTCGAACACGCCGAGGCCCGCGAGCGTGAGGCGCACGTCTGCGTCCTCGTCGTCCATCACCATCGCCGCGCCAATTAGTCCCGCGCCGCTCGCGGCGTCGAGCGCGAGATGGGCCTTCATCGGCAGGACCTTCACCGGCCCGAGTTCGTACTTCGTCAGCAGGCTGTACCCGACGGTCGCGGCGGCCGACGCGTCGAGCAGGCGGGTGACGTCCCTGCTCCAGCCCATCACCCGCGGCAGCGCGACGAGCAGGCCGGCGGTCATGTAGTCGAGCACGCCGTGTACGCTGGTGGGGATGGGCTTTCGCATCATCGGTTCTCCGGTGTCGCCTTCGGACGACCGACGCAATGCAACGCGAGTGCCACCTCCCCCGCCGGCACCGGAGCACTTGCTCCAGCGCCGCCCCCGCGCGTGCGGCGCGCGACGCCCCTACGCGCTGGCCTTCTGCTGGTAGTACGAATTGATGTGCGCGTAGACGCTCTCGGGGAACTGCAGGTCCTTGTAGACGTTGCACGCGTCGGGGTTCTCGGCGTCGGGGCAGATCGGGAACTTCTGCTGCTGAAGGAACTGCAGGATCTTCTCCCGCTTCGGCGGGTTGTAATCCCGGCTCTGCACCTGGGCGACGAGCGACTGGGCCTGCTCCTCGTCGAACCCCTTCTCCTTCGACAGCAACTTCACCAGTTCGTTCTCGGACAGGAAGTGCCGCGCCACCATCACGAACACGAGCCGGCCGTAGTGGCCGATGTCGGTCCCCTTCTCGAGCGAATCGATCAGGTGGGACATCATCTCGCTCTTACGCAGTTCGGTCATCGCCATGTCTCATACCTCCGCTTGACGCCGCCCGACCATCGGGCGGCTTGGAGATATCCTGCAACCGCGATGCCATCCGTACGCATTCTGTTAGGGTTGAATCGACGAGGCGCGCAAGTTCCGTTTGATCGGGGAGTGGCCTCGCTTTTGTGGCGGCTGCAACGGAGCCCGATAACAGGAGACGCGACCATGAGCACGACGTATCAACGCAGACTCGAAGGGAAGACGGCCATCGTGACCGGGGCCGGCACTGGCATCGGCGAGGCGATCGCGCACAAATTTGCGCGGGACGGGGCGAGCGTGGTCGTCAGCGGTCTGGCGAGCGACCCCATCCATGAGGTCGCGGCCGCAATCAAACAGAGCGGCGGTCGGGCGATCGCGTACGGTGGCGACGTGTCGCAGGAGGAGCACGCCCGCGCCTGCGTCGACGCGGCCGTGCGGCAGGACGGCAAACTCGACGTGCTGGTGAACAACGCCGGCGTGTTCCTCGTCAACGCCGAGACCGACGACATCCCGCTCGACCGCTTCGACGAGCAGATCCGCATGAACGTCCGCTCGGCGTTCGTGATGACGAAGTACGCGCTGCCCCACCTCCGCAAGAGCAAGGGGAACGTCATCTGCACCGGGTCCGAGGCCGGGTTCAACGGGCTGGCGCAGAACACACCCTACGGCGGCACGAAGGCGTTCCTGCACGCGTTCACGATGGGCGTGGCGGTCGAGCAGGCGAAGTACGGCGTGCGCGCCAACTGCGTCTGCCCCGGCCCGATCGACACCGCCTGGACGCACAAGGAGACGGGCCCGATGGACTCGAAGATGGAGAAGATGCTGGTGGCCGCCACCCCGCTCGGCCGCCGCGGCACGCCGGAGGAGATGGCCAACGTCTTCGCGTTCCTCGCCAGCGACGAGGCCAGCTACGTCACCGGCGCCCTCTGGCTCGCCGACGGCGGCACCACCCCCGCCAAGGGCCCCGTCGGCGCCGAGGCCGGGCGCGACGTCACGAAACAGCCAACCGGCGAGCTAGGCCAACTCGAGCACGGGAAGGACGGCATGAAGAACAAGGACACGGTCGTCGTGAAGTGACGAGCGGATGCGCAAGCGCGAGACCATTTTTGCCACCGATGGGGCACCGATTAGGTGACGGTCCGAGAAGGAACAAGCCGCCTCCACAATTCGATCGCTCTATCGGTGGCCATCGGTGCCCCATCGGTGGCTAAAGCTGCGTTTGTCTTCTCCACGCTCTCTGCGTCTCCGCGATTCCTCTCTGCCTTCATTTGATGGAAAGCGTGCGAAGCTCGATGTCCTTGAACTGCACCTCCATCGGATCGCCGTGGTGAATCTGAAACGCGAGGACGCCGGACCGCGCGGCGTGTTTCGCGTCGCGATCCACCACGTCTACCGTCACCTCGCCGTTGACGGTGTGGACCAGGCGGTCGCCGCGGGCGGTGATCGTCACGTCGGCCGACTCCCACTCCGGCATCCCCTTCTCGATCGCCGCGGCATCGCCGACCTTGCCGACGACTTCGATCGTGCCGCCCTCGTCAATCATCACCTTCTGCCCCGCCTGCGCGAGCCAGCGGCGGCCTTTTTCTTCGGAGAGTTTGCCGTAGTGGCGGGGGCCGCCCGCGCCGAGGTCGCACTGGTAGCCGTGGACGACCCACTCGCCGACATCCTTACTGCGGTACTGAATGCCGGAGTTGTTGCCGCGGAGGCGGACCTTTAGGCGCAGTTCAAAGTCGGACACTTCGCCGCCCCGCCAGATCAGGAACGTGTTCCCGGTGGCCGTTTTCTCGGCGGTGGTCCGCCCCGTGATCGCCCTGTCCTTTACGGACCAGAGCCGCGGGTCGCCGTCCCAGCCGTCGAGGGTCTTGCCGTTGAAAAAGAGAAACGAACCTCGCTTCCGGCCGTGGCGCGTCCGCCGGGGCGACGTCGTTCCCGACACGCCGCCAGCACCACCGCGAGAAGCATCAGGCATGGTTTCATGCCCGAGATTAAACGCCAGGACGCCGAAAACGCCAAGGACGCGGCGGGTGCCGCATCGCGTGGCGTTCTCGGCGTCTGGGGAATGCTCGTTGAGCCAGAAGCGGAACAGTTACTGCTCGCCGCCGCCGAGGTCCTTCAGTTCGATGTCCTTGAACTGCACGACCATCGGCGTGGCCCTGGTGGAGTTGGAGCGCGAGGATGCCGCTCTTGGCGCCCTTGCCGCTGTCATCGATCGTCTCGGACGTGACGTTGCCGTTGATCTTGTGGATCAGGTGCGTGCCGTCGGCGATGAGCGTGTACTCGTTCCACTGCTCGGGCTTGATCGCGGCCTGGAGTTGCTCCGACGTCATCGGGAGGTCCTCCTCCTTCTGGCCGTCAGCGGTGTGGGTCGTCTTCTTCCCGCGCTGGCAGAGGATGCCGCGGCCGCCCTCCTCGTAGAGGATGCCGCTGTACGTCTTGCCCGCCTCGAAGTCAGCCTGGTAGCCGCCGATGCGGTACTTGTCGTCCTCATTCAGTTGCTTCGAGCGGTACTGCACGCCGGAGTTGCCGTTGGCGATCTTGTACTTGGAAGGCGCAGCTCGAAGTTTGCGGGCTCGCCCTTCGTGTAGCGGATGAACGTGTTGACCTTCGTCGCGTTCTCGGCCGTCGTGGTGCCGGTGAGCGCGCCGTCCTTCACCGACCAGAACTTCTGGATCGCCGTCCCAGCCGTCGAGGGTCTTGCCGTCGAAGATCGACTTGAAACCCTCGGTGGCGTGCGCGCCCATCGGCGCCGCCGCCCCGCCGGCGGCGGGTTTATCTTCGGCGAACAGCTTCATCGCCGGCGCGACCGACAGCACCCCGGCGATCGCCAGGGCGAACATTGCATAACGCTTCGTCATTTCCTTCTCCGGTACGTGGATCGAATCCAGGTGGCGGCTCGTCGTTCTATATCGAGGTCGAGCGACGGACGTTGTGGGACGGGCGGTAAGGACCAATGACCAAGGAATGACCAACGAATGACCAATGACCGAATGACCAACGACGGGGCGTGCTGGTGCCTTACCCGTGTAAAGCCGCGGATGGCACCCGCGGAAGACCGCCGATGACATCGGCGGCTTTACACGGACAGGCCCCGTCCTCGCCCATTGGTCATTCGGTCATTGGTCATTTGTTGGTCATTGGGACCTGGCCATTGGTCATTCCTCACCCGTGCCTGCGTCGAGCTCCCGTTGTTCTTCGCGCTGTTCAGCACCGCATCGCAGACGTACTGCGTCTCCAGCGCGTCGCGGAACGTCGGCGGGCACGGCTTGCCCTGGGCGGCCGCCGTCAGGAAGTCGGCCACCTGGTGGATGAACGTGTGCTCGTAGCCGATCTGCAGGCCCGGCACCCACCAGTTCTTCATGTACGGGTGGTCGCCGTCGCTGACGTGGATCGACCGCCAGCCGCGCAAATCGCTCTGGTCGCGGTGGTCGAAGTACTGCAGGCGGTGCAGGTCGTGCAGGTCCCATTTCATCGAGGCGTGCTCGCCGTTGATCTCCAGCGTGTAGAGCGCCTTGTGCCCGCGGGCGTAACGGGTGCTCTCGAACAGGCCGAGCGAGCCGTTGCCGAAGCGGCAGAGGAACTGGCACGCGTCGTCGATGCCGACCTTCTCGACCTTGCCCGTCTCGACGTGCTTGCGCTCCTTCACGAACGTCTCGGTCATCGCGTTGACGCTCGTGACGTTGCCGTTGAGCCAGACCGCCGTGTCGATGCAGTGGGCGAGCAAATCGCCCGTCACCCCCGACCCGGCAGCAGCCACGTCGAGCCGCCACAGGCCCGGCGCCGCCCTGCGGAGGTCGGCAGCGCTGATCGTCCAGTCCTGCAGGAAGTTCGCGCGGTAGTGGAAGATCCGCCCGAGTTTCCCCTGGTCGATGAGGTTCTTCGCCAGCGTGACGGCCGGGGCGCGGCGGTAGTTGTACCAGACCGTGTTGGGCACGCCGGCCTTCTCGATCTCGCGGACCATCTCCTCGCCCTCGGCCGCGTTCATGCTGAGCGGCTTCTCGCACAGCACCATCTTCCCCGCGCGGGCCGCGGCGATCGCGATCTCGCGGTGAGTTGTTCGGCGTGCAGATGTCGACCGCGTCGATGTCCGGCCGGGCGACGAGCTTCCGCCAGTCGCTTTCGGTCGACTCGTACCCCCACTTGCCGGCGAACTCCTTCGTCTTCGCCTCGTCGCCCGCAGACCGCCTTCAGCACCGGCTGCATGCCGGAGTCGAAGAAGTTCGAGACTTTGCGGTACGCGTTGGAGTGCGTCCGGCCCATGAAGCCGTAGCCGATCAAGCCGATGTTCAGCGCTTCGCCATTGCTCCTCCGAGAGATGCGGGAATCTGATGAACGGTCCGGGTGCGATCGAATTTAGCGGGCCGCCCGCCGCCCGCAACGCCGGCCACGCGCGCGTGCGACGCGGGCCCGGCGGCGCGGTCGAGGCGTTCATCGGCCGACCGCGATGCCGGCGGCGCAGGCGGCGACGCCGAGGACGACGCTCGCGCGACGTACGCGCGCACCTGGCGACCTCGCCGTGGCGGAGCAGGGCGTCGGCCTCGAACGCGAACGTGGAGAACGTGGTGTACGCCCCGAGGAACCCCACCGCCACGCCGAGGCGCAGCGGGTGAGCCGGGCCGAGTCGATCCCCGAACGCGCCGAGGAACCACCCGAGCCGCGAAGCTGCCGGTGACGTTGATCAGCAGCGTGGCGAGCGGGAACCGCACGTCCACGAGCCGGCCGACCAGCGCGTTGACGCCGTACCGGGCCAGCAGCCCCGACGAACCCCGCCCCGCCGACGACGAGGCAGTTGAGCATCACGTTCATGGTGGCGCGGATCGTCGGCTGTCGCGGGCGTCAATCCATTCGATCGGCGGCCGCGGTCCCGGTCGTGTTCGGGACCAGGGCGTCCATTGGGTTCCCGGGCGTGCCGCACTCCGGGCAACGCCCGGCAGCTGGGCGCGGAAATCGTACCCACGTCGCGCACCGTCCACGGGCGCGCCGTCCCGCGCGGAGTCGCCGGAACGCCCGAGGGCGGGCAGCACGGCTGTCACGAGCACGATCGACCAGTAAGGCACGGTGAGCCTCTGAGTCTCGACATCCGATCGACCGCCGAAATGGCCACTTCGAAATTGACATCGGGCCGCCCTGCGACAGGGCGGCCCGATTCGTGTGCGGCTAACGGAGGCGTACGTGTCACATAGTCCACCCGTGCTGTTCGCGGAACCTTCGCCATCACGCCGAGGATGTCGTTCCACGTCTGCGGCTTCATCATGGTCTCGTTGCTGAACATGCAGCCGTCCCAGCAGATGTGCTTGAAGTTCTTCGTGACCGCGCGCTCTCGTCGCGCATCCAGGCCGGCGTGGCGCGCAGGATGTCGAGCTTGCCGGTCGGGTCGGTGGCGAGGCAGTGGCGGCCGGTCTTGTCGTGCGAGCCGGAGCCGAAGACGGTGGCGTTGTTCTGGCGACGTGGAAGTCGATCGTCCACGGCGGAGCGCGGCGGTCAGCTTCTTCAGGGCCTCGTCGAGCTTCGACTGATCCTTCCAGTCGTAGTCCGCCGGCAGCAGCGCGTCCTCCGGCGCGTTGTAGCCCATCGTGTAGAGCAGCGTGTGGGCCATGTCGGCCTGGAAGCCGAAGTTCTTCGCGCCGACCATCTCCAGCAGTTGCACCATCCGCCGCCACGAGTGCATGCCGCCCCAGCAGATCTCGCCCTCGGCGGCGAGCACCTCGTCGGCGTCGTCGGCGACGTGCACGCCTCGCGGAACGTCTCGGCGATCCGCTTCTGGTTCCCCTCGGGGTCCTTCGCCCACTCGCTGGGGCTGGCGGCCGAGTCGATGCGGACGGCGCGAAGTCGCGCACGCCCATCTCGCGCGCAGCCGCATCGCGATGCGGCAGGCCTCGACCTGCGTGACGAACGCCTGCGCTCGGCCTCGCGTTCATCGCGCTGCCGCCGCCCGTCGGCGGCCAGACCGGCGCGACGACCGAGCCGACCATGAGGTTCTTCGACCGCATCCGGTCGGCCAGCCGCTTGAGCTGGTCGTCGCTCGCGTCGATCGACACGTGCGGGTCGAACAGGAACAGGTCCATCCCGTCGAACTTCACGCCGCCGACGTCGGCGGCGGCGGTCATGTCGATCATCGTCGAGGTCGATCGGCGGCTCGGAGTCGGGGCCCTTGCCGACGAGGCCGGGCCAGGCGGCGTTGTGGAGCTTGGGGAAGTTGTTCGTGCTGCTCATGGGTGGTTCCTTCGATCCGCGAATTAAGGAAGCCGTCGCGACGTGGCGAGGCGCGCCGGCGCGTCGCCGGGGGACGCGGAGGCCGGGCCTTGTCGGTCGGCCCGCGGGACCGACGGGCTGTCTCACCGTCCTTCGTGTGTGAGCGCGGCAGGGATCAGGCACAGCGACGTCAGTTCCGGGTTCCGTGGGGGCAAGCTCCCGCGGCGTTCGGACATTCTTCGCGCGCGTGCCTCGATCAGCCGAGACGCCCGCGACGGATCCGCTCGCGTCTCCTGCACGACCTCGACCTCGCGGTCCGTTCACGCCGCCGCCGGGGCGGTCGCGATCTCGTCGAGCGCGGCGAAGATCGAGCGCACGGTCGTTCGCTTCTTGTAGTTCCGGTCGACGCTGCGGAACCGACGCGCCCGGCACCGTCGAGCACGAACACCGACGGGTGCGGCAGCGCCCGGGCCGACCGACCCGTTGCGCGTGCCGTAGCGGTCGATGGTGAGGCCGGCGGTGTCGGCGAGGACGGGGAACGCGAGGCCGAGTTGCTCAACGAGCGTCCGCGACGTGGCCGGCGGCTCTGGGCCGATCGCCACGACGCGGGCGCCGCTCGGCGAACCGCGGCCAGTGGGCCTGGAGCTTGGCGAGGTACCGCCGGCAGTACGGGCACCAGTGCCCGCGGAAGAAGACGACGACGATCGATGCGACGTCGGCCGCGCGCCGCGGAGGTGGAACTCGCCGCCGCGGTGGTCGGGCAGGTGGAAGTCCGGCGCCGCCGGCGGAGGCGAGGCGGTGGCGGCGGCGACGTGGTGGACGTCGTCCGCGCGCCGGCCGGGGGCGTCGGCTCGATTCCGGTCGTACTACCGGTCAAAACGAACACCTCCACGGGCGCGACGTCGGCATCGGCGCGCGTCGGCCGCCGCCGCCGCGACGCCTGCCGCCGTTGTTACTGGCCGCCCTCGAGCGTGCTGTCGATCGTCATGGCCGCCTTGGCCTGGTCGACGGTCTGGTACTGGTTCGCCGCCAGGCCGGCCAGGACCTTGTCGAGCGCGCCTCGAGTAGGCCTTCAACTGGCGCGATCGGCTGGGGCAGTTCCGCTTCGGGCGTGTCGATCACGACCTTCCACGTCTCGCCCTCCTTTCGGAGCTTGAACTGGAAGCCCATGTTCGGCACGTCGAGGCTCGCCGCCTCGCCCGCGACGGTGATCACGCCGCTTCAGCGCCGGCGATCGGGTCGGGAACGTTGCGAACAGGGTCCGCACGCCCGCGCGCCGAACTTCGTCGTCGCGGCGGCGCGGACCTTGGCGACGCGGCTGGCGTAATCGGCCGCGCCTGCACGAGCGGGTCCTGCGCGCGCCGACGACGGCGAGCGTTTTGCCTGCTGCGCGTTGCCGGTCGCCATCGCGTTGAAGAACGCCACCGACGCGGCCCGCACCGGTGCGGCCTCGGGCGAATCGGCGACCGCCGGCGCGCCGCCGGCGGCGCTGGAGCGGCCGCGCCGCCGCCGCCGCCGGGGCGTGTGGCGGCGGCAGGGTTGGCCGTCGGGGCCGTGGTGCCGGCGTGCCGCGGGCGGCTTGCGGAGGTTCAGCCGCGTCCTGCACGAAGCCCGGCAGGTCGCCCGCGCGACGCCGGCAGCCTCGCCCTCGCGGGCGACGCGCGCCGCGTCGGCGAGTTTGCCCTCGGCCTTCTTCGGATCGGTCTGGCTGAGCAGCGCCGCCTGGACAGCATCGACACGAGCCGCGTCACGCGCGCCGAGCGGGCGGCCCTTCATCGTCTCGTTCGAGCCGGGGCGCGTCGATCACGTCCTGGAGGAGCTTGCCGGCCTCCTCGTGCGCGGCGGCGGCGGCGGTGCGGGCGGCCTCGACGCCGCCGGCGAGCGACGGGTCTTGCAGGTCGGCGGGGATCGCGCGCGCCGCCGCCGCCGTCGGGCGCCGAGGGCGCGCGTTGACGTTCGCGACCATCTTCTGGCGGGCGTCGAGTTCGAGCGCTGGCCCCGCGGTGAAGCCGGGCGAGCAGGAGGTGGACGCTCGCCTGCTGCACCTTGAACGACGACGGGTTGTAAAGGGCCATCATCCCCTCGGTGCGCGCCTTCGCGGCTGGGGTCCTGACCTGGCGCGCCCGTCACCCGCGTTTGCAGGTCGGTCCAGTTGGCTTCTGCGGTCGCGCCCGCCTGCTGGTAGTGGCCCAGCCGCGGACTTCAGCAGGTCCTCGGCCTTCTTGCGGTTCTCGGCGATGGTGGCGGTGATCGCTTTGAGGCGAGCGGCGTTCTGGGCGACAGTGGCGGGCGCGCCTCGCCGGGCTTCGTCGCGGGCGCGCGGCGGCGGCGGCGGGTCACCCTCGCCGGCCGCGGGCTCGTCACCTCGAGCCGGTCGAAGCGCGGGAGCGGCGTCGCCCGCGGCGCGCAGCGTCGGGCGTGCGGAGCGGCGTCGGCGTCCGGCGCGGTGCGGCCGCGTCGTCGGCGGAGCGCCGCTTCGGGGCGGGCGCGGCTTCGGCGGGCACATCCCCGCTGGGCGCGGCTTCGGCGGGGCGCGGCTTCAACGGAGCGCGGCTTCAGCGGGCGCGGCGTCGGCCGGGCGGCCCTCCGCGGGGCGCGCTCGGCAGCGCGGCCTGCAGGGCGAGGCGGACCACGCCCTCGCCGTCCGGCGTGCCGCGGGCTCGACCGGCGGGTCGGCCGGGGCGTCGGCGGGCGCGCGTCGCCGGGGGCCGCATCCGACGCGGTGGCCGGGGCCGCCCCGCCGCCGCCAAGCGCCCACCACCGCTCGCGCCAGGTGGCGCAGTTCGGCGATGCTCGCCTGCGCCTGCTCCCCGCCCGCGCTCGTCTGCTGCGCGAGCTCATCGAACCGCGCGACGGCGCCGTCGACGTCCTGCCGCGTCGCCTCGGCGCGGGCCAGGTCCTGTCGGACCGGCATCAGCTCGCTTTCGAGTTGCGCGATCTGGGTCGCGTGGTCCATCGCGGCCTTGCGCGCCCCGGCCGACTGCTGGAAGACCTCGACCGAGTCCTTGCCCGCCAGCGTGTCCGCCTGCCGCTCGAGCTTCTCGGCGTCGGCGATTGCCTTGGCGCGCTTGGACTTCAGGTCCGAGATCTGCGACTCGAGCTGCGACGCGCGCCCCTTGAGGTCCGTGATCTGCTTGTCGAGCGTCGCCCGCGCGGGGATCGCGCCGCCGACGTCGGACTCGTGCGCCTTCCAGAGGCCGTTCTCGCCGCCCTCGGCGGCGGCCTTCTTCTCGGTCTCGATCGCGGCCTTGGCGGTCGCGGGGTCGAACCGCGCGTACCCGAGCACGAGCGTGTTGGTCGACGCGATCCGGCCGGCGATGCGGTTGATCTCGCCCACCAGCGCCGCGGCGCGGGCCTGGTCGTGCTCGACGTCCTCCATGAGGTCGACCGCCCGGTCGACCTCCGCCCGCGCGACGTTCGTCAGCGCCTGCACCGACACCGCCGGCGACGCGCCTTGAATGGCCGCGGCCTTGCCGGCGGCGCCGACCGCGTCGCCGTCGGCCGTCGCGGCCTGCGCCATCGCCTGGCGGACCTGCTGGTCGGCGCGTTCGGACTCGCTCTCGCAGCCGAGCTGAAACAGGGCGGCCGCGGCGAGCGAGGCCGCGACGGAAACCGACGCCAAGTTTTTCCACGGTGCGCGCATCAACGGACTCTCCTGACGATCGTCAACGGGGTGTCGAACCTGCGGGGTTTACCCGTCAAGAGCACGGGGGACCGGTCCCGGCGCCGCCTTCCCGCCGGGACCTCGAATTCTCCCGGCCTCGGCGGCCAAAGTCAAAAAAGAACCGGCCGGCCGACGGGGCGTTTTCCGGGGGTCGGGCGCGGGGCGGCGCCGGGGCGGCGCGCGGGGCCGGCGGACGCGGCGGGCGGGCCGCTCATTTTACGTTGCGTCGGCCCGATAACTATGATAACTCGCGAACGTCGAACCGGGAGATCCCGCCATGCCGCTGACCGCCACCGCCGACCCGCCGTTCTCCCACCTGGGCCGCCAGGCCAACAAGCTGCTGGAGCAGATGCAGAAGGGGTACTACAACTTCTGCCCCGGCGACTCCTGGACGCCGAGCGTGAACCTGTACGAGACCGGCGGCACGTACCTCGTCTGCGTCGACCTGTCGGGCGTCGAGAAGGAGAAGATCGACCTGGAGGTGCGCGACAGCCGGCTGCGGCTGACCGGCGCGCGGGCGGTGCCGCAGCCGGAGCCGGACGAGCTCGGCGACGCGGTCGGCCCGGACGGCCAGCCGCAGAAGCTCCGCGTCCACCTGATGGAGATCGACCACGGCACGTTCTGCCGCGAGGTCGAACTCCCGCTGGACGTCGACCGCGATCGCATCACGGCACGCTACCGCAACGGAATGCTCTGGGTCGAGATCCCCAAGGCGTGAACGCAGAGGCCGCGGGCGCTCACGTCCCAGTTCAACGACATGCGCCGCCGGCGCGCCGCGCGGGGTGCCCGCCACCCCCGCCGCCGACCGGGCGGCGAACCGTCGGAACGCCGGGACGCGCGGCGACCGCGGGGACAACCACCATGGCTGAGCAGACGCAGATCATCGAGCGCACCGAGGCCGGGACCGTCATCCGCACCGGGGCCAACGGGCAGCGGACCGTGCTCCCGCACGTGCTGCCGATCCTCCCGATCCGGAACATCGTCGTGTTCCCCGGCACCGTCATGCCCCTGAACGTCGGCCGCGCCAAGAGCAAGAGCCTGCTCGACGAGGTGATGCCGGGCGACAAACTGATCGGCGTGTGCACGCAGAAGAACCCGGACGTCGAGGACCCCGGCTACCCCGACCTGCACACGGTCGGCGTCGCGTGCGTGATCCTCAAGCTGTTCAAGCTCCCCGACGGCAACCAGTCGATCATCGTCCACGGGCTGACCCGCTTCCGCCTGCTCTCGATCGACCAGAACGACCCGTTCACCACCGGCCGCATCGAGGTGCTCGAGGACCACCTGACGGCCGGGCCGAGCCTCGACGCGCTGCTCGCGTCGGTGCGGCAGCAGGCCAACCGCGTGATCGAGCTCTCGCCCAACACGCCCGACGAGGCCGCGCAGGTGCTCAACAGCATCACCGCGCCGTCGGCGCTGGCCGACTTCCTCGCCGCCAACCTCCAGGCGGAGACGGCCGACAAGCAGCTCATGCTCGAGGAGCTCGACGTCGAGAAGCGCCTCCGCATGATCGCCGCCCGCCTCGCGACGCAGCTCGACGTGCTGGAACTCCAGAACAAAATCCAGTCGCAGGTGAAGGAGAACATCGACAAGAGCCAGCGCCGCTACTACCTCCAGGAGCAGCTGAAGGCGATCCGCAAGGAGCTCGGCGAGGCCGAGGGCGGCGCGGCCGGCGGCGAGGTCGAGCAGCTGCGGCAGAAGCTCGAGGCGGCGAAGCTGCCCGAGCACGTGATGAAGGAGGCCGACCGCGAGCTCGCCCGCCTCGAATCGATCCCCAGCGCCAGCCCCGAGTACGGCGTGATCCGCACGTGGCTCCAGATCGTCAGCGAGCTGCCGTGGGCGCTGACCACGAGCGACAAGATCGAGCTCGTCGCGGCCCGCGGGACCCGCGCCCGCCACCCCCCCGACACCCACACGCTCACGCCCCGAAACACCGCGTCCCGCGCGGTCCTCAACCCCACCCCCCGCACCCCCGCGGCCCCGCCCGCCCCGGCGCCGGCCACGCGCGCCGCGGGGTGGGCCCCCGGGGCGGCCAACGCCAGTGCGACTTCCGCGGTTCGCGCCACGGGTAGCCCCGGCCCCGGGGGCGCCGTCGTCTCCGACCCGGGCGCGCCGGCGCCGGGCGACGACAGCGACAAGCGGTCGATCCCCGGCAACGTCGGCGAGGAGAACGTCGGCGGCGCGGGCGCGATCCTCTGCTTCGTCGGGCCCCCCGGCGTCGGCAAGACGAGCCTCGGCAAGAGCATCGCCGAGGCGATGGGCCGGCGGTTCATCCGCGTCGCGCTCGGCGGCGTCCGCGACGAGGCGGACATCCGCGGCCACCGCCGCACCTACATCGGCTCGATGCCCGGCCGCGTCATCGCCGAGCTGCGCAAGGCCGGCACGCGCAACCCGGTCATGATGCTCGACGAGATCGACAAGCTCGGCGCCGACTTCCGCGGCGACCCCGCGTCGGCCCTGCTCGAGGTGCTCGACCCGCGCAGAACCACACGTTCACCGACCACTACCTCGACGTCCTGTTCGACCTCTCCAAGGTCCTGTTCATCGCCACGAGCAACTCGATGGACCCGGTCCCCGGCCCGCTCCGCGACCGCATGGAGGTCATCGAGATCCCCGGCTACACCGAGACCGACAAGCTCCACATCGCCAAGCCGCTACCTCGTCCCCCGCCAGCTCGAGGCCAACGGCCTGACCGACAAGAACGCGAAGTTCGCCGACGCCGCTGCGGTGGACGATCGAGGGGTACACCCGCGAGGCGGGGCGTGCGCAACCTCGAGCGGAGCATCGGCCGGTCGCCCGCGCGGTGGCGGCCGAGGTCGTCGGCGGCAACGCGCAGAAGGTCGCCGTCGACCGCGACTACGTCTCCAAGGTCCTCGGCCCCCGCCGGTTCGAGCCGGAACTCGCCAGCCGCACCGCCGTCCCCGGCGTCGCGACCGGCATGGCCTACACGCCGTTCGGCGGCGAGATCCTCTTCATCGAGGCCGCGCGCTACCCGGGCAAGGGCGGGATCGTCCTGACCGGCCAGATCGGCGACGTGATGAAGGAGTCGGCCACCGCCGCGTTCAGCCTCGTGCGGTCGCGGACGAAGGAACTGGGGATCGACCCCAAGCTCCTGGCCGAGAGCGACATCCACATCCACGTCCCGGCCGGGCGCCGTGCCGAAGGACGGCCCTGCTGCCGGCACCGCGATGTTCACCGCACTGGCGTCGCTGCTGATGAACCGCCCGGTCCGCCACGACGTGGCGATGACCGGCGAGATCACGCTCCGCGGCCTCGTGCTGCCGATCGGCGGGCTGAAGGAGAAGACGCTGGCGGCCAAGCGGGCGGGCATCAAGCAGGTGATCGTCCCCAGCTGCAACGAGAAGGACATGCCCGACGTCCCGGAGGAGGTCCGCCAGACGCTCAAGTTCCACTTCGTCGAGAACATCGACGACGTCCTGCGGTTCGCCCTCGGCGGCACGGGCCCCCGTCGCCAACGTCAAAGCGGACGCGGGGCAACGGGCGCCGTCCACGGGCGCGGCGCCTGAGCCCGAACGCCCGGAGCGAGCCAACGGCGCGACACCGATGCCGGCTGCCGCCGCCGCGGTCACGGGCGCGAAGGCACGCGGTTGACCCGTTCACGTCGGGGCGCGGGTGAGCCGCGCGCGCGTCTTTGCGATCTTGCCCGCCGGCTCCGGGCGCATCGCACTGAGCGACGATAGCAGTTACATTGAGGACGCGCTTCACGGCGACACGGGTGGGGGCTTGGGGACGCGGCGGTCGCGTCCCGCGCCGGGGACGACGCGACCGAGAGGGAAGCAGCGGACATGGAATCGTTCTACACCGTCCACGTCGGCGGCGGCGGGCAGACCGTCGTGCAGTTCCGGACCGAGTCGCTCATGCACCCGCCCGACCTCGAGCGGGTCGGCCACTCGCTGTTCCACCTCGTCGACGTCGAGAACCGCCACCGCCTCGTGCTCGACTTCACGCCTGTGAAGTACCTCTCGAGCCAGGCGATCGGCGTGCTGCTCTCGCTCCACAAGAAGGTCACCCAGCACAAGGACGGCCGCTTTCGTGCTCTGCGGCGTGGGGCCGCAACTGCTGCAACTGCTCAAGATCACCCGCCTCGACCGGATGCTGAAGGTCGCGGCGACGCAGGAGGACGCGATCGCGGCGGTGTAGTAAGGAGCAGGAGTCAAGGGTCAAGGGTCAAGAGTCAAGAGTCGCAGACGGACGCCTGGCCGCTTCTGTCCGCGCCTGCTCGGCTGCTATTGGTCGATCGCTCTTGGGGTTCCCCTCTAGCTCCTGGTCAAGAGAACAGGATTCAAAAGTCACAACACCACGAATTTGGCTTCGTCGTCGCCCTGCTCTGCCGCCGTTGATCCTTGATCCCTGACCCTGACCCCTGATCTCCGATCCTCACCCCTTCCCTCACCCGAACCTTCCTTGCAATACCTCGACTCGCTCATCGACAAGAACCTTCACGCCTCGCCTGGCCGCTCGAGCCGATGGTGCAGTTGCTGCTCGCGGCCCTAGTCGGCGGGCTCGTGGGGATCGAGCCGCGAGCTGCGCGGGCGGCAGGCGGGGTTCCGCACGAACCTGCTCGTCTGCGTCGGCAAGCCGCGCTGGTGATGATCGTCTCGACGCAGATGGCGTTCCGCGAGTGGCCGACCTCAGCAACAACGCGTCGGTGCAGGTGAACGTCGACCCGTCGCGCATCGCGTACGGCGTGATGACCGGCGTCGGCTTCCTCGGCGCGGGCACGATCCTCCAGAACGGCCGCACCGTCCGCGGCCTGACGACCGCCGCCAGCCTCTGGTGCGTCGCGCGCTGGGGCTGGCCGTGGGGATGGGGCTCTACCTGCTGTCGTTCTTCGCCACGGTCCTCGTGCTGCTGACGCTCTGGCTGCTCGACCACTTCGCCGACCTGCTTCTCGCGCGTCCACTACCGCCAGGTCACGCTCCGCCGCCGGTGGGAGGTCGGCTGCGTGTCGGGCACGATCGACCAGATGAAGGCCGCCGGCCTGAAGGTCGTCGACGTCGCCTACGAGCGGACGGCGAGCCTGCACGAGGTCGACATCCGCCTCCGCATCGCGTTCATGAACAAGCCGGCGTTCTACGACTTCGAGAGCCACCTGATGAAGGACGGCGTCCACGAGATCCTGGCGGTGAAGGAGTAGCGAGCAGACGCGCGCAACCGATCGTCGTGGTTGGGGAGGCTCACGACCCTCCGGTACGTTCAGTGCCTATCCGAATTGCCCGACGTTCCCGGTTTCGCCGCAGGCCCGAAGGGCCCGCTGCGGGCGCGGCTGCCTGACGAAGTATCGGCAGCGCGATTGCGAACCGCGCCCTCTCCGCGCGAAGGGGAGTTACTCGAGTGAACTCATTGTGACGCGTGACGTCTCCACGTATCGGTTCGAAGGACGCATCCGGACGCGGCTATACGCAAGCGAAGTGAGGGGCATTTGAACCGGTCGCGCGCGACCGCAGGTCCGTTCCCGAGATGCGCTGGCGCCCTCTCCCGCGAGTACGAGGGAGCGGGGCGAAGCCGTGAAACTTGATCGGTCCTTATCCGAGGAGGCACACCGCCTGCCCTTCCCACCACGCCCGCATTTCTGCAATAATCGTCCGCGGGTCACGTTTTTCCGAGGATCAGCCATGCGAATGGGATTCGGCTTGGTCGGCCTGCTGGTGGGTGTCGCGATCATCGTCTGGATGTTCGCCGACTACGATGCGCGCGGTCGCCAAGTCCGGCAGCACACGCGCGGGATCAGCTGCAGCAGATGTCCGGCCGCGACGAGACCGGCGTCGCGGCGACGGACCGACGCCGGGGCGCTGGAGGCGGAGCAAGCGCGGCTCGAAGGTCGTCGGCATGCGCGTCACGAAGCTGACGCCGGCCGCGCCGCGATCGAGACGCTGTACGGCCTTGCGCGTCGGCGACGTGATCACGCAGGCGGGCGACATGCCGCTCGCCGACGGCATCGGCGGCGGCGACGCGGAGCTGGGCGCGGGGGATGGTGCTCGAGGCCTACAAGGCGAACCGCCCGCTCGCCGTCCAACGCGGCGGCCGGCGGCTGACGCTGCCGCTCCCCCGGGCACGCCCGAGCCCCCCGCCGCCGCCGCCGACCCGACGGCCACGGCCGTCGACCCGCTCGCCGCCGACCCGCCGCGCCCGCCGCGACGCCTTCGCCGGCCGGCACGCCCCGCCGGCCCCCGCCGCCGAGCCGCAGCCCGCCCTCGACGCCGAGCAGGCCGATCCCCGCCACCGGCGGCCTTGCCGCCAACTCGACCTGATCCGCAAGCGCAACGAATAGCCGCGGGTCGGCGAGGTCAGACCATCCCTCCTGTCCAGGATGCGCCCGGCGCGCGTCTCGCTATGGGAATGAGAAGTCAGCGTCGAGCGCCCGATCCCGGCGCCTCGAACCGAACATCGATCCGGTGCGGGTCTACGCCACGGGTAGCGTGTCATTCGAGGGGGACCGGTAGCGAGGCAACCCCTCTCGGGGAAACCTCAGCCGGTTCTGCCTCGACATCCCCGTTGCTGTCGCTCCTCGGGATGACGGGCTGTGAGTCGGGGAAGGCTAAACCTGAAGTCGACGGGTCATCGGGCAGCTTGACCGCTCGGGTAGCTTCTACATTCGCCGCGCTACGCGGCGTCCAAGCCCGCCGGCGCGTTGGGGATGTTCCACTTGGAGTGAGATCGCTCGGCCCACCCATCGCACACGCCGGGGCAGAGCGTAGCACCGCCCCGGATCGCGCCGGGGAGGCCCCGCATTTCCGGTGAAATCCCGCCGGAGCACAGCCACCGGAATCCCCCGGGGGTACCCGGGGGGAAGGGGATACTTTCCTCGCCCATGGCCTAGCCGCGACGGGACATGTTCGTCGTGCGGGTGACGCCGCCCTGCACGGCTTTCACCACGATGTTGTCGTCGTCGGTGAACGTGATGGTCGTCTCGGCGGGCGTCGGGCCGATTTTCCGATTGATGATCAGATCCTTGCCGCTCTCGCGGATGACGCTCCACTCGCCGCTGCCGATGCGCGGCGGGCTGCCCGGGGCGGTCGAGTTGTAGTTGAGCGTGCCGTTATCGTTGAACGTCATGAGCAACGACCCGCCCCTCGGGCACGCCGGCCCAACTGCCGATGAGCTCGGCCGCAGCACGCCTTCCGCGGGGCGGGGGCGCGCCGGGGGTGGCGGGCGTGGCGAGCGATCCGGGCCCGCCGCCGGTCGTACCGCCGGCTGGCCGATTTTGGCCGAGGTGTGTCTCCGCGCATCACCGAGACCGCCTCGTTCGCCTTGTACGCCGAGGCCGGCAGCACCGGCTTGAGGCTCAGGTCTTCCCGGGCCATGCGGTTGAACTCGAAGAACGTCCCCTCGGCGAGCGTCGGGGCGCAGCGCGGCGGCGGCGGCGGCGGCCTTGGGGTCGGCCGGCGGCGCGGGGCCATATGCCGCGCGCCGGCGAGGGCGGCGTCGTCGACGAGGAACGCGAAATCGACCCCGCGGTCGCCGGCCACCTCGGTGACGAGAAAGTCGTCGAGCTCGTTGGCCACGAGCCGCCGCGCCGCGTCGATCGTGCCGATCGGGTGGTAGTTCACGAGCTGCGGCTCGCCGTCCGCGCCGCCGCCGCCCGCGCCCGAGCGGGCGACGAGGCGGACGGACCCGGGGCTGAACCGCAGGAAGCGGTCCTTGGGTACGACCGCGTCCTTGCCGAACATCACGCGGACCACGAGCAGCGCCTGGTTCGGCGCCGGGCGCAGGTCCGGCTTGAACGACTTCTTGCGCTCGGGCGAGCGGAGCCCCTCGAACTCGTGGTCGACCTGCGGCAGCGCGCCCACCGTGTAGACCTCGACCTTCTGGAGCGACTTCTTCTGCGCGTTCTGCACGACCACGCGCGTCCCGCCGGTCTGGATGCCGAGGCGCTGGCCGAAGTACTCGGCGAGCAGGTCGGGGTGGACCTCGGTCAGCGGGCGGCCGGCGAGCGGGCCGCCGGTGCTGTGCATCTTGAGCAGGTTCACGACGATGTCGTCGGCCGGCACGATCATCCCCTCGTCGCTTCGAATCGTCGAACCGCCCTTCCATGTCGGTCTCGAGCTCGTGGTAGACCGCCGCGTCCTTCGAGCGGCCCTCGGACGGGACGATGACGCTGCGCATGTCGATGACCGGGTACTTTCGCGCACCTGGCGACGCGCCCGGCATGAACGGTAGATTGCCGCGCCGCGATCGCGACGACGCCGACGCCGAACACCTGGTGACCGCGCCTGCGGCGCGCGCCGCCGACCTTGTCGATCGTCGCGGGCATGCGGATGTTGCCGGGGACGGCCTTGTCGAAGATGACGCGGAGCAGTGGTGATAGACGCCGAACGTGACGATCAGCATCGACCCGTGCGCCATGTTGGCGAACCTGCCGCCGAGCAGCGTCTCGACGATCGGCTCGTAGAGCGACAGGGCGATCGGCCGCCGAGAACGCGGCTGCCGCGGCCGAGATCGTGGCCGCTGAAGAACCCCTGGAGGTAGTGGACGAACGCGACGATGCCGATGGTCGCGACGACGGCGACGGTCATGATCATGGGAAACCTCGCGGGTCGATCGGGTCGGAGTCTAGGAAAGTCGGCGGGTCAAGGGTCAAGGGTCAGGGGGCGGGCAGGCACTCATGAGTCGAGTCGCGGGCGGCGTCAATCGCGGGCGCGCAGCATTGTGATTCTTGACCCTTGCCTCCCGCCCTCCGCCCCTGCCGCTCATTTCACCGGCCTTGCCGGCTTGCGGGACGGGCGGCGGCGCGCGGGACGCGCCGGCCGGGGGCGCCGCGGGCGGGGCGGCGGCGGGCGGGCCGGCGTCGGGCTTCTCCTCGCCCCCTTGAGCGCGCAGGACCTCCTGCACGCTCGTGTCGCCCCCCTCGACGATCGTCAGCGCCGCCTCCTCCTGGAGGTACCGCCCCTTCTGCTTGCGGAACGCCGCCTTCAGCGGGCCGGCTGCGCGCCGGCGGCGATCACGTCGCGGGCCTCGTCGTCGACGACGAACGTCTCGTACACGCCCACGCGCCCCTTGAACCGCAAGTCGTGGCAGAACTGTACGGGATCGGGTTGCCCTTGGGAACGCGCAGCGGCTCGGTGCGGGCCTGGAACAGCTCCTTCACCTTGTTCGGGTCCATGTTGAGCCTTGCGGAGCGTCGCGGGGTCCGCCGCGTAGCCGACCTGCACCAGGCACAGCCGCGCACGACGCGGCCGTTGATCACCAGCCGCAGCTCCGACGCGGCGGTCTTGAGCCAGGCGTCGCCGACGAGCTTGCGCCACGCGGCGACCGCGTCGAACGTGCCGTCGCCTGCATGCCGACGTAGACGCGCCGCGCGAGCAGGCGATCAGCTCGCGGGCGGTCTGCGTGTTCTCGACCTTTGGAGATCAGCAGCACGTCCGGCTCCTGGCTCATCACCCATAGCCGTCTCCTTGTGCTCGTCGGCGGGCGTGGCGTTGGGGCGCGAGCTTCTTCTGCGTGATGCCCTCGAGGTCGGTCTCCAGGCGTGCTCGACCGAGTGGATGTGCTCGATGAACGCGTTCAGCGCCCGCAGGACGGCGTAGAGCAGGGTCACGCCTTGGCCTGGGCGTTGACGAGCACGAGCCCCGTCTTCTCCTTGACCGTGTCGCGGATCAGCCCGACCTGCTTCTCGGTCAGCCCGAGCTTGTCGAGCGTGTACTCGCGCGCTTCTTGAAGTCGGCGATCAGCCGCATGTACTGCCGGCGGTGCCGCCGGCCGTGTCGACGCGCAGCTCGAGCTTGCGGCCGTCCATCGACGCCTTGACCGTGCCGCGCTGGGGCTTGCGGGCGCTGGTCGACCTCGAGCCCGGCGGCGGCCTTGATCAGGCCCATCGCGTTGTTGCCGTGCTCGCGGTCGAGCGTCGCGCCCTTGTAGCCGAAGCCGTCGACGAAGTACTTCACGCCGATCCCGTCGCCTGGCCGCGACGTCGATCTGGTCAGCGCCCTTCTTCAGCGGGTCGGACAGCCGCGGCCTGCATCGCCTCGAACGTCGCGCGGGTCGGGTCGTCGGCGACCGGCGGCAGCAGCGGGCCGTTCTTCCCGGTCAGCGTGACCATGTTGGGGATCTCGACGACCTCGGTCTTCTTCTTCTTCTTGAAGCTCTTGAGCCACGCCTCGAACTGCGACCGCAGGTCGCCCAGTGCTCCACCTGCCGGCCCCGCACCGCGAGGTACGCGTCGGCCTCGATGCCCATGATCAGCAGCACGAGCGGGAACGCGATCAGGAACCCCAGCGGCATCATCAGGAACAAGCGCGAACGCGCCGATCATCCCGGCCAGTGGAGCCGCGATGTTGATCGCCCTCGCGGCAGGTGGGCGGCGCATGGCGTCCTTGTCGGCCTTGCGGCGAGCAGTTTCGTCCAGACGAGCAGCACGATCAGGACCGGGACGGCCTTGAACAGGCTCACGTACCCCCCGGACTCGACCGCGGCCAGAAAAGTCACTCCCATCTCGTCTCCAAAAGGCAGGGGCCGCTCGCTCGTCGTCGGTTGTCAGTCGTCCACGGTCGGTCGCGAGAGAAGGAAACGCTGTTGCCCTCTTCTCGCTCGACCTCATGCGACCAACGACACCGACGGCCGCTTCCGGCCGAAACCCCCGCGGGCGGGTCGTCAATCCTACGACGCCCCGCGGCCCGCCGCCAACGCGCGGGCGTCACTCGCCACCCCTCCGCAGGCCCGGCACGCCCGGTCCGGCGGGGCTGCGGCGTGCGACCCGGCATTCCGTGAGCGCGGCACCGGCGGGATGAAACGTGCGACAGTTGCCACGACCGATACCCGCCGCAGACGGATCGCCGACGGTCGGGAGCCGCCTCTATTCCAGCGGGATCGACGTGCCGCGGGGCCCGGCGTCGGGCGGCGGCGGCGATCCGGGGGCCGGCCGCAGCGGGATGCGCGGCGCGGCGGCGGGATCGGCGTCGTCGTTGATCGAGCCGAGGTCGAACCGCTGGGGCGCGTCGTCGTCGTCGCCCTTGCGCCGGGGGCGGGCGTCGTCGCTGGCGTGCCGGGGACCAGATTTTCCTGCCCGCGCTGGACGACCTCGATCGCCGCAAGCCGCTCGGCAGTTCGCGGATCACCGCCGTCGTCGCCAGCAATGATGCCGGAAGACGCCGAACATCGGCAGTACGCCGATTTGCCGCGGCGAACGCATGAACAGCAAGGCGCGATTGCCGCCGTTAATCCCTGCTGGTGATGATCAGCAGCGGTCATGCCGACCGCGAAGTTGAACTGACCGCGGCCGCGATCGCGCGTGGCTGGAAGATGCTGGCGAAGATCGCCGTGACTACTGCGGTGGCCTGCTGCCTTCCATTCACGCGCATACCACGCGGCAAGGCTGGTCACCTACGGGCGTTGCGCCGTCCCGTCGCTAACCGGCAATGCTGGATTGACAGGCTCTCGCACGCGTCATCCCCCGTCCTCTTTCCGGAAGGCTTTTGCTTCCACGCGATGAGCAGGAATCACGCTTTCGCGGAAGAGCGTGGATATTGCCGCGGAGGACGCAGCACGGACGGGGTGAACGTGCCGGGTTTGCCAACTAGGTCATTCCGCTGCTGAAGGAACGACCGTCGGGCTTCCGCCCGAGTTATTAAGAGCTTCTAAGAGTAGCGGTTTGCGAGGAATGTCATGCTGGAGCGCAGCGAAGGATCTCCCTCAATCCTCGCGAGAGCTGCGGGGAGATCCTTCGCTGCGCTCAGGATGACACACCCCGTGAACCGGTACTTTTAGAAGCTCAAGTGTTGGGAGACCCTTTCTGTCAGAGACGCGGTCCCTCGCACGTTCACGGCTGCGCCGCGCATTGCCGCTGGTGAATCCTTCGAGCTTCACTTTTGGGTCAGGTCCACGCCCGGTCTGATCTCGGAAAGGTTTGTCCGCCCAACTGAGGGCGTGGCGAGCAACACGTCGACGCGGCTTCACGCCGTCCGGCACGGTGCCGCCGTGGATAGTGCCCTGACGTCGGCATTGCCTGCTCGCCCGGCACCAACACCACTTCTGGTCGACCGGGTCGGTGTTCTTCTGCGATGACGATCAATGCGGTTGCCCACCGGCGGCAGGACGGCGCGGCAGCTCATGTAGCACGACCAAACGTCACCGCATGATCGTCGGCGAGGGTCGCAGCAAGCCAGCGGCGTGATAGATAGTGGGCTGTCAGGCGAAGCTGGCGACGTACACCGAGCCCGGCACCGCGGACGCCGACGAGCAGGACTGTTGCGATAATGCCTGTTCGGACCGAGTCGCAGGCGAGGCGTCGACGGCGCAAACGCCCGTTAGACGCGAGCAGCACGGTCGGGTTGGTAATGGAATGCGAACCCGGTCCGGTCGCCCACGGTTGGCGGGTGAATCGACACGAATCAGCGAGCCACATCGCCCTTGCTGCCAGATACCTTGAGGGCGCAGCTCGGCATCGCGGATCGCCTTCGAGGCCGTACCGCCGGGTCGACGCCCTTGCGGAGAACTGAACGCCGAGCCGCCGTCGCGGCCCGTCAGCCCCGCGATCGCCAGCAGCGGCGACGCCCGCCCCGGCAGGTGCCGCGGCATTGGGGATCGTCGCCCCACCCGCCAGCGGTAGAAGTCGGCCGAGTTGCTGAAGGCCGCTGCAGCGGTGGTCAGCCGGCGGCCGAGGCGAGAGCGCCGACGTACGTACAACAGGAAGAAGACGGACACCCTGGTCGCCCTTGCCGTAAGCGCAGGACAGCCGAGGCCGCCGGTGGCCTACGTCGCAACATGACCATGGCGATGACCAGGATCGCCGGCACCGCTACAGTACCAATCCCCATCGCCGCCCTTGCAGACCGCGCTCCTCGAGGATCAGCTGCGCGCAGCGTCGCTGGCGTGGACGAACTGCTGGCCGCCGCCATCGCCGCCGCGAGCGTCAGCACCACGCCCGGCAGGTGCGGCTTGGCCTCGTGGGCGGCGGTCACGACGGCGGGCATCAGCGCGAAGCACGCCGCGGCCGCCGACGCGACGCCGGGGCAATTCGTCACGCGACTCACGATCCAGAACACGGCCCACACCCCCACGACGCCCACGCCACCGTGTACAGGCGGGCCGCGACGTAGAACCGGCCGAAGGCGGCGGGGTTGTCGAGGTAGAACGCGAGGTCGGCCCGCACGTCGATCAGGCCGAGGATCGACCCGATCTTCAGCAGCCGCCGACCGGGTAGACCCACAGCCCGCCGTACTTGTACATCTTCGGGTCGAGGTCGAACGCGCCCGGCCGCATCGAGGCGAGCGCCATGAGGGTGTTCATCTCGTCGGGCTGGTGGGAGTAGAGGCGGTACCGGCGGACGATCTCAGGGCGCGCGCTCGGCGTCGTCGCGGTTGACGACGACCGTCTGCCGCCGGTCGCGCGGGTTGAGGTCCACGTCCGCCGCCCCGCCCGCCGCCGCCGCCGTCCCGCCGCCGGTGAGCGCTGAATCTCCGCCCCGGTCCGTGGCCGGCGGTCGCCGAACAGGTACGCGTCGGCCGCCCGCGACGGCAGGCCCCAGTCGATCCCGGTGAGGAAGACCGCGGCCGCCGCGAGCAGGCACATCGGCAGGAGCAGTCGTTTCACTCGTGCACGGCACCAATGTAAGCGGTCTGGCGATCACGCAGAAGAATTGAACCACGGAGACACGGAGACACGGAGTTAGAGGAGAAGACGAAGATGTAGGATCGAGATAGAGGATGGAAGAACCCGTAGGAGCCGGCGATGAACCACCGCCTCCTCCATCTTCCGTCCTCATCCTCCATCCTCGCCTCCGTCCTACCTTCGTGCCTCCGTGTCTCCGTGGTTCAATTCCTCCTCCAGAGCCCGCGCGGCACGCGCGTCGTAAAAGAGCCGCCCTTCCCACCTTGACCTCCACCGGCCGCCCCACTACGCTACCGCCCCCCGTCGCGCGCCAGATCCGCGGCGGGGTCGCGCCCGACTTCGTGCGAGATTTCACGATCTTCCGCGGCAACGCGTCCGGAGACGCGGGGCCGGCGGGGTCGAGGACGCAACCGCCACGTGCCGGAGGGGCCGCCGCCGACGCGCCCGAACGAGGAACCCGACCCCACATCGACCCGCCCCCCGCCGGCCGGCCGCACGCGTCGTCGTCGATGGCGGGTTGGCACCGGATGACCGGCGTCGGCATCGAGTTCATCGTCGCCGTCGGCCTGATGGGCGGCATCGGCTACGGCCTGGACCGCTGGCTCGACACGAGCCCGTGGCTCATGCTCGTCGGCGGCGTGATCGGCTTCGCCGTCGGCCTCTACAACATGGGCGCGGGCGGCGAAGAAGTCATTCCGAAACTCGTGAGCTCATGTGGCGGGATCGGATAATTGAACCACGGAGACACGGAGACACGGAGGTAGGAGGAGGGGACGAAGACAGCGGATCGGACATAGAGGTTGGAGGAGAACCGAAACGCCGCGGGTCCCTCTTCCTCCATCCGCCATCCTCCAATCGTCCACCCTCGTCTCCTCCGATCTCCGTGTCTCCGTGTCTCCGTGGTTCAATTCGCCGTCATCTGGCCTGAACCTCTGAGCGAAGATCGCGGCGAACGATTATGACGGGTGCGATGGCGCAGATCGACGACGACGAGAACCGGCCGGCGGAGGCGACGCGCGCCGCGCGCCGCGCGCCGACCGTCGCGATCGACCCTGCCACCGCCCGCCTCACGCGGGCCGTCGCCGTGGTCGCGCTGCTCGTCGCGCGCCGGGCGCTAGTTGCGGTGCTGCTGCTGGCGGTGCGGGCCGACTGGTGGCGTGCGTTCGCGGCGGCGTCGGTCGTGAGCGTGGCGGCGGCCGCGGCGTCGGCGGCGGTCGTGGCGACGGCGCTGCGCGCGGCGGGGCCAAGCCCGAGCACGTCGCCGCCGCCTACTTCGCCGCCGCCGCCGTGCGGGCCGTGATCGGCCTCGGCGGCGGGGTCGCCGCCGTCGTGCTGGGCGGGTACCCGCGGTCGGCGACGCTCCTGATGATCGTGCCGTACTACTTCGCCGTCCTGTCCGCCGAAACGTACGTCGTCGCCCGCCTGATGCTCGCCCGCGACGCCGCCGCCCGCAGCAACGCCTCGTCCGGCACGTCCCGGGCAAAGGACATCGATGCTCAGCATGACAATCGCTAACCTCCTGATCCCGCCGATCCTCGCCGCCGACGACCCGCTCTCGCACGTGGTCGACCACGCGATCGCCTACACCGGCAACGACTCGACGACCGGGTGGTGGCTGCTCAGCAACCACATGGTGATGATGCTCATCGCCGCCGGCCTGATGCTGCTGATCTTCCCCGCGATCACCAAGCGCTACCGCAGCGGCGAGCTCGTGCCGACCGGCACGCGCAACATGTTCGAGGCGGTGCTGCTCTACGTCCGCAACGACGTCGCCAAGCCGGTGCTCGGCGCGGACACCGACCGGTTCATGCCGTTCCTCTGGACGCTGTTCTTCTTCATCCTGTTCAACAACCTGCTCGGCCTGCTGCCGCTCGACCTCATCACCACCCCGATCGCCCGGCTCATCACCGGCAACCCGGACGCCCACGGCGTCTACGGCACCCCCACCGCAAACCCCTACGTCACGGCGGTGCTGGCGCTGTTCAGCTTCGTGATGATCCACGTCAGCGGCGTGCGGGCGAACGGATTCACGAACTACGCCAAGCACTTCCTCGGCGGCGCGCCGTGGTACATGGCCCCGATCATGGTGCCGGTCGAGATCATCGGCATGCTCGTGAAGCCGTTCGCGCTGTTCCTGCGACTGGCCGCCAACATGACCGCCGGGCACATCCTGCTGGCGGTGCTGATCGGCTTCCCGGCCCTGGCGGCGGCGGGCATGAAGAGCTACGGCGGGGCCGTGGTGATCGGCATCCCGGCCGTCATCGGCGCCGCGGCGATCATGTGCCTCGAGCTGTTCGTGGCGTTCCTTCAGGCGTACCTGTTCACGTTCCTGACGAGCCTGTTCATCGGCCAGATGGTCGTCCACGACCACGGCGAGCACCACGACGCCCACACGGACCCGCACGACGGCGAGCACGTCGGCGCCCACGGCGACCACCGCGCGGTGACGCCCTCGGCGGCTTGAGCGGTTAAAGACGAAATTGAACCACGAAGGCACGAAGTCACGAAGCGTTGAAGAGGGCAAAGAGCGAGACTGGAAGACACCTTTGGTGTGCAGCGAACGACCCGCTGCCAAGGCATCACTAGGTGATGATCGTCCAAACGATCGAGACGGGCAGCTAAAGGAACGCGGAACTGCAGGCCTGCTCTTCGTGTCTTCGTGCCTTCGTGGTGAATACAACTAAAGAGCCATGACGTACCGCCGCGAGGGCGGATGGTCTGGCGGACCCTGCGTCCGGTTGGCTCGTGTTTGATCGCCCGACCTCGCCGGGCCGGGTCACAGGGCCCCACCCGCGAAATGTGGGCCCGCCAAGAGGATCCTGTTATGCGTAAGTTCTTCCTGATGGGCGTGCTCGCCCTGCTGCTGATGCCCGCCTCGGCCGCGCTGGCCCAGACCGCCGGCGGGACCGCCGGCGGCAACACCGCGGGCCCCGGCGTCGGCGGCGACGTCGACTGGAACATCGGCCTGATCGTCGCCGGCGCGTGCGTCGGCGCCGGGCTAGTCATCATCGGTGCCGGCAAGGGCATCGGGGCCATCGGCTCGCACGCGGTCGACGCGATCGCGCGTCAGCCCGAGGCCGGCGACCGCATCTTCACCACGATGATCATCAGCGCCGCGCTGATCGAGGGCGCGACACTGTTCGCGCTCGTGATCTGCCTGATCCGTGGCGTGCCGGATCAGCTCCTGCAGTAATGACCACCCGGGCGGCGGCGAACAGCCGTCGCCCGGGCTTTGCGGCCCGCCGGCGCTGGCGCCGGGCGGGGCCACGATTCGTCGTGTGAACGCAGACAGTCGAGCCGCGGACGAGGCGAGGACGACACGGACGTCGGAGCGAATGGTCCGGTCCCGTCCCTCCCGCACCCGCGGCTGATCATCGAACAAGGCAACGGAGACCCCGAGATGAACCGACACGGCACCGCCGCCGCCGCCCTCCTCCTCCTGCTGACGCTCGCGGCCGCGCCGCGCGTCGCCACCGCCGCCGACGAACCGGCGGGCCACGGCGGCAACCCCGCCGCGGCCGTCGAGTCCACCGCCGACCACGCCGACGGCACCCACGGCGCCGGCGCCGGCGACCACGGCAAGCCGTCGCTGCTCAACCCGATCAACACGGGGCTGGTCACGTCGCTGACGACGCTGATCGTGTTCCTCGCGCTGCTGGCGATCCTCGGCAAGTACGCCTGGGGCCCGATCGCCGGCGGCCTCAAGGCGCGCGAGGACAAGATCCGCCAGGACATCGCCGACGCCGACGCCGCCCGCGCCCGCGCCGAGGCGACGCTCCGCGACTACAACGCGCAGCTCGCCGGCGCCGAGACGCGCATCCGCGAGATGCTCGCCAAGGCGACCGCCGACGGCGAGGCGATCGCCACGAACATCCGCGCCCGCGCCCAGCAGGACGCCGAGGAGACCAAGGAGCGCGCCAACCGCGACATCGAAGCCGCCCGCGACCAGGCGATCGGCCAGATCCACGGCGAGGCGGTCAACCTCGCGACGAACATCGCCGAGAAGATCCTGCAGCGCAACCTCAACCCCGACGACCAGCGCGACCTGCTGGCCCGCAGCCTCGACCAGGTTCAAGGGATCGGCCGGAACTAACTCAGGAGTGCGTAGTGCGTAGTGCGTAGTGCGTAAGAAGAGAAGAGCAGACTCCGCGTCTGGTGGCGTCTGCGCTTGTCTTCTTACGCACTACGCACTACGCACTACGCAATAGACACCGATGCCAACGACCGTCAACTCATACACCGCCAACGCCTACGCCCGCTCGCTGCTGGAGCTGGGGAACGAGCAGAACCAGACCGACGCGCTCGGCCGCGAGATGGCAGAGCTGCGGAGGTCCTGGCGGCCAACCCGTCGTTCGGGGCGTTCCTGTCGGACCCGGGCATCGGCGAGGGCGAGCGTCGCGGCGATCGACCGGATCTTCCGCGGCCGGGTGTCGCCGCTGCTGTGGAACTTCCTCGGCGTGCTCAACGCGCACGGCGGATCGGCCACCTCGGGCAGATCGCCGAGGCGTACGACGCGCGCTGCTCGAAGAGCAGCCGCGGCATCATCGAGGTCGACGTGACCGTCGCGCGCAGCGGCCTGACGCCGCCCAGCTCGAACAGGTCCGCCAGCCGCGTCAGCCGGGCGGCAAGCAAGACCGCCGTCGTGCACCAGTACGTCGACGAGGCGATCATCGGCGGGATGATCCTGCGGGTGGAGGACAAGCTCATCGACACGAGCGTCCGCTACCAGCTCCAGGCGATGCGGCAGCGCCCTGCTGACGTCGCCGGAAGTAAGAAGAATTTGAACCACGAAGTACTGAAGTCACGAAGCGGACTACCTAAAATATCAGCCCACAACAGGCATCGCTTCGTGTCTTCGTGCCTTCGTGGTTGAAACAGCATTTCGGAGAGCCAAATGTCGATTAACGTCGCGGAAATCACGAGCATCCTGAAGCAGGAAATCGCCGGCTTCGAACAGCGGGTCGGCGTCAGCGAGGTCGGGACCGTTATCGAGGTCGGCGACGGCATCGCGCGTCTACGGCCTGAAGGGCGCGATGGCCGGCGAGCTGCTGGAGTTCCAGAACGGCACGATGGGCCAGGTGTTCAACCTTGAAGAGGACTCGATCGGCGCGCGGTCGTGTTCGGCGACTACCTGACGATCAAGGAGGGCGACACCGTCAAGGCGACCGGCCGCCTGCTCGAGGTGCCGGTCGGCGAGGCCGTGATCGCCGCGTGGTGAACCCGCTGGGCCAGCCGCTGGACGGCGGGCCGGCGATCCCGTCGACCGAGACGCGGAAGATGGACATCGTTGCCCCGGCATCGCCGAGCGGCAGCCGGTGAAGAGCCGATGCTGACCGGCATCAAGGCGATCGACAGCATGATCCCCGATCGGCCGCGGGCAGCGCGAGCTGATCATCGGCGACCGCAAGACCGGCAAGACGGCCATCGCGATCGACACGATCATCAACCAGAAGGGCCGCGGGGTGAAGTGCTTCTACGTGGCCATCGGGTCCAAGGAAGCGACCGTCGCGGGCATCATCGGACGCTGCGCGGGCCGCGGGGCGATGGAGTACACGACCGTCGTCGTCGCGACGACCGCCGCCGACCCCGCCCCGATGCAGTACATCGCCGCCTACGCCGGCACCGCCATGGCCGAGTACTTCGTGCGGGGCCAGGCGACGCTCTGCGTCTACGACGACCTGACGCGCCAGGCCACCGCCTACCGCCAGCTCTCGCTGCTGCTCCGCCGCCCGCCGGGCCGCGAGGCGTTCCCCGGCGACGTGTTCTACCTCCACAGCCGCCTGCTCGCGCGCGTGAAGCTGTCGGACGAGAACGGCGGCGGTCGCTTCACCGCCCTGCCGATCATCGAGACGCAGGAAGGCGAGGTGTCGGCCTACATCCCGACGAACGTGATCAGCATCACCGACGGGCAGATCTACCTCGAGCCCGACCTGTTCTTCGCCGGCGTCCGCCCGGCCATTAACGTCGGCATCAGCGTGTCGCGCGTGGGCAGCAACGCCCAGACGAAGGCGATGAAGAAGATCGCCGGCTCGCTCCGCCTTGACCTCGCCGCCTACCGCGAGCTCGAGGCGTTCGCGCAGCTCGGCACGGAACTCGACAAGGCCACGCAGGCCCAGCTCGACCGCGGCGCCCGCCTCGTCGAACTCCTGAAGCAGCCGCAGTACCGCCCGATGCCCGTTGAACAGGAAGTCATGGTCATCTACGCGCCACCAAAGGATACATGGACGACGTTCCGGTCAACCGCATCCAGGAGTTCCAGAACGCCCTGCTCACGTTCCTCGACCAGCGGCACGCGACCCTGCGCAATGACTCTCGGCAGCAAGCAGGAGCTGACGGCCGACATTGAAGACCGGCTCAAGCGGGCGCTGAGCGAGTTCAAGTCGTCGTCCTGGCAGGCGTAGAACCGCCTTCGTCAAACCGCCTTGCCAGCAAGACCGCCCGGCACGGGGTTATCTGGATCACAATCTAGCGGAATGAGACGGAGCGGGAAGGCGCACTGCCTTCCGCTCCGTCTTCTTTTTTGCCGTCTGACGTTGCCGCCAGACCCATTCAGGCGGTAGAGGCGAAACTTTTGCTTTCGGTAAACTTCCAAGCGTTCTGCGGAGGAGACACCGCGTATCCTCTCAACGCCGTGTTTTGGCCGGAAGACGAGAGGTAGGTGGCTTCCACGGCGACGCGACGCGACCCGCTACGACGCCGCCCGTTTTGGTGAAGCGCAGTCAGCCCGGGGTTGAACGTGCGAGCCGGCGGCCGCGAAATTTTCGCGTAACGTTCGCAAATGAACGCCCATCGGTGGCGTATACACTGCATAGCAGGGTGCTCGTGCCTCACGGGAACCAACCCGCCCGAGTGCACCCACGAGTCCCTGGGGAGTAAAGTCGTATGAGCAACGCCGACATGTTTTCGGGTGGGCAGGACGTTCCCAAGTCGCTGTTCGGCTACGACGTGATCGACTACATCGGCCAGGCGCGGGCAGCGCGATCTACGCGGTGAGCCACCCGTCGACCGGGCAGCTCTACGCGATGAAGCACGTGGTGCCCAAGACCGACAAGGACCAGCGCTTCGTCGAGCAGCTCGAGGCCGAGTACGAGGTCGGCCGCCTCGTGCAGTACGCGGCCTGCGCCTGCTCGATCGAACCGCTGACGAAGAAGACGCTCTTTCGCAAGGTCACCGAAGGCCGTGCTGCTGCTGGAGCTGTTCGACGGCATCCCGCTCGAACGCCGCCTGCCGCAGACGATGTTCGGGCTGACCGATCGTCTTCATCCAGACCGCCAAGGCGGCAAGGCGCTGCTGCACCACATGGGCTACGTCCACTGCGACCTCAAGCCCAACAACATCCTCGTCGACGCCGGCGGGCAGGCGAAGGTGATCGACCTCGGCCAGACCTGCAAGATCGGCACGGCCAAGAGCCGCATCAGGGCACGCCCGACTACATCGCCCCCGAGCAGGTGAAGTGCGAGTCGGTGACCCGCAGGGACCGACGTGTTCAACTTCGGCGCCACGCTCTACTGGAGCCTGTGCGGCGGAAGATGCCCACGCTCTCCACACGGTGAACAAAGGCCACGCGAAGGACACGAGCTTCCTCGTGGACGACCGCATCCCCCGCGCCGCGACCGGAACCCGCAGGTGCCCGAGGGCCTGTCGAACCTGACGATGTGCGTGAAGAGCAACCCCGGCCGACGCCCGTCCATCAGCGACGGCCGGCGGCTGGAGGTCATCCAGCACACGCTCCGCAACCGCGCGCGTCGAGAACGGCCAACCCAGCCCCCCGGCAGCCGCTCCGGCTCGTTCGCCGGCATGGCGACGTAGGCGTTACGTCGGTCGACGCGCCCCCACGACAGCCGCTTGCGGCTTAGCCGCGTCAGCGGGGACGTCGCCCGCCGCACTGCGGGACAGAATGACAAACCTGATCAACCTGAACGGGTTGCCGCACCTTCCGGTGCGGCAACCCGTTCTCGTTTCAGCGTGACACTGGCTGACTCGTCGGCCGCGTCCCCGGCGGTTCGTTCGCCAGCAGCCTCGATCTCCTCCCGTTCGAAGAACGTCACGTGACCGTCCAGAAGACGGCGTAGACGCCGCCCGGCCGTTCGGAATTGACGACCATGTAGGCCATCAGCTCGTCTTTGTCCGAGTCCGATGGCCTTCCCGCGGCGACGTACACGAGCCTTCGCAACAGGGGTGCATCGTCCGGATGCATGTAGTCGCCGCGGCGTCGATGCTCTCGGGCAGACGGCCGTTCCTGTCGTTGGCGTAAAGGAACACGACGTCCCGAACCGCCTCATGAAGCCGGTTTCTCGCCGGTTGCGTTCGTGGGGCCTCCGCTCCTGCCGACTCTTGATGATCGCTGGAACGACCATCGAGACGAGGAGCACGCAACGATTCCAAGCACGACGAAGACTTCGACGGCTTTCGGGCCGCGACGCGGTCGCGCTGCGTCGTTCATTCGAATAACCTCGGCTGCCGCGGGTCGTCCGCCGTCGATTCCACTTCGCCGTCGGCCACGCGGGTGACGAGTCGCTCGCCCGGCCGCACGTCCGCCGCGTGGCGCACGATCGCGCGCCGTCCTTCTTGCGGCGGGTGATGCTGTAGCCGCGGCGGAGGACGCCCTCGGGGCTGAGGGCCGACAGGTAGCGCGGCCAGGCCGTCGAGGTGCTCGACCTGGTTCTGAACCGTGTGCGCCATCGCGTGGCGGAGTCGGGCCTCGGTGGCGTCGGGCGGCTCGGCCAGGAGGCGCAGGCGGTGCCGCGGGTGCCGGCCGCTGAGGCGGGCGGTGAGGTCGGCGAGACGGTCCTTGCACCGCAGCACGCACGCCGCCCGGCTGGCAGACAGCCGATGCTCGTCGCCGTGCAGGCGCTGCCGCAAACGGGCGACGATGGCGGCCGGGCCGTGGCGCTCGAGGCGGGCGGCGAGGTCGTGGAGGTGCTCGCGCAGGTCGGACGTGCGGCGCTCGACCGCCATCCCCATCCCCGCTGGCGGCTCGTCGAGCAGTTGCCGCAGCGGCGTTGACGCGGTCGAGCGGGCGGCGGAAGAACTCGTGGCGGCTCGACGCCGGTCAGCCGCACGCGCGCGTGCGCGCAGCCCGTTGCGGATCGACCGCTCGAGCCGGATGCCGGCGAAGTCGATCGCCTCCTTCGCCGGGTGCCAGTTGCGCGTCAGCACCTGGGCCGCCTCGGTCGGCGTGTGGGCCCAGTAGTCGGCGACGAGGTCGGCGATGCTCGTGTCGATCTCGTGGCCGATGCCGGTGATCACCGGCAGGTCCGACGCCGCGATCGCCCGGGCGACCGCCTCCTCGTTGAAGCACCACAGGTCCTCGAGCGACCCGCCGCCGCGGACGAGCAGGAGCACGTCAAACGGAGGAGTGGGGGTGGCGGAGTGGGGAGTGGGGCGTCGGGCCCAATGTGTGGGTCGGTCGGCGGCGGGGTCGGCGACCCGCCACTTGCCGCGGGAGACGGTCTTGATGGCGTCGGCGATGCGGCGGCCGGCGCCGTCGCCCTGGACGGGAACGTTGTAGACGAACAGCCGCAGCCACGGGAACCGCCGCAGGACCTTCAGCACGTCTTGCAGGGCGGCGGTGTTGCAGCTCGTGACGATCGCGATGCGGACCGGGTACGCCGGGAGCGGGCGGCTGCGTTCGGCGGCGAACAGCCCCTCGCCTTCCAGCTTCGCCTTCAGCTGCTGGAACGCCAGTTCCAGCGCCCCTGCCCCACCGGCTGGAGGCTGGCGACGTAGAGCTGGTACTTCCCCTTCTTCGGGAAGACGTCGACCCGCCCGCCGGCGATGGGTTCCATCCCGTCGCCGGGCGTGAACTTCACGCGGTCGGCGTCGGACTTGAACATCACGCAGTCGACGCAGGCGCCGGCGTCCTTCATGGTGAAGTAGACGTGCCCGGACGCCCGGTTCGGGTGGAAGTTGCTCACCTCCCCCTTCACCATCACCGACTGCGGCATCCCGGATTTGATCGCCTTCGTGATCCGAGCCGTGAGCTGCGAGACGCTCAACGGCGGGTCCCCGGGTGCCCCCGCCGGTGCCGCGCCGTCGCCGATGGCGGCGGGCAGCGGCCGGCGGCGGGTGACCTGTTCCTTGAAGTCGAAGAAGTTCCCGGACGTCATCGACGGGAAGTATAGCGGCTGGTCCCGCTCGTCAGCGGGTGGGAAGGAGAAAGATCGCGACGCCGGCGGCGGGAACGGCCCGGCGCAGCTTTCGTGCGTGGGAGATCACATCACACGGTAGTGCGGCGGCGAATTGTCTTGCCGGCTCGCCTGCGAGCCCGGTGAACACGTGCCCCACGCAGGCACCACCCCGCCCGATCGAGCTTGCTGCGCGACGACCCGCGCGGAATCTCTTCGCGTGCGTTGACGGGCATGCGGTGAACACGGCGGGCAAGCCCGCCGGCTAAATGACGTGGAGCAACTTAAAGTTTAACCACCCCACCACCCCACCACCCCACCACGCCACCACGCCACCACCCCACCACCTCCCCAACCCCGGCGCGTCCCAACGCAAACGTCGCCTTCCCCCCCGTCCGCACGATATCCTGCCGGCATGGAGATCCGCCCCGTCACCGCGGCCGACGTCGAGGACCTCGTGGAGATCGACGGCACGATCGAGTCGGGTCATTACCTGCACCTCGACAAGATCGGGGAGGGCCTGTCGGTCGGGTGGAAGCTCGGCGAACGGCCGCTGCGCGAGCGGCGGATCCTGCCCAACCGCCTCGACGACGAGCGGCGGTTCGTCCTGCGGCAGATCGCCACCGGCGCCGACGAGGGCCACGCGATCCTCGCCGAGCACGAGGGCGCGAAGGTCGCGCTGCTGCTGGCGCAGCTCGACCCGGGCCGCAGGACGATGCGCCTGCACGACCTCCGCGTCGACTTCGACTTCCGCCGCCAGGGGCTGGCCACGGCCATGCTGTTCCAGGTCGTCGCCCTGTCGCGCGAGCAGGAGCTGCGCGCGGTCACGACCGAAACGCTGACCGACAACCTCCCCGCCGCCCTGCTGCTCTCCAAGTGCGGCTTCGAGATCGCGGGCGTCGACACGCAACGCCTGACCAACCACGACCTCGTGAAGGAGTCGGCCACGCTGTTCTGGTACGCGGCGCTGGACTAAGGTCCAGCGGAATGACGCGGCGCGAGCCCGACGTGCCCGTGGTTATTCACCGATAAGATTGCGTGCCTTCGGGGAGAGAACCCACGGAACAAGTTCCGTCGGCGTTTCTGTGCACTCGCATCAAGCGAGATGCAGCAACCAAGAATTGACGGAGCGCCTCCGCAGTGGCGCACCGCACTCTCCACTCTTCCACTCCCCATTCCTCACTCTTCCACTCCCCACTCCCTCCTCACCGCGCCCGCTCCGCGCACCGCCGTTGCCCTCGACGGCACGCGCCGCTTATTATCCGCCGGCCGATCGGGGCGGTGGGCTTGACGCATGGCAGAACAAGGCACACAGATCGAGGAAGACGAGGAGGCCGACGAGGAGGCGGCGCGGGAGGCGCGCGACGCCCGCGCGCCGATCGTGGTGCTGCCGACCGACTCGGCCGAGCTCGTGGCGTGCAAGATCGAGGAGATCCCCGCCCCGGACGGGGCGACCGTACTCGAGCACATGACGAGCGAGCAGGCGGCCGGCGTCGCCGAATACCTCGACCCGACGACCGCCGGCGCGATCTTTTCGGAGATGGACCCGGCGATCGCCGCGTCGGTCGTGGCCGACATGGAGTCGGCCGAGGCGTCGATGGTCCTGTCGGCGATGGACCCCGACGACCGCGTCGACGTGCTGGAACTGGTCCCCGCGGCCAAGCACGACGAGATCGTCGCCGAGATGGACGCCGAGGAGAGCGACGAGGTCCGCCGCCTCGAGCAGTACCCGCCCGACTCGGCCGGCGGGATCATGACCACCGAGGTCACGGCCCTCTACGAGTACCTCAGCGTCGAGGACGCGATCGCCCAGCTCCGGCGGCTCAGCGAGCAGCTCGAGCAGATGTTCTACGTCTACGTGATCGACCGCCGCGGACACCTCGTGGGCGTGCTGTCGATGCGCGACCTGATCCTCGCCAAGCCCAGCCGCCTGCTCCGCGACATCATGCGGCCCAACGTCCGCTCGGTCCCGGTCACGATGGACCAGGAGGCCGTCGCCCGGCTGATGCGCCGCTACGGGTTCCTCGCCGTGCCGGTCGTGGACGAGCGCAACATCCTCGTCGGCCTGATCACGGTCGACGACGTCGTCGACGTGGTGGAGGAAGAGGCGACCGAGGACGTGCAGAAGATGTTCGGCGCCGGCGCCGAGGAACGGCTGACCAGCCCGTGGCACTTCAGCTTCCGCAAGCGCGTGTGGTGGCTGCTGGTGAACCTGGGCACCGCGTTCCTCGCCGGTGCGGTCGTCAGCATGTTCGAGAGCACGATCGAGCGGTTCGCGATCCTGGCGGTCTACATGCCGATCGTGGCCGGCATGGGCGGCAACGCCAGCGCCCAGGCGATGGCGGTCGCCGTCCGCGGCATCGCGCTGGGCGAGGTGGACCGGGCGCTGCTCGGGCGCGTGCTGATCCGCCAGGCGTTGGTGGGGTTCGTCACGGGCATCACGGTCGGCCTCGTCACCGCCGCCGTCGCCGTCACGTTCCAGCAGGAGAACCGGGCGGCGCTGGGGCTGGTGGTGGGCCTCGCGCTGGTGATCAACCACACGCTGGCCGCCGTGACCGGCGTGGCGATCCCCTTCGCAATGAAGTGGCTCGGGTTCGACCCGGCCCAATCGGCGACGATCTTCGCCACGACCGTCACCGACGTCGTCGGCTTCTTCGCGCTGCTCGGATTGGCGCAGTTCGTGATCCGCTAGGGCGGCATTTCACCTGCGTGCATGGCCGCCGAAGCGGCCATGTCGCGCCTGGGGCGGGCGCGGGGTTCATCCCGATCCGTGTCGTACCGCCCGCCTTACTTCGACTTCCGCACCGTAGTCCCCGCCGCCTTGGCGAGCAGTTCGGCCTTGTCGGTCTTCTCCCAGCTGAAATGCCCGGCGGCCGTGGGGACGCGGCCGAAGTGGCCGTGGCGGGCGGTCTCCTTGTAGATGGGCTTCAGCAGGTCGAGGTGCTTGATGATGCCGCGCGGCGTGAGCGGGAAGTGCTCGAGGACGAGCTCGGCGATCTTGTCTTCCGGGATCGCGCTCGTGCCCTCGGTGCTGACCGTCACGCTCACCGGCTGCGCGACGCCGATCGCGTAGGCGAGCTGCACCTCGGCGCTGTCGGCGATGCCGGCGGCGACGATGTTCTTGGCGATGTAGCGGGCCATGTAGCAGGCGCTGCGGTCGACCTTCGTCGGGTCCTTGCCGCTGAACGCCCCGCCGCCGTGCGCGCCGCGCCCGCCGTAGCTGTCGACGATGATCTTGCGGCCGGTCAGGCCGGTGTCGCCGTGCGGGCCGCCGATGACGAACTTCCCCGTCGGGTTGATGTGGAAGATAATTCGGTCGTTCCAGTACTGGGCCGGGATCACCGGGCGGATCACCTTCTCGATAATCTCCCGCTTGGCCGAGTCGGCGAAGCGGTCGTTCTTGTCGAGCACGCTCGTGTCGTGCTGCGTGCTGACGACGACCGTGTGCACGCGGACGGGCCGCTCGTCCTTGTACTCGACGGTGACCTGGCTCTTGCCGTCGGGCCGGAGCCACTTCATCTCGGTCTCGCGCATCTCGCTGAGCCGCTCGACGATGCGGTGGGCGAGGTGGATCGGCAGCGGCATGAGCACGTCGGTCTCGTCCGTCGCGTAGCCGAACATCAGGCCCTGGTCGCCGGCGCCCATCTCCTGCTCGGTCTCCTTGCCGCCGGCGTGGTCGACGCCCATCGCGATGTCGGCCGACTGCGAGTGGATGGCCGTCAGCACGCCGCAGGAGTGGTAGTCGAAGCCGATGTCGGCGTGGGTGTAGCCGATCTCCTTGATCGTGTTCCGCGCGATCTGGGCGGCGTCGACGTACGTGTTGGTCCGCACCTCGCCGGCGATCACGACCTGCCCGGTCGTCACGAGCGTCTCGCACGCCACGCGGGTATTCACCACGCTGCTCTTGCCCTCCGCCTGCAGCTTGAGCTCGTCGACGAGGATCGCGTCGAGGATGGCGTCGCTGATCTGGTCGGACACCTTATCGGGGTGGCCCATCGTGACGGATTCGCTCGTGAACAGGTGCGTGCTGCGCCGGAAATGGGGGGACACGTCGACTCCTGACTGAAGGATGAACCGATCGGGAAAGCGGAGCAATTTATCGGTTGGGCCGGCAGGATTCAATCGAGCGGGTCGCGGGCGTGCCAAGTGTCGCAAGGCGGAGAATGAGGCGCCATCGCTCGTCTGGACTTCGTAATCTCCGGGCATCCGCCCGAAACGCTAAAACGGAAGCCCCTGCCCTTTCGACTTTTACGATTCGATGGTGTTCCGCTCGACGATCCGCGCGTTCCGTTGCAGGACCGGCAGCTTCACCCGTTTCATCGCGCTGTGTCGCAGGGCGGTCCGGTACTCGTCGTCCGACCAACCGAGCACCTCCCGCACGTCGAGCGTTCCCGTCGGGAAGCGCGGCACCATGGCGGGGTCGGTGGCGGGAGGCGCCTTCGCGTTGTGCGGGCAGACGTCCTGGCAGACGTCGCACCCGTACAGCCAGTTGCCGATCGCCCGCTCGTGCTCGGCTGGAACGTCGTCGCGGTGCTCGATCGTCAGGTACGAAATGCACCGTCAGGGTCCAGTTCATAGGGCGCGGTGATCGCGCCCGTCGGGCAGGCGTCGAGGCAACGGGTGCAGGTGCCGCAGTGATCTGCCTCGGCGGTGTCGGCGGGCAGGTCGGCGGTGGTGATCACCTCGCCGAGCAGGAGCCAGGTGGAGCCGACCCGCGGGTGGATGACGCAGGTGTTCTTGCCGACCCACCCGATCCCCGCCCGTGCCGCCAGGTCGCGGCTCGAGCACGGGCGCGTATCAACGGCCGCGCGGGTGCGGGCGCCGGGGACGGCTTCGCGCAGCCAATCGGCCAGTTTGTGGAGCCGGCGCTTGATGAGTTCGTGGTAATCGACCCCGAGCGCGCCGCGCGACGCGCCCGTGGTGAACAGCCTCCTCCGGCGGCACCGGCTCGAGCGGCGTGTGGTAGTTGATGGCGACGCAGATCACGCTCAGCGCCCCGGGGAAGTAGGTGGCGGGGTCGGTCCGCTCGTCGACGCGCGCGAGGTACGCCATCGACCCCTCGCGCCCCTCGTCGAGCCACCGGCGGAAGTAGTCGGCGTTCGCTGAGCGGTCGGCCCGGGCGACGCCGACGAGGTCGAACCCGAGCGCCCGCCTTCTCCTTCACCTGAGCGGCCAGGGCGAGTTTGTCGAGCGTGGGGGCGAGGGACATCGGCGACTCACGTTGGAGACGGCCCCCCTGAAGCCGGGACGCCGGGGCCGGCACATCGATCTTAACGAGACACCGCGAAATTGAAGATGATTCACCGCGGGGCGCGGAGGCGCGGAGTTGCAGAACTGGTTTCTGTTTTCTCCGCGGCTCTCCGCGTCTCCGCCTCTCGGCGGTTCCTTCGATCGCTTCGAGCGCTACGTCGCCGACGCTTTCCCGGATCGCTCGCGGAAACGCACGAGTTCCGGGTCGAGCGACGGCGCGATCGGGGACTTCAGCGCGTTCGTGCCGAGCGTGTTGAGCTTGTGCACGAGGTCGTTCACCTTCGACACGATGGAAGTGACGCTCGCCTCGTCGCGGGCGGCGTCGAGTCGCGGAGCCCGTCGATCGCCTTGCGCCAGCGGATCTCGTCGGCGTGAAGTCGTTCTGCTTCATGATCCGCAGCGCCCACCACATCAGCCGCGCGTTCTCCTCGGCCGGCATCGGCTCGAGGTCGAGCGGCTTGCCGTGGCCCGGCAGGTTGTCGAACTTTCATCGCCTCCTCGATCCGGCGGTCGGCGAGCCGGCGGAAGGCGGCATCCAGATCGACGTCTTTCAACGACATGGGGGAAGTATAGAGGAGGAATGCGTAGTGCGTAGTGCGTAGGTAAGAGGAAACGGAAGACCTCGCCTCCTGATTCTTCTTACGCACTACGCACTACGTACTACGCACTACACCTCAATCTCTTCCACCCGCCGTGGAGGAAACGGCCGTAGATGAGGATGCCGCGGATCATGAGTTCGGCAGCACGCACCAGATGGCGACGAGGCCGAGCTTGAAGTAGAGCACGATGACCAGCACCCCCAGCAGCCGCAGCAGCAGCACGCTGGCGAGGTTAATCACCATGGCGGCCACCGTGTCGCCCGCCGCGGAGGCGTGCCGTCGAAGACCATCGTCGCCGCGAAGCCCGGCTGGATGAACCCGGCGATGAACAGGCACTTGGCCGCCAGCGCGATGATGTCCGGGTCGTCGCTGAGGAACGACGCGAACGCCTGCGGGACCAGCACGAACCCAAGGCCCCACGCCCCCATCCAGCCGATGGCCACACGTACGCGAGGTACGCCTCCCGACTCGGGCGGGGTCCTTGCGCCCCGAGGCTCTGGCCGACGGCGTCGCCGCCGCCGTCGCGACGGCGAAGCCGCCCATGAAGCTGATGCTCTCGAGGCGGATCGTGATGATGTGGGCCGACCCCGCCACGTTCGTCGCGTCGAGGCGGTTGATCAGGATGACGATGCCGAACTGCGCGGCCAGGAGATCAGGTTCTGCGCGCCGCTCGGCAGGCCGATCCGCAGGATGCGCGCATCGTGTGCCAGTGCGGCCGGAGCCGGTGCAGGTGCAGCCGCACCCCGCCGCGGCCGCACGAGCATCGCGAACTGCAGCACGCCGGCGTACGCCGTCACCGTCCCGATCGCGATGCCTTGGAAGCCCAGTTCCGGCAGGCCGAACAGCCCGCGGGCGAGGCCGATGCTGAGGACGGCGTTGGTCCCGTCGACGAGCACCATCGAGATCGCGGGCGTCATCGTGTCGCCGGCGCCGCGCAGGCAGGCGTTGGCGGCGAACAGGAACGTGCTGAACGGCAGCGAGATCCCCAGCGCGCGGATGTAAAACAGCGCGTAGTCATGGGCGTCGCCGGTGAGGCCGGTGGCGGCCGCGATCGGGCGGGCGAAGACGATCGCGCCGAGCGAGAGCGTGACGCCCAGCAGCACGGCGGCCGTCGCACTCTGCCCGCAGACGCTGTTGGCGAGCGACCGATGCTTGGCGCCGATCGCCCGCGCGATAACGGCCGTGCTGCCGGTGGCGATCGTCGCGACGATCAGCCCGATGAACCACAGCACGTACGCCACCGACCCCACCGCCGCCGTCGCCGCCGCCGCGTTCTCGCGCAAATGGCCTGCGACGTAGACGTCGGTCAGCCCGACGAGCATGTGCAGCAGGTTCTCGGCCAGGATCGGCAGCGCGAGCAGCACGAGCTGGAGGAACAGCGCCCGCTCCGCCGGCTTGGCCGGCGGCGCGTCATCGACTGTCGGTAAAGTGTCCGCCGCCTCCGCCCGCGTCATGGGAGCGGGATGATAGGCGACGCGACGGCGCAGCCGCCACCGGGCTGCCGGAGGACGGGCGTCCCCCCGTTTCCCCAGACGAACGGGAGCCCGCGTCACCGTAGAGCGAGCAATCGCCTCGAACACGCCGGGGCAGAGCGCAGCGCCGCCCCGGATCGGACAGGCGAGTGGCGCTGCACGTGGAGCATCCGGGCTGGAGCGCGTGACCTGCGAGCGTCGGTTCGCGAACGTTCCGCGGTCGCGGCGGGCAATCCCACCGGCTAAATGGAGGCGTTACACGTTGCGCATCGCTGAAGGAGCCGACCGTTTCCCAATCCGTGTCCGTGAGAGCGGAATTGATTGTTCGCGACGAAACGCTGGAGAACCTTGGCCCGAGCGCTTACCGCCGGTGGGCGAGGGCGGGCAGCGCGAACCGCGAGCGGATGCGGTTGGCGGCGGTCCAGAGTTCCGGCTCGTTCTCGAGCAGCTTGATGACCGTCGTCGTCGACACGCCGAGGTTGACCGCGACGGCCGCCGGGTTGCCGGCGAGCGCCTCGAGCAGGTCGAGCACGAGCCCCACCGTCGCCCCGTAGTGCGGGTGGCGGTGCGAGACCTCGACGCGCGTGTCGCGGCGGATCGCGAGGAACCAGTCGGGCGGCTCGAAGTGGAGCAGGTCGACCGGCTCGCGCACGTCGGCCGCGAGGCGCAGCCGCAGGCGGCGGAAGGCGTAGAGCTTGTTCTCCGCGAGCGACCGCGACTCGGTGGCGCTGACGCTCACCCCCGTCGGCACGTGCGTGAGGCGGACGGAGTTCGACGTCTTGTTCCGCTTCTGACCGCCCGGTCCGGACCCGCGGAACAGGTCGAGGCGGGACTCGGCGAGCAGTTGGTCGTCGGTTAGGAATCGCGGTGACATCGTCGCGGAGATGGTAGTCGGCGGCGCGGGCGGGCGAGGGCGGCTCACGAGGGTCGCCGGTGCCAGAACCCGTCGCTCCGACAACGATCAGCGCGGCGATCCGTCCACCGGCCCCGCCCTTCCCGCGTTCACCGCCGCCGGCTGAACAGCCAGCCGACCGATTCGCGAATGTTCTGCTCCTTGTAGTCGCGGAACTCGCCGGCGTCGAAGAAGACGCCGTAGCAGACCGTGCACGACTCGAAGCCGATGTGCGGCTGCTGGTGGTCGGTCATCCGGATCATCTGCGTGTGGCAGACCGGGCACTGCACCTTCCCGGGGGTCGCCGGCGCGGCGGCGGCGGCGGCGGGCGGCGGCGGCGGCCCGACGTCGATCTGCTCGGCCCCCTCCACCGCGCGCAGCCGCTCCTGCTCGCGCGCGTCGAACCAGAGGCCCTTGCACTGCACGCAGCGATCCACCGTGATCCCCGCGAACGTCACCTTCTCCATGGCGGCCGTGCACTTGGGGCACCGCAGCGCCTTGAGCTCGTCCCGCGTCTGGCCGGCAATGTTGGTCATGCGGGGCATTCTAAAGCGTCGACTAAATTCGGGCAGCGGGCGAAGATGGACGCGTTCATCGACGTGACGGGGCCGATTCACCTTCTACCATGCTGCGGTAGGTCTCCTCGTCTACCCACTTCCGTTCTGCCTCGACCAAAACCGTCTCCGCCCGGCCGCCCGAGATGACGGAGATGCTCTTGCTGAGGCCGTGCCGCCCGTACGCGTCGACGACAATGTGCACGGGCGGACCGTGCAGCTTGATCTCAAGTTGGTCGGCCGGCCGGCGGGGGAACCGCGACCGAACGCCAATCTGGGACCACCCCTCCTTCGCGATCTGATCTGACGAGTACCGAAACTTCGCGCCGACGCGCAACGCCTCGTCCGGAGACAGTTGTTCGACCGTCGACCCGGTCCAATGCCATACGGTCGGCGGGGTCCCGCCCTGAAACGCGTAAAGGGACCCCTCGATCGGCACCATGGAACCGGCGAAGAAGAAGTCGTTCAACTGATACCTATGGATCTGGCCCCCCCGGCAATGTACGACGATCGTGTCCTCACGCCGCCCGACGGCAAGCGGCGGCGCGGCCCACCCGAGAACGATCTCCTGCGCCGAGCGTCCCACGTACTTCAGGAGCGACCCTGACCAGCCCGAGTTGGCGACGCCGATGAACACGTAGCATTCGTCGTCGCGCCAGATCGCGTCGATCCCTCGGAATTGCTGAACGACGCTCGTCTGCGGAACGAGCAGAAGCACGCCAACGACCGCCACGAAGGCGGCGACGCTCCATGAGAGTCGACGTCGCCAACGAAGCCCGTTGGATGGCGGTCGAATCACTTCATCTCCCCCCGAGAATCGGCAACTGCACCTTCACGCTCGTGTCGGCGCCGTCGTCGAGGCCGGGGGCGGCGCCGACGAACTCCTTGTCGATCTTGCGGACGTTGCGCATCGGCGGCGCGGGGAGGGGTTGGAGGTCGGGGCCGTCGGGGCCGTCGTGGCGCTTCAGGACGTTGTAGGACTGGTCGCGCTGGGCGGGCACCCAGCCGGCGTCGCGGATGAGGCGGCAGATCTCGCGGGCCTCGAGGCGGTAGGTCGTGCCGGCGGCGCTGACGACGTTCTCCTCCATCATCACGCTGCCCATGTCGTTGGCCCCGAAGTAGAGCGCGAGCTGGCCGACCTTCGGGCCCATCGTCACCCAACTGCTCTGGAGCGACGGGACGTTGTCGAGGTAGAGCCGGGCGATCGCCAGCGTGCGGAGGTACTCGTCGGCCCCGGCCATCCGGACGACGCGGCCGCGGAGAATGTCCTCGTTCGTGCTGTCGTCGAACGGACCGTAGGTGTCCGGGTCCCACTCCTTGGCCCGGCCGAGCGGCGTGTTCTCCCGCTGGAACGGCCAGTGTATGAAGGCGGTGTAACTGCCGGTTGGGGGAATGTTGATAGCCGGGAGGAATTGTCTGAGACCTTGCGAAGACGCCCGGGGTGACGCGCGCGATCTCACGGATCTTCCCCATTGATTCAGCGATGAACTTGTTCTCGCGGCTCGCACGGACCGCGTGGGCGTAATCTTGCATATCGCGGATCGCGGCCATGTGCTCGACCCGCTCGCGGACGAACTCGATGTGGCCGATCATCATCGTCGCCGAGGTGTTCAGGCCCTCCTCGTGCGCGACGCGCATCACGCGGAGCCAGTCGTCGCCGGTGGCCTTGCCGATGCCGATGCGGCGGCGGACGCGGCGAGGGCGAAGATCTCGCCGCCGCCGCCGAGGATCGTGTCGAGGCCGGCCGCGTGCAGGCGGCGGATGATCTCGCGCACGTCCATGTTGAAGAACCGCTCGAACTCGACGAACTCCGGCGGGCTGAAGG
>JAUJNJ010000050.1 GCA_030448225.1 Phycisphaerae bacterium
GGGCAACAACGAACCTGCACACGACTGCGGCTCCCCGGACTTCGGGGCGGGCGTCACTTTGTCTCGATGGTACGGGGCTGATGGCGGGCACGTGTCGGCGGGGGAGCGGCTGTTCGAGTTGGAGACGGACGAGGCAACTGCGGTTGTCGAAGCGTCCGCGGCCGGAACGGTCGAGCATGCCGTCGCCGCCGGAACCTCGTTATCGCCCGGGCAGCGGATCTGCCGGTTGATCCCTGATGACGCGCAACGCCCCTGACGCCAGGGCGGCATCTCGTGCCGGGATCCGCCTTGTCAGATCGTGTCGGCGGCCGCACAAAGCATTTGTTGCCGTCGAGTTAGCGTGTGAAATCACGCCACCTTCGGGCCTTTTCGAGGAAACCTCCCGCCCCGGCCGACGTTGTATAATAGCCGGTAGCGGATTATCCTACCGCCCCCTCCTTGGCCGACTTGGGCGGACCGTCCGGTCATTACCCCAAGCCAGGTACGGGCTTACAGAACGAATTCACGGTTAGCTTCACGGACCCGATACAATGAACGCTGTGCGGAACGATATTCGGAATGTTGCCATCATTGCCCACGTCGACCACGGCAAGACGACGCTGGTCGACGCGCTGCTGCGCCAGAGCGGAAACTTCCGCGACAACCAGGTGCAGGACACGATGCTCGACAGCAACCCGCTCGAGCGCGAGCGCGGCATCACGATTCTCGCCAAGAACGTCGCGATCAACTACCTCGACCCGAAGACCAAAGAGACGTTCAAGATCAACCTGATCGACACGCCGGGCCACGCCGACTTCGGGGGCGAGGTCGAGCGCGTGCTGAGCATGGCCGACGGCGTGTTCCTGCTCGTCGACGCCGCCGAGGGCCCGATGCCGCAGACGCGGTTCGTGCTGAAGAAGGCGTTCCAGCACGAGCTGCGCCCGATCGTCGTCATCAACAAGATCGACCGCCAGGACGCGCGCGCCGACGAGGTCCTGAACATGGTCTTCGACCTGTTCGTCGAGCTCGGCGCCGACGACGAGACGCTCGACTTCCCCGTGCTCTACGCCTCCGGCCGCGCCGGCACGGCGAGCTGGAAGCTCGAGGAGAAGGGGACCGACATCAAGCCGGTGTTCGAGGCGCTGCTGAAGCACATCCCGGCGCCGCACGGCGACTCGGAGAAGCCGCTGCAGATGCGGATCAGCAGCATCCAGTACAACGACTACGTCGGCCGGATCGGCGTCGGCCGTATCTACAACGGCGTGATCAAGACGGGCCAGCAGGTCGCGATCGTGAAGCGCGACGGGTCGGTCGTGAAGAGCAAGATGCAGCAGCTGCAGGTGTTCGACGGCTTCGGCCGCAAGAACGCCGAGGAGGCCGCCGCCGGCGACATCGTGGCGCTCATCGGCCTGGAATCGGTCGACATCAGCGACACGATCTGCGATCCGCTGAACGTGATCCCGCTCCAGCCCGAGGACGTGGAGCCGCCGACGCTGACGATGATGTTCAGCGTGAACACCAGCCCGTTCGTCGGCAAGGAGGGCAAGTACGTCACCAGCCGCAACCTCCGCGAGCGGCTGACGAAGGAGTTGGAGAGCAACGTCGCCCTGAAGGTGGAAGAGAGCGGCAACAAGGACGCGTTCAAGGTCAGCGGCCGCGGCCTGCTGCACCTGGGCATCCTCATCGAGAACATGCGCCGCGAGGGGTACGAGCTGAGCATCAGCAAGCCCCACGTGATCATGAAGCGGGACAAGGAGACCGGCGAGCTGCTCGAGCCGATCGAGTACCTCGTCGTTGACGTGCCCGAGGCCAACATGGGCGGCGTGATGGAGCTCGTCGGCAACCGCAAGGGCGAGATGGTGCGGATGGACAACCGCGAGGGGCAGGTCCACCTCGAGTTCACGATCCCCGCCCGCGGGCTGATCGGCCTGCGGACGCGCATGCTGACCGCGACGAAGGGGACCGCGATCATGCACCACAACTTCCACGAGTACGCCGTCGCCCGCGGCGAGGTGCCGGGCCGGGCCAACGGCGTGATGATCAGCAGCACCGGCGGGAACGCCAACGCCTTCGCCCTGAACAACCTCCAGGAGCGCGGCACGATGTTCGTCGAGCCGACCACCGCGGTGTACGAAGGGATGATCGTCGCGGAGAACGCGCGCGACAACGACATGACCGTCAACCCCACGACCGCCAAGCAGCTGACCAACATGCGGACCACCTCGTCGGACGAGAACATCATCCTCAAGCCCGCCCGCAAGATGACCCTCGAGCAGGCGCTGGAATACATCGAGGAAGACGAACTCGTCGAGGCCACTCCCACGAGCATCCGCCTGCGCAAGTCCCTGCTGACCGAGAACGAGCGGAAGCGCGCGGGCCGGTCGAAGGCGAAGGCAGAGGTGTTGGAGGTGTAGGAAGCCGCCGGCTGGTGCGTTATCGGTGCCCGGGGCCCAGGTGCGAACTTGTCCGCACAGGCCTGACGAACGAAACGCAAAAGGCCGCCGAGCAGTCGCTTCGCGGTTTCGCACGACGGGAGGAATCCCCAACGGCGAAACCGCGAAGCGGCGACCGGCGGCAGCGTTGGTAGCAAGGCAATACGGTGGGCAGGTAGGGGGTGGCGCGACGCCGGGGCCGAACCCACTTCGTCCGCCAAACAAAGATCGGCGACGCAACCACGCTGCGCTTGGGATACGCCCCGGCGGGTGGTTACTTCGCCGATCCTGTGTAAAGCGGGCTGACGCGGTTGAACGCTTGCGGTCGTTATCGCTTGCGGCGGTCGCGGCGGGCTTTGCGCTCTTGCTGCCGATCTTTCGGCGGCGGCGAAGACTTAGCCATGCAGTGGCTCCTTTCCTTGCCGGAAGAGGTAGCTCTGCACCGTGATCGGCCCTCACGTCCAGCGTGCGGCCCTACGACGCCGCGGCCGCCCGATCCGGCCCCTTGCCACCCGCGAACAATTTTGGCGATCTGCGAGGGATTTTCGTCGGGCTTGGGGTGCGAGGTCGTTAGGCTTGGGGTTGTCCGGTTCCTTCCACCTCGAATCTGCGGGCACGACCGTTGCTCAACCCGTCGGGAACCTCCTGCAACGGGTCGGCCGCGAGAAAGGTTGCCTAATGATCAAGCTCGACGCGGGGGAACGTGCTACTAAAGCCGTCACAGCGGCGGCAGAGGATGGCGTGGCTGCGGCGGCGCCTCCGGATCGGTAGCCGGCTCGGCGACTTCGCGATGGAGATCCGCATGCGCGCTCGGGCAAGCAGGTCGAGGTGCGGGCCTCGGTCCACGACCGGGCCGGCGACATCTCCTCCGCTCGCGCCAGCCGGACTGGCGCGACGCGCTGCGCGACCTCGTCCGCCAACTCGCCGCCAAGCTCCACGGCCAGTACCTGCAAACGCTCGCCGCCTGAGTGCGGTGACGCGCCGCCCTCGGTCGCCCGCCGCGGCGGGACCGGCGGCGGCGGCGTCGCCGTCACTCGTCGGAGGCTTGAATTAGCGGTCGCTCTGCGGGTAATATCCCCCCTCTCCCTCAGGACCACATTCCTGAAGGCCGAGGTGCCGAAGTAGCTCAATGGCAGAGCACCGCTTTCGTAAAGCGGGGGGGGGGGTTGTGGGTTCAACTCCCATCTTCGGCTTTACCGTCCGCATCGACTCGTACAAGCCCCGGTCCGCCGGGAACTTTCTACGCGGAGAGTAGCCGGCGAGCCGCGACGATCACCGACCGAGTGTCGCGCCACAATTCCCTCCCGCTAAGACGATCCTCTGCCGCGCGACGTGGCGGGGAAGGACGCGCGGTCCTGTGGCGGCGGCCACTACATACGTCCCGATGAACGTCGATCTGCGGTTCGTTCCGGTTTCGATGAACTCCGACCGCCGGGGCCACGTCGCGGAATTTTCTTGAAACAACCGGTCTAATCGGGGACGCTTGCCCGACCCCCGCGATGCCACGATCGGGCTCGCGGTGTTCGGGCGGCTCACATCAATTCGTTACGGGAGACAGAAAATGCAGATCTCGACGTACCAGCGATGGTATCGTTCCGTCGCGGCCTCGCTCGTCATCGGCGGGTTTGCGTGCTGCGCGGGAGCGCAGTCGTTGCCGACCCCGCTGTTGCAGTACACGTTCGACGAGGCGGCACCGGCTCGGCCGTCGACACCGGCACGGGCGACCCCGCCCCGGCCTCCTCGTGGGACCGGCCAGTCGCTCCACGAACACCCCGAACGGCGCAGGCTTTAGCATCAACCTCGCCGACGCCGAAACCGCGGCGGACTACGCGCGCACGTCGTGACGGCGGGCGACGTGCCGAAGCTCGACTCGCTGCCGGAATTCACGACCACGACCTGGCTCAACCTCAACAGCTACGCCGGCGGAAAACAAGCGGCTGATGAGCAAGCAGGCCCTCGTCGTTCGCCGGCTTCAGCTTCGGCATCACCAGCCCCACGACCGGCACCGCCTCGATCGACAACCTTCGGCTCAACATGTTCGTCGGGGGACGACGAAGTTCGCCGGCTCCACCACCGCCAACCTCGACCTCGGCTCGGCCGGCGAATGGGTGTTCATCGCGGCGACGTACGACGGGACGGCCACCGCCGACAACCTGAAGTTCTACCTCGGCGACGACGACCCGAACTCCACGTCCACGCTCGTCGGCACGTTCACGGCCGACGCGGGCCCGACCGTCGACAGTGAGGCACGCTTCGGCATCGGGTTCACCGACGCCGCGCCGACGTCCAACCAGTCGCTCAACGGGTTGCAGGACGACGTGCGGGTGTACAACGACGCGCTCTCCGCCGCCGACATCAACGCGGTGCGGCTGACGAACGTCGTCCCGGAGCCGGGCGGCTCGGCGTCATCGGAGGGCTGCTCGGGGGCTTGCTCCTGCGTCGCCGCCGGTAATCCTTCACGCCGCGGTTACCGCCACGAGCAGGCCTGCCGCCCGGTCGTCATCGGCACGCACGCCCGGCCCGACGCCGTCACGGTGAGGAAGCCGCGGCTGGCGGTGGCGAGTCAGTAGGTCGGTGATCGGCAACGAACGCGGCCCCGGCGTCTCCAGGAGACGCCGGGGCGTCGCTCTTGACGAACCTTCCGCACGCGCGCGATGCACGTTCCCGGTCGGGAGTGGGGCGGCTCAAGGTCCGGCGCGGCCGGCGTTCCCGTCGCCCACGCCCGCCTGCTTCGCCGTCCGGTCTTCCGGCCTTTGCGTCGCGTCCGGCGAGTGGTGTTCCGGCGCTGGCGCGGCGTCGCGCCCCGCGCGGGGGCGAGGCGAACAGCGCGATCGAGGCGGCCGCCGCGGCGGCGCCGGCGAGGCGGCCGGGGCCGGTCGCGCCGCCCTTGCCGTAGCGGGCCTTGCGGATCTTCAGGCTGTTCTTCTCGTGGATGCGGTACACCACGTTCCGAACCGCGTCGTCGCGGATGAACGAGCCGCCGGCCTTGTAGATGCGGTACCAGAGGTTGTAATCGTCAGCCCCGAGGCCGACGGCCCGCTCTTGGTAGTTGCCCGCGGCCCGGGCCACGCCGCGCGCATCAGCACCGAGGAGTGGGGGAGTTGGTTGTCGTCGCTGTTGCCCGTGAACATCGTCCCGACCGGCTTGTGCGGCCACCAGCGTGCGGAGAACTCGCCGTTCTCCAGCGACGTCAGCAGGCAGCCGTACACGTCTGCCTTGCTCATGTCGAGCGTCGCCACGGCGCGTTCGAGGTACGCCGGCAGAAGCTGATCGTCGTAATCGAGCGGCTTGTAGAACTCCGTGTCGCACTGCTCGACCGCCTGGCGGTGCAGCCACGAGCAGTGGGTGATGTCCGGCTCCAGCCCCGTGCAGATCAGCGGCAGGGCGTAACGCTGCGCGAGCTTTTCGGCGTACGCGTGCGGGCCGTCGACGAGCAGCACGGTCTTGAACCGCTTGTACGTCTGCAGCGCGAGGCTGCCGATCGCCTCGTCGAGGTGCTCGACCGGCATTCCCTTGTGGATGCGCACGCCGACGGTGACGCGGGCGTCCTCGTGCTGCAAACCCGTGTGCGTGAGGCGGGCGAGGGTCGGCCCGAACACCTCGCGGTACCGCGCGCCGGCCGACAGGTCCTGCACCGAGTGGAGGCAGGCCGACTGCTTGAGGTTGACCGCCTTGAGGATCGCCTTGTAGCTCGTCTTCGCGAGGCGCTTGGGGTCGTCGTCCCAGTCGATGAGGTGGCCGTTGACGCCCTCGGTGACGAAGTCGGCCACGCCGCACGAGCGGGTGACGACGACCGGCACGCCGCAACTCAGCGCTTCGGCGGCCGTCATGAGGAAGCCCTCGCGGCGGCTGTTGCCGAGCAGGACGTGGGCGCCGCGCAGGCGCTCGCGGTAGGTGAAGGGGTCGAAGTCGAGCGGCCGGAGGTCAAGGCGGTCGGCCACGCCCAGCTTCGCCGACAGTTCCACGAGCTTCTGCATCGTCTCGCCCTGCGTGCGGCGCGTGTAGGCGAGGCCGCCGGTCTCCGCGCCGGTCCAGGCGCGCACGACGAGGCGCGGATCGAGCTTCAGCAGGTGCGGGAGGCTCAGCAGACCCTTGCTCTCAAGCGGGCGGCCCATCCAGGCGACGACGATGCGGTTCGGGCTGCGGCGGCCCTTCACCATCGTGTATTCCGTCACCGGCGGCGGCAGCACGCCCGCGACCTCATGCCCGCCGGCGGCGATCCAGTCCTTGAAGCGGTCCAGCACCTGGTTCGACACGCCGGCCACCGTCATCCCGCGCATCTGCCCGTACGCGCGGTTGATGTAGCGCCACCCCTCGTCGTCCCACGAGTGCAGAACGAGCGACGTCGGCCGCTCCGGCAGGCCGGCGAGGTTGCCGTAGCTCAGCACCCAGCACGACGGGTCGGCCGGTGCCTGCGTGGTGATCGAACCGACGGAGAACCCGTGCTTCGCGACCGCGTCGAGCAAAGGGGTGTCGTTCGACTGGCTGTAGAGGGTAGTCCGCTCGCGCACCCAATCGGGCAGGCAGGCGATCATCCGCAGGATGGCGATCTGTGCCCCGCCGAGCGCGAGGTTGTGGCTGACGACGCAGGGGGCGACTTGTGGGACGGGGCCGGGGCGCATCGTGGTAATTCTACCTCCTGCTGGCTCGGGGCTACATCATTGAATACGTCGCGGACCGACACGGGGTTTAGCCCGACGCGACCCCCAAACGATACGCTCGGGCGACGCCCGATGTTGTCGTGAACCGGGTAAGGTCCTTCGTTTAGCCGCCGCTCGAAGAGCGGCGCGAACCGAGGGAGCGACCGGGATTCAGACTTCAGGAGAAGTGGATTTGAAGCATCCGGCGCTGCCAGGCGTTCCGATCGCGCCGCTCTGCGAGCGGCGGCTAAACGTGTGAGTGCTCCTCCTCTCGCAGCGGGCTCTTGGGGTGGGGTGGCACGGCGCGGTTTCTTCGGTTAGAACACCGCTCCTGCGGGATACGTAAAACTACACTGCCGCCGCGAGAGGCGGCCGGGTCCGATGCAAGGGTCGGCCGTGAACCGGGTCAGGTCCGAAAGGAAGCAGCCCTAAGCGTCACCGGTTCGGTGCATTCGGTAACCCGGTCGCTTCCCGCGGCGGCTTTTTGTTGCGCGGGCGGGGGGAGACCTCGGAGCGCAATCGACCTAGCGCGGGCCGCGGAAAAGCACGAAATCCGAAGTACGAAATCCAAAAAAATCAGAAGGGCGGAAAGGGGAAAGCTCTGAAACGGGCCTGAGAATGCCGCAACTCGTACCGCGACCCCGCCACCTTTTGGGTTTTCCTGATTTCTGCTTTCGAGTTTGTTTCGGATTTCGTACTTGGGATTTCGAATTTAACAGCAGTCGCCGCACCTGGACCCCTCACCACAGCCCCTTTAGAATCGCGCCCCATGGTCCGGCTCTTCATCGTCGCCAACACCGCCAAGCCGCAGGTGGGCCACGCGTTGGAGCAACTGCGGCCGTGGCTCCAGAGCCGGGTGGAACTGACGGGGATCGAGACGGATAAGACGGTCGACCTGCGCGACGTGCGGGCCGACGTGATGCTCGTCCTCGGCGGCGACGGCACGCTGCTGTCGGTCGCCCGCCGGCTCGCCGGGCGGCAGATCCCGCTGATGGGCGTGAACTTCGGCCGCCTCGGCTTCCTCGCCAGCTTCACGCCCGCCAACTTCCGCGACTACCTCGACCGCCACCTCGACGGCGGGCTGCCCGTGCGGCCCCGGCTGATGCTCGAGGCGTCAGTCGTCGCCTGCGGCGTCTCGCTCGCCCCCGGCGCCGGCGCACCGGTCAGCGCCGACGCCTGCGACGAGATCGCCGCCCGCCGCCGCTTCGTCGCCACCGCGCTGAACGACGCCGTCGTCACCGCCGGCCCGCCGTTCCACATGATCGAGCTGGAGATCGCCGCCGACAGCGAGACGGGCGTGCGCTACTTCGGCGACGGCGTGATCGTCTCGACCGCCAGCGGGTCGACCGCGTACAACGTGTCGGCCGGCGGCCCGATCATCAGCCCGACGGTCGAGGCGTTCTGCATCACGCCGATCTGCCCGCACAGCCTGTCGTTCCGCCCGGTGGTCGTCTCGTCCGACAGCACGGTCCGCCTCGGCGCGGTGCGCGTGAACCCCGGCACCACGCTCTTCTGCGACGGCCAGGCCAGCACGCAACTGCTCGCCGGCGACCGCGTGATCGTCCGCCGGAGCCCCAACGACGTCCTGCTGATCGAGAACCCCGAGGCGCGCCAGTGGCGCAGCCTCGCCGAGAAGCTCCATTGGGCGGTCAGCCCGAAGTACAGTGCGGAGGGGGGGAGTGGGGAGTAGGGGAGTGGGGAGTAGGGGAGTGGGGAGTAGGGGAGTGGGGAGTGGGGTGGTGGGGAGGAGAGGAGTGGTGGGGTGGTCGGGTGGTCGGGTGGTGGAGTAAAGACGAGGCATCCGGGGCCCAGCGCAGAAACAGTTCGACTCCACCACTCCACCACTCCACCACCCGCCCACTCCCTACTCCTCCACTTCTCCACTCCTCCACTCCCCACTCCGCACATGCCGACGATCGCCGTCAAAGTCGTACCGGGGGCGAGTCGGGATCGGATGGCGGGGCGGTTCGGGGAGGGGATCAAGGTCCAGGTCTCGGCGCCGCCGGAGGGCGGAAGGGCGAATCGGGCGGTGATCGAGGTGTTGGCGGCGGCGCTGCGGATCAGGCCGGGGCAGGTCGAACTGCTGAAGGGCCAGACGCAAGCGCGGAAGGTGTTTCAGATCGCCTACCTGGAGCAGGCGGAAGTGGACGCCCGCCTCGCGCCGTTCCTGTGACGACCGTTCGAACGCGATCGTCCCCTTTATTGTGACATGGCGGCTTCGGCGGCCCTGATGGGAACGCACCGTGTCCCGACCGTGACTTGATCAAAAACGCCGACCCGCACCGGCCCATCGGTCTCTCCGCCCCGATCGGCGGTTCCTTCGTCACAGATGATTCAGATTCACCCGCGCCGGCCCGTCCGGACGCGGGCGACGCCGTTTTCGGCTGGCGTGGGTTTTATCGGGCCGGCTAGAGTGGCGACCGTCTCGAACCACCAACCGAAAGGGAGACCGATGTTCAAGGCCGTCTTCGCGTCCGTCGCCGTGCTCGCGCTCACCACCGCCGCGTCGGCGCAGGTGATCTACGAGCCGATCCGCTACCAGCATGCGCTCGGCGACGACCAGGTGCTCTACTACGGCGGGAGCAACCCGCGGGTCATCGAGAACGCCCGGCGGACCTACCAGCTCTACAACCAGCCGCGCGCTACGACGAGCAGGGCCGCGAGCCGCACGACGATCCGCAAGGGCCTCACCGGCGGCGGGCCGTACGTCTACAGCGACGTCGCGCCCTACATGAACCTGTCGCTCTACGGGTTCGACGCCGCCGACGCCCGCAACGAGGCCTACGCGAACGCGCCGACCTACTTCCGCAAGCTGCGAACTGCTCCGCGCCGGCCACTTTGCCGCCGACGGGTCGTACGTGATCCCCGCGTCGGCCAAGCCGATCGGCGACCGCGTCGTGCGGCGCAACCCGGCTGCGGCGGCGGCGACGCGGCCGGTCCGCCCGCGGGCGATCATCATCATCCCGAAGCGCCCGGCGGCGCCGAAGGCGAAGGCGTCCGACAAGGGCGTCGCGCTGGCCGAGTAGCCGCCGACCTTCAATCGAGCCGATAGCGCCCCGCGGCGCGGCCGGGCCCCGAGCCCGGCCGCGCCGCGTTCGTTCCTCGCGCGCGCGAGTCCGCTTGTCCGACCGCGGCGGCGGGCGATGATGCCGGGCGACGGACGTGCCGTCGCCCGAGGCGCGCGGCGCGTCGCCCACCGCCGTCCGCCGATGACCCGTCGCCCTTCGCCGCCACCCGCGCGCGTCGGCTTCAGCGGGGACGGGAACCGGCGATGGACCGGCCGGACGTGCGGGCGCGTCGCATGGGAATAAACGGAATCATGTGGGAACGTGCGACCGCGCGGGCCCCGCGACTGTGAGGCCACGATGATGCGGAAGAAGTCGGTGTCGGCGATGACGGTGGCGGCCGCGGTGCTGTCGTCTCCGCGGTGACAGCACTGGCGGCCGAGCCGAACGCCCCCTCGCCGGCCGTGAGGCCGGTGCCCGTGAGGTCGATGCCACCGCCGGCCCGGTTGACGAAACCACCGCGCCCGCCGGCCAGCCCACCCCGGCATCCGCCGAAGCGCGACCAGCCGACGAGGACACCGCTGCCGCACCACCACCGGCCGGTCGCACCGTCGCCGCAGAAGCCGACGTGCGGCCGGCATCGGCACGAGACGCCGACACCGCGCCAGCCGGCGAGCAACCCGCGGCCGCTGCCGAGAACGGAACGACGCCCCGCGACGAGCAACCTGCGGCGGCGGGTGAGGCCGGCGCGGTTCCTGGCGACGCCCAACCGGCCGCCGCTGCCGAAAGCGGCACCGCGCCGAGCGAGGACAACCCGCGGCGGCGGGTGAGGCCGGCGCGGCACCCGCGGACGCACAACCGGCGGCCGCTGCCGAGAGCGGCACCGCGCCGAGCGAAGGACGACCCGCGGCGGCGGGTGGGACCCGCGCGCCTGGTGACGCCCGGCCCGCGGCGGCTAGCGAGGCCGGCGCGCGGCGGGTGACGCACGACCGGCGGCGGGGGGCACGATCGACGGGCGACGGCCGGTCGGGCGCGGCCGCCGGATCGCCCGCGGGCGACGCGCGACCCGCTGCGGCGGGCGTGCCCGCCACGCGACCGGCCGCGCGGGGGCAGTCGGCCGACCAGCTCATCGGCGAGATGCTCAAGCCGCCGGCCCGTCCCGACGGCGCCGCGCTGCCGACGCCCGACGAGCCGCCCGCGGCCGACCGCACGAGCGGCAAGGGGGCGGTGAAGCCGGGCGCGCCGATCGTCAGCGTGCTGCGCGAGGGCACGTTCCTTGTCGACCGCGTCGGCCGCCTCACGCGCAGCCTCGACGGCACGCACGCCGAGTTCACGTTCGAGGCCGACGGCCAGGCGCTGCAGGACCCGCCGGTCGTGATCGTCCCGAACCTGAAGCTGATGGCGATGGAGGACGCCGCCGAGAACGCCAAGCGCGACCTGCGCTTCCGCGTCAGCGGCATGGTCACCGAGTACCGCGGCCGCAACTACGTGCTGCTGGAAAAGGTCATCGTCGTCCCCGAGGCCACGCAGCAATACCGCCTCACGCGATAGTCGATCGACGGCACCATGATCGGCGGTTGCCGCGTACGGCCGGATCGTGCAGCGACCCTGCCGACTTCCACCCATAGGGGAGGTTCGATTGCGGCCGGTCTCGCGAGACCGGCGAGAGATCCTCCGCCCGGCGCAGGACAAAGACTTCCGGGCACTCCGTCGGCCACGGACGCGCGTGGACCGTTCGGCGCGACCGGTCCGATCACTAAACGCGCGGGCGGCGCGGACGCGTCGCCGCACGAGGTTTCCGCACGCTGCACCGGGGTCCCGCAGTTTGCCGTCGGCGTTCTCGAATATTGCAAGACATGATCTTGCGACGAGAGTTCCTGGGCGTTCGAAGTCGCTGCACGGTCAGGTGCGGGGTTACCTGCGCGGATGAACGCGGGCACAGGCGCTCGTCATTCAAGGCTCGCGTCCTCGCCAATCGCGCCGCACGCGGGCGCGGTCCGTTTTCGAGCAAGCCATACCGGAGAGGGTCGATGCCGGCGAAGCAGGGGTTCAGCGAGCGGGCGTGGGAAGAGATCATCAACGAGGACATGGCCGGCGCGTGGATCGACGCCGTGATCGAAAGTGCGAGGCGCCGGCCGGGCGAGCCGTTCGCAGACGCCGGCCCACTGCTGGCGGCGATGCTGCAGAAGGGTGTGACGAAGGAGCAACTCTGCCGGCTCGCGCGGATGATCCGGTACGAGGCGGTGTTCGCGACCGTGACGCTGGCGGCGGAAGAGGGGCTGGACGCCGAGCAACTCGACGGCGTGCACGAGGAACTCCTGTCGGCGGACCCGAGTGGCTTAGAGGGCCGGCCGGGGTCCTGGCCGGTCGAGCCGGAACCGGCGCCGGTGCTCCCGGCCGCGCGACGTGCGAAGATCAAAACAAAATTGCCCAAGAAGCGGGCCGACGCGCCGGCGAAGGCCGCGACGACGCGACGCAGGGATTTCCGGGACGCGCCGCTGCTGACGCTACCTCAGGGGGATGCGTTCGCCTTCACCCCCGACGGCTCTCGGCTGTGGCTCGCCCGCACGTCGGTCACCGCCACGATGGTGCGGGGGTTCGCGGTTCCCGGCGGCGAGGCGTTCGCGGAGTTCAACACGCTGCCCAACCTCCGCTCGCTCGCCTGCGCGCCCGACGCCGGCCGCCTCGCCGCCACGAACCACGACGGCGTCGTCGCGATCCTCGACGTCCGCGGCAAGGAACTTTGGAAGAGCGCCAAGACCAATGAGGAGTCGCGCCAGGTGGCTTTCACGCCGGACGGCTCGGTCGTGCTCAGTTCCGGCTCCGAAACTTGCGTCCGCCGTCGCGACGCCAAAACGGGGAAGGAACTCCCGCCGCTCGACCTCGGCAAGGGGTGGCTCGCCGGGAACTTCGCCTTCTCTCCCGACGGCGACACCCTCGCCCTGGTGGGGGTGGAGATCCCCGGCGCGGCGTTCGTGAGCTACTGGGACTGGCGGGTGGGGGAGGAACGGTCCCGCCACCGGGAACCGGCGCTGATCTCGGACGTCGCCTTCCAGCCGGACGGGCGCCACCTCGTGGTCGCGGGCTCGCGCGAGGTGAGCCTGCGCGACGTGACATCGCACGACCGTTCGCCGCCGTTCAAGCTTACGCAACCGCTGTGGGGCGCCAGCCTCCACCCCGCCGGCCACCTGCTCGCCTGCGATACCACGAACGGCTCGGAGATCCGTGCGATGCCCTCCGGCAAACTTCTGATGCGCCTCGACACGAAGAAGATGTTCCCCCGCAAATTCGCGTTCTCCCCCGACGGCCGCCACGTGCTCCTGGCCACGCGGCCGAAGAGCTTCCTGTGGAACGTCAGCGCGCTCCTCGGAGAAGCCGCAAACGAGACGTGAGTCGCCGTGGTGGGCGCTGCAACTAGCGCGATGCCGTTCGGTACGCCCGCGTCCCGGCACTTCAGGGGAGTGCCGGCAGTGTATCGCCCGCGCGGGATGGGTTGTTCGTCCGTCGCGTCCGCGACGAGAACCTCACGCCCGAAATCGCGGGCGAGTCAGGCCGCATCGGGTAGGTACGGACGTGCCTCACTCCGGGCGGGGTACGCGGATCAGCGGGCCCTCCCGCGGCAGGAACCAGACGCCGGTCTTATCGAACGCGATGCGGGTGAAGTCGTTCCGCGGGATCGGCCATTCTCGGCGGGCGACCTCCTCGATTGTCCAGTTCTCCACCGGCCCCTCGGGGATCGCGCCCGGGGAAGCCGGGCGGGGCCTGGGGCACGCGGACGATGCGGGTGGGGAGCTTGGGCTTCTCCCCGTCCGGCAGCTTTCGCAGCCGCAGGTGTGAGCAGCCGCCCTCGTGAAGCAGGTACGTCTCGCAGTCGGGCGCGACGGCCAGGCCCGATGCGGCGCCCGCGCCGGGCACCTCTGTGACGGCCCACGCCTTGAGCGACTGCGACCGGTCCTCCTCGCGGAGCGGGCCCGACACGTCCGCCCACACCGCCGCATTGCCGCGCCCGCCGTGGACGGCGAACCAGATCCCGCCGTCGCGCCCCTGCTGGAACGAGATCCGGGCGCCGCCGAACCCGGGCACGCCGGTGAAGCCGCCGCGGTTGCCGAGCCGTCGCATCCACTGCGTGCCGTCGCGCGAGAACGTGGGGGACCAGACGGCGCCCTGGCGGTCGGCCCACAGTCCGTTGGAGAAGATCGTCTGCGGCCCCAGCGCCGCGAGCAGCCGGGGGTGAAGGCCGGGCTCCCGCGCGCCCTGGGGGATGACGTCGGGCTTGCCCGCCTCCTCCTCGGTCACGTGCCAGATCGCCCAGTACCCGCCCGGCGTGAGCTGCATGTCCGCGAGCACCTGCACGATCAGCGCGCGGCCGCCTTGGCCGACGAGGACCGCGCCGTCGCTCGGGAAACGTCCCTTGAGGGGGATGAGGCGCCAGAGGTCCGTGAAGCGATGGCCGTCCCAGTGCCAGAGGCGCCGCCCCTGGCGCTCGAGCGTGTCGTCGGCGGGCACGACCGGCGGGGCGTTGGCGGCGCCGGACGTATCCTCGGTGAGCCATAGGCCGCCCTGCCCGTCGGCGGCGAGCATCAGCTGGTACCGGAAGCCGGCGCCACCGTCGTCGGCGGACGTGTCGGCGGCGAAGGCGCGGGCGGGCGTCATCTTCGCGAGCCGCTCGCCGTGGCGCTCCACGAGCGTGCGGACGTCGGGCGCGACGTCCCACGTCCGCCCGTCCCAGAACATCGCCGCCCCGCGCCGCGCCGCGATGCAGCCGCCGTCGAGCGGCACAACGGCCTGGAGGTCCTTCCCCTCCGGCGGCAGGTCGACGCGCGTCGGCTCGGGCCCGTCGAGGCGGAGCAGCACGTCGGGCTTGCCCGGCTGCGACCGGATCGCCCAGGCGTTCCACGGCGGGGCGAGGTCCCGCTGGCTGAAGATGCCGCGCACGCCGTCGAACTGCCGCTCCTCGTCCGCCGCCGGCCGCGCCTGCGCGGGCGCGCCGCCGCCGCCGGCGACCTGCGGCGGCCGGCGGAAGATCATCATCGACGAGCGGTTCACGCCGTTGAGCGGGAGGTAGACCCGCCCGTCCGGGTCGGCCATCGTCGGCAGGCGCACGCTGAGTCCCGCGGGCACGATCCGCTCGAGCCGGCCGTCGCGGCCGACGCGGTACCCGCCGCTGATCCAGAGCCCGCCGTCGTGGTCGAGGACGTTCGGCCCCGACGTCCTGACCAGCAGCTCGTTCGGGTGCGGCCCGCCGTAGCCGGCGGCGGCCCACTCGGCGCGCTCGATCGGGCGGACGTCGAACGACGCGGTTGCGGGGTCGAAATAGACGAGGCAGTCGGCGACCTCGCGTTTCGCGCGGACGTCGATCGCGCGGTGGGCGTGGAAGACGAAGCGGCCGTCGGGCGAGTCGGCCTGCGGGTAGGGCATGAAGAACCGCCACCGCCCGCCGATGACCGGCACCGCGTCCTCGTCGCCGCGCGCGACGCCCTCGGCGGCGTCGAGCACCGCGCGGAGCCGCTCGCGCGAGCGGTCGGTCGACGCCGCGTCGATCGCGCCCCGGATCGCGCCCACCGCGCGTCGCCCCATCGACGCCAGCGTCTCGGCGGCGGCGGTCCGCTTCGCCTCGTCGGCCTCGAACAGGTCGGCGATCAAGGCCTCGGCGCGGCGCCCGGCGTCGGCCGGCCACTGCTCCCACAGGCCGAAGCGGTTGGCGAGGTAGACGCGGCCGTCGGGCTGCGGCCAGGCGGCGTACACCGCGTCGTACACGCCCCATCCGACGCTCGACCGGTCGAACCGCCACGTGCGCCCGTCGAACCGCAGGAAGTAGACCGGCCCGATCCGCGGTCCGTCCGACCGGTCCTTCCACTGCTGGTGCCGCAGTCGGTCGGGCGAGGGCGGGATCGGCTCGACCTTCAGCCCGTGCGACTCCAGGATCGGGTCGGACAGGCCGAACTTCGCGATCGTGACGAGGTCGCCGCCGGCGGGTCCGGGCGCGGCGGGGTCGTTCGCCGGCGCGGCGTCGTTACCGTCGTCGCCGTCGCCGTTGCCGTCGCGGTGCACGACGCAACTCAGCGCTTCGAGCCGCATGTCGAAGCGCGGCATCGTGGGGGGCAGGATGCGGAAGTACGCCCAGGTGCCGTCGGGTCGGCGCGTGTGGACGCCGCCGCCGCCGGTGACGGCGTCGTCGGCGACGCAGCCGGCGATGAAGTGGAAGTTGCGGGCACGGTCGGCGCAGGCGACGGGGTACCAGCGGCCGAGGTCGTTCAGGTCGCGCCGGCTACCGGCGGCGAACTCCTCTTTCGGCAGCTTCTCCTCGGCCGCCAGGCGGGCGAATTGGTCGGGCTCGACATCGGCGGCGGGGCGGCCGTCGGCGCGGCGGTAGGTCCACCGCTTGCCGTCGAAGCAGCGGAGCAGGTGCGGCGTGTGCGCGGCGACCGCCCAAATCGCGCCGGCCGGATCGACCAGCACCACCTCGCCGCCCTCGACGAGGTTCGTGCGCCCGGCGTGTGCCGCCTCGATGGACGCGCGGAACGCCTTCTCCCGCGCCTCGTCGGCGCGGGGCCGGCTGTCGAGCGACTCGACGTCCGTCGAGAACCAGAGCGGCCCCGGCGGCGCGCCGACCTTCGCGGCCGCAGTGGGGCCGCTGAACCGCACGGCGGCGATTCCGGGCGGCAGCGCCGTCCACCCGTGCGCGTCGAGCGCCTTGCGTAGTGCCTCCCGCGCGTCCGGCTTCTGATCCGTCTTCGGTTCGGTCGGCGACGTCGTTGGTCGGGCGGGTGCCGGGGGCGACGCATCCTGCGCCGCGAGCCGGGGGACGGGGGCGAGGCAGAAGGCGATCCCCAGGAGCGCAACGAACGAAGCCGCCGTCGCCGAACGCGTGATTCGGGCCCCGTGCAGTGGACGCATGATCCCTCCCCGTTTGGACCGCGGTCGGTCGCCATGACGCCGACGAAGACGTTGGGGGAGATTGTCGTTCTGGCGCGCGCGGGTGCAAGCCAACGGCGCACGACACGACTCGTCGACGAAGAGCACGGGCGAGCCGCCGATGCCACAACGACTGAACCCGCTCTGTCCAACACGCTTCAAGCGCCTGCGGCGTCACTTCGGGAGCTTCCACAGCGTGTAGTACGCGACCGGGTGCAGCAGGCCCTTCGCGGCGTCCTTGGCGGACTTGACGCCGTCGAGGTGCAGTTCGTGGACGCTGCCGATCCGCATGCCGGTGACGGTCAGGCGGACCTTCAGGCCGTCGTCGCTCACCTTTGCCGCGGTGATGGTGGGGACGGTGGGGTCGACCTCGGGGCTGCCGTAGTCGGCGCGGTAGACGTAGGTGTAGGCGGACATCGCGTAGCTCTTGGGGTCGGCCGCCGTGGTCTTGTCGACGGGCTCGGTGAACGCGAGTTCGAAGCCGTCGGGCTTCACCTTCATGTCGAGCAGTTCGAACGGGACCTTGCCGGTCCAGACGACGCGCTCGAGCGCGAACTCCTTCGGGCCGGTCGAGCCCCAGCCGCGGTTGGTGCCGCCGACGAGGAGCGACCCGTCGGGCGCCTGCACGACCGGGACGTTGCCCGACGAGAAGCCCGCGAGGAACGGGATGGCCACGCCCTGGTACCGGCCGTCGACCTGCTCGACGACGCAGCGCGTCAGGTTGCTGTGCGACTGGTCGGCGACGAACAACTGGCCGGCGAACGGGCCGAACTTCCCGGCCGACCGGTCGCACTGGATGCCGCTGGCCGACTTGCCGACCTTCGCGTGCGGCAGCAGCACGGCCGGCGGCTCGAACTCCTTGATCCGCTCGGCCTCGACGTGGAACCGGCTGTCGGTCTTGGGTGCCGTCGGCTCGGGGCCGAGGTTCTTCGCCAGGCTGTACCACTTGTTGCCGACCGGGTGCCCGGCGAACGTCCCCTCGCGCGCAGGTGCTTCAGCGAGCTCGTGCCGTTCCACGGGCCCTGGTTGTCGCAGTAGAACAACTCGCCGTTGGCGTCGAACCCCAGGCCGGCGGGCGAGCGGATGCCGCTGGCGTACGGGTGGGCCTTGCCGTCGGGCGTGATCTTCAGGCACCACCCGCGGAACGCCGCTTCGCTCGAGAACGACCCGGTCAGGCACAGGACGACGAACAGGTTGCCGTCCTTGTCGAACTTCGAGCCGATCGGGTACTCATGGTAATCGCCGCTGATGCCCCAGTCGTCGCAGAACGTCTCGTACACGTCGCAGACGCCGTCGTCGTCGGTGTCCTTCAGCTTCGTCACCTCGCCGCGCTGCACGGCGTAGAGGAAGCCGTCGCTGGGGTTGTGGGCCAGGCCGAGCACCTCGTGCAGGCCGCTCGCCCACCGCTTGAACACGGGCCGCTTCGGCGGGTCGGCCAGCGCGCCGCTCACCATGAAGACGTCGCCGCGGCGCGTCGAGACGGCGACGGTCTGGCCGTCGGGCATCACCTCGATCGCGCCCACCTCGAGCGTCAGGTCCGGCGGGATCGGCAGCGACACGATGCGGTAATGCTCCGCCTCATCCTTCGGCTGGAGCGACGCGACCTTCGGCGCCTTCTTCGCCTGCGCGAGAAGCGTGGCCGGCACCGTCAGCAGCAGGGCGAGGATCGTGATCGTGATTCGCATGATTGGCATCTCTTGCATTGCGGTAGAGGCGGGGAATTCGACCACGGAGTCACGGAGACACGGAGGAGACTGCAACGACAGATTGCGCCGCTGACGCAGATCGAAAGAGCGGGCAACGACACCGAACAATGAGTTGCGAACTCCCTCTCCCCGGTACGCTGGGGAGAGGGTAGGGGAGAGGGACCCTGCAGCCGGCGTCCCGTCGCCCATGCGTGCTCGCCGCGAGAGCCCCTCTCCCCGCCCTCTCCCCAGTACTGAGGAGAGGGAGGTCGCAACTTGGCAATTCAAGCGTCACGACCCGCTAGATGTTGCACGAGCCTCATCTGCGTCATCTGCGCAATCTGCGGTCCGTTTTCCTCTCCGTGCCTCCGTGTCTCCGTGGTTCAATTCTTCAACGAGGAAGAAGCCGCTCACCACTTCATCTCCACCTCGAACGTCACCGTGTTCAGGTCGAACGTGATCGGGAGGATGAGTTCCTTCTTGCCGTTCGCGCCGCGGACGGTCGGCTTCTTCAGCTTGTTCGGGAGAACTTCAGCTTGACCTTGTCGTCAACGATCCACTCGCCGGCTTCCTTGCCCGGCTCGATCTTCGCGCCGGTTGCGGCGAGGAAGTGCAGGTTCTGTGGGGGCGTGAAGTTCGCCGCGTCGAGCTGGAACTTGCGGACGAGGACCGGGCCGGCGGCTCGCAGGAGGGGAAGTCCTTCTCCTGCACGGTCACGCCGTGCGTCTCGTAGCAGAAGATCGGCTGCTTGAGCTTGTCGAGCAGGTACCCTGGAACTGCCCGCCGACGTCGCGGTCCTTCTTGTCCGGCCGCGGCCACGCGCGTCGGAAGCGCGGCGAGGGTGGCGAACGAGGGGCCGGCGGGGAGGTCGAGCACGTCGGTGCCGAGCGGCGGGAGCTGCTTGCCGCCGCGGCCCTCCCACATGCCGGCGGCGTCGTAGAAGCGGCCCTTCCACGCCTTGGCGAGGCGGACGGCGTTGGCGTCGAACGCGACGTGCAGGTTGTCCGGGTAGCCGACGAGCACCGCCCGCGGGCCCACCTCGGCCATGAACGTGCGGTGGACGATCGGCTCGTCGACCGGCACGAGCTCGTGCCCGCCGCTCGGCTGGAGGCCGGCGGGCAGCGGCATCTTCTCGCCCTGCGAGAGGTACTGCCAGATCGCGGCGATCTGCCCGTCGGCGGTGCCGCCGGCGACGTCCTTGTAGACGACGGCCGTCGTACCAGAACGCCGGCATGCGCGTGCCGGGGTTGAGCTTGTTCGGGTCGAGCAGTAGCCCGTGGAACCAGCCCGGCTTCAGCCGTGCGTGGGAGGTCGAGAGGTTGACCGACGGCATGCCGACCGACGGCGCCTCGCCCACGCCGTGGCAGTTCACGCAGCCTAGCCCTTCGTCCCGACGAGCAGGCGGCCCTCCTTCGCCGCGCGCTCGTCGAACGCCGGCGCGACGTACTCCTTCGGCGGCGCGTCGGCCTTGGCGAATGCCTCGACGAGGTGTCCTGCGGTCCGCTCGCTGAAGCGGGGCATGCGCGTGGCCATGCGGCCGCGGCGGACGTGGTGCTCGCCGCGGAAGAGGATCCCCGCCATCGCCTCGGGCTTGAGCTTGGCGCCCGCGCCGGTGAGCTTCGGGGGATGCGACCCTCGTCGCCCATGTCGAACGCCTCGGTCATCACGAACAGCGGCTTGCGGTCGGGGCCGACGCCGCCGGTGTCGTCGCGGACGTGGCAGGCGTAGCAGTTCATCTGCGACGCGGTGCGCACGACGCTCGGCCCGGTCGAACGTCTGGGCGAGGCCGCCGGCGTCGGTCAGGGCGGCGACGATCGCGGCACGCTGGTCGGCGGCCAGGTCGTACTTCGGCACGCCCCTGCGCGGCTGGGGGCTGAGGCACCCCTCGGGCGAGTCGAGCCGCGAGGTCCGCCAGCGGCTTCGCCGGCCGGGTGCCCTCGACGCCGTCGACCGAGTGGCAGTTGGCGCAGCCGAGCATCGCGAACATGCCCGCCCATCCTGCGCCTTCTGCGGGTCGACGGCGAACGCCTCGCTCTTCAGCGGCACCATCGGCCGCCCGCCGACCGCGGAGAGGGCGGCGGTGGGGACCTCCTGCTTGTCGATCCCCGGGCCGCGCCCAGCGCAGCTGCGATCTCCTCGCCGCCGGCGTCCTCGTAGTAGGTGACGACGATCGGGTGGTCGCCGGCGGTCAGCTCGATCGCGCTCGACTTCTCCGACGCCGCGTGGACGCCGTCGTGGCGGATGACCTCCCGGCCGCCGATGTAGAGCCGCGCGCCGTCGTCGGAGGCGAGGAAGAACGTGTAGCGCCCGTCGCCGGGGCGGTGATCGTGCCGCCGAAGCGAATGGCGAACCCGTCGCGCTCCCCGCGGTCGGGCAGGTCGACGGTCACGCGGGGCACGACGCCCTTGCGCCGCGGCTTGCTTCTCGAACGTCTCGAGCGACGCGTCGGCCGGCTTGGCGCCGGGGAAGTAGCTGAACGCCAGCCCCTGCTGGACGCGCGGGGGCGGCGGTGACCGCCTGCGGGTTGTCGAGCTGCTCGCGCAGGAGGTAGACGGCGATCGTCTGCCTCCTCGGGGTTGAGGTGGAGCGACGGCATCCGCCCGCGGGCGCGGCGAGCGGGTCGACGAGGAACGCCGTCAGCGCCTCGACGGTCGTCTTCGCGCCTGCGGCCCGATCGGCACCGACGGCACGCGTGTCGAGCGGCTTCTCCGGGCGCAGGCGACGCAGCCGACCGAGTGGTACAGCTCGCGCCCCTTCGCCACGAGCACGGCGTTGCCCTCGCTCTTCGACGGCGGCAGCGGGCCGCCTAGAGAGACGAGGTAGTGGGTGAGGTAGTCGACCGCGCCGGCCTTGGCCGCGGGTGCCGAGGCGTGGAAGACGTCGGGCATCGTCGCGCCGGGTTTCACGCCGTGCGGATCGGCGAGGTAAGCGCGGAGGTATTGCGGCGTGATGCGCGCGCCGGCCTTGGAAAAGGTCCGGCGCGCGCCCTTCGGCTCGACGCGAACGGCGGCGTCGGCCTTGTGGCAGGTGGTGCAGTTGGGCTCGCCGAGCAGGAGCTGGCCCAGCTCCGCCTCGGGCGCCTTGGCCTGCTGCCGCTGGTTGAACCCCGCCACGACCGGCGGCGCCGCAAGGGCGGTAGGGACGCCGCAGATTCCCATCGCCAGCACGGCCAGGGCCCAGAGGCCCGCCGGTTGGCGACGACACCAGCCGTCGCGCATGCACGTCTCCGATTTCGCAAGAAAGAGGGCGTTGACGATCGATCTAGTTATCAGACTGCCGCCGCACCCGAGACTTGTAAACGACCCCCGGCGGGGCGAGGGGGAACTGTAGCCGACGCCCGGCGTATCTACAACGTGGGGATGGCGCATGCCAGGTGCGTAAGTGCCGTGCGCTGCCTGACGTCGGGCGACATCGGCACCCGGGCGCTCCGCACGAAAGTGGTGCCAGGGCGCCGGGGGGGATTCGCCACGCCGTCCCAAAGCGTACTCGCGGGGCCGGATCGCTCGCGCCGCCCGATCCGGCTGGGCCGCTGGCTGGCCCGACGTGGGTCATCGGGTAATCGCCTCGGGAAGGGCTTCACGTGACGCGCGGAGGCGGGGGCCTTTGCCCGAAGCCGGAATTCCTCGTCAACGCGGAAGCCGGGACGCCAATAATAGGGGCGTCGGACCGAGCCATAGTCCGGACACGTCCAGAGCGTGCGAAGTATTGAAGGGAATTGATGTTCGAGCTGAGCCCGGCCAAGAAACTGCTGATCCTGCTGTCGCTTAGCACGGCGTTCGCCATCGTGCTGAGCGCGGTCGTGCTGCTGTCGAACCACTTCGCGCCGAGCGATGAGGCCGTGGCCTCGGTGGTCCGGGTTACGACAATCGCTCCGGCCGAATCGCCGGCCGGCGGGGCCACGGTGACGCCGGTCCTGGCCGCGGCCGCCGCGTCGCCCGGGGCGGGAGGGCCGCCAGCCCAGTTCAGCACCGCTTCGACAAGGACGTCCGCCCGCTGCTGGCGAAGTACTGCTTCGACTGCCACGGCGACGGCACCGACAAGGGGGACCTGACCCTCGACACGTTCATGACGGTGCTGTCGGTCCAGAAGGACCGCAACACCTGGCAGAAGGTGGCGGACAACCTCCACACGAAGGCGATGCCGCCGCCGAAGAAGAAGACCCAGCCGACCGACGCCGAGCGGAAGCTGATGATCGACTGGGTGAACGAGGCGTTCGCGTGGTACGACCTCGCCGCCCCAGCGCGACCCGGGCCGCGTCACGATCCGCCGGCTCAACCGCAACGAGTACAACAACACGATCCGCGACCTGCTGGGCGTGACCGACTTCAAGCCCGCCGCCGACTTCCCGGCCGACGACACCGGTTACGAGTCGACAACATCGCCGACGTGCTGACGATGTCGCCGCTGCTGGCCGAGAAGTACCTGTCGGCCGCCGAGCAGGTGGTGGACAGCGCTGTCGCCGCCGGTGATCGTGCCGTCGGTCGTGCGGCGGCAGGCCGAGGACCTGTCGTCGGAGGCGCTCGAGCGGCCAGGTCACGACCGGCCCGCGTGCGGGTCGCTCGTGCTGATGTCGGAGGGGGAGGCCGCCTACCCATGGGTCTTTCCGGCGACCGGGACCTACGAGATCCGCGTCCGCCTCGGGGCCCAGCAGGCGGGCGACGAGCCGGCCCGGTTCGAGGCGCGCCTCGACAACCAGACCGTGCAGAGCGGCGAGATCAAGGGCAAGGGTCGCCGCCCCCGCGCGCAGGACTACGTCAAGCGGCTGGAAGTGCAGGCGGGCACCCGCCGGGTGTCGGTCGCGTTCCTCAACGACTTCTACAACGACGACCTCCCAGAGCGTGACCGCGACCGGAACCTCCTGGTCTACTCCGTCGAGATCGCCGGCCCCTACGGCGTGAAGTCGCCGGAGCCGACGGCGGCGTTCAAGCGGGTCTTCTTCACGAAGCCCGGCCCCGGCGTGAGCGACGAGCAGGCGGCGGCGAAGGTGATCGAGCCGCTTCGCCGCCCGCGCGTGCCGCCGGCCGGCGGGCGAGAAAGAGGTGGAGGGGCTCGTCGCGCTGTTGGCTGCGCGCGGGCCGACGGCGAGTCGTTCGAGGGGCCGTGAAGGTCGCCGCGACGGCGGTGCTCGTGTCGCCGAGCTTTTGTTCCGCATCGAGCAGGAGCGCGCGCCGACCCGAACCAGCCCTACGCGATCGACGACCACGAACTCGCCAGCCGCCTCTCCTACTTCCTCTGGAGCAGCATGCCCGACGACGCGCTGCTGGCCAAGGCGGGCAGCGGCGAGTTGGGCAAGCCGGACGTGCTGCGCGCCGAGGTCCGCCGGATGCTGGCCGACCCCAAGGCCGAGGCGATCGTCACGTTCTTCGCCGGGCAGTGGCTCGAATTACGGAACCTCGAACGCGCGACGATCGACCGCAAGCTGTTCCCGGAGTTCAGCGAAGACCTCCGCCGACATGCGCCGCGAGGCCGAGCTGTTCTTCAAGACGATCATCAAAGAGGACCGCAGCGTCCTCGAACTGCTCGACGCCGACTACACGTTCGTCAACGAGCGGCTCGCCAAGCACTACGGCATGAGCGGCGTGTCGGGCAACGACTTCCGCAAGGTGGACCTCGCCGGCACGCCGCGGCGGCGTGCTGACGATGGCCGGCGTGCTGACCGTGACGGCGATGCCGACGCGGACGTCGCCGGTGAAGCGCGGCAAGTTCGTGCTCGAGCAGATCCTCGGCACCCCGCCGCCCCCGGCCCCGCCCGTGACGGCCCTGAGCGACAAGCCGCAGGACGTGCTGACCGGCCTGCTCCGCCAGCGGCTCGAGCAGCACCGCCGACCTCGTCTGCGCGAGTTGCTACACCCGCATGGACCCGATCGGCTTCGCGATGGAAAACTTCGACGCCATCGGCCGCTGGCGCGACACCGACGGCGGGTTCAAGATCGACGCGTCGGGCACGCTGCCGGAGGGGCAGTCGTTCAACGGTCCCGACGAGCTCCGCAAGGTGCTCGCCGCCCGCAAGGGCGACTTCCTCCGCTGCCTGACCGAAAAGATGATGACCTACGCCCTGGGCCGGGGCATCGAGTGCACGACAAGCGCACGGTGAACGAGATCACGGCGTCGGTCGAGAAGAACGGCCACAAGTTCACGAGCCTGGTGGACGCGATCGTCAGCAGCGACGCGTTCCTGAAGCGCCAGGCCAAACGAGGTGACGAATGAGCCGAACACATTTATCCCGTCGAACGATGCTCCGCGGCCTGGGCGTCACGATGGCCCTGCCGCTGCTCGGCGATGCTGCCGACCGGCGGCGTGGCCCAGGCCGCCGTCGACGCCGCCGCCAAGGCCACCGGCGGGGCGGCGGGGGCCGCCGGCAGCGTTCCCGACGGCATGGCGACGATCTTCATGCCCAACGGCGTCCACTTTAAGGACTGGACGCCCACCGGCACCGGCAAGGACTACACGCTCTCGCCCACGCTCCGAGGCGCGCTGAAGGACGTGAAGGGGGACTTCTCGGTCCTATCCGGCTTCGTGCTCGACAATGCCCGCGCTAAGGGCGACGGCGCCGGCGACCACGCCCGCTCGGCCGCCGCGCGTTCCTGACCAGCGCCCACCCGTACAAGACGTCGGCCGGAACATCAAGATCGGCGTGTCGATGGACCAGGTCGCGGCCAAGCACCTCAGCGGGCAGACCCGCCTGCCGTCGCTCGAGCTCGGCCTCGACCGCGGCGCTGGCCGGCAGTTGCGACTCGGGCTACGCCTGCGCGTACTCGGGGAACATCTTGAGCTCGGACACCACGCCGGTGCCGAAGGAGGTCGACCCCGCGGTCGGTCTTCGACCGCTTGTTCGGCTCGAGCCAGCGCCAACCAGGAGAACCAGGCCCGGCGGCTGAAGTTCCGCAAGAGCATCCTCGACTTCGTCGCCGACGACGCCAAGCGCCCTCAACGGCCAGCTCGGCAGCGGCGACCGCCACAAGATGGACGAGTACCAGACGAGCATCCGCGAGATCGAGAAGCGGATCGCCAGCGCCCGCGCGCGAAGCCGCCGAGCAGCTCAAAGCGCGCAGTCGAAGCAACCCGACATGCCCCGCCCGCCGGCCGGAATTCCCGACGACGTGGCCCAGCACATGACGCTCATGTGGGACCTGCTCGTGCTCGCGTTCCAGGCCGACGTGACCGCGTCAGCACGCTGATGATCGCCGCCGACGGCAGCGACCGCAGCTACGAGAACATCGGCATCACCGAGGGCCACCACGCCCTGTCGCACCACGGCGGCGACGAGGAGAAGGTCGAGCGTCAAGAAGATCGACCGCTTCCACATGCAGCAGGTCGCCTACTTCATCAAGAAGCTCAAGGCCACCAAGGAAGGGGACGGCACGCTCCTCGACCACTGCATGATCATGGCCGGCGGCGGCATCGGCGACGGCAACCGCCACAACCACAACAACCTCCCGGTCCTCCTCGCCGGCGGCGGTAACGGCACGCTCACGCCCGGTCGCCACGTGCAGTACGACCGCGACACGCCGCTGTGCAACCTTTTACGTCTCGATGCTCGACCGCCTCGGCGTGAAGGTCGACCGCTTTCGGCGACAGCACCGGGCCGCTGCCCCAACTGACGGCGTAACCCGCGCCCGCGCGCATGAGACGCGAGCGATCGCGAAGACGACCAGCGACTCCCGATCCGCCACCGCGGATCGGGAGTCGCTCTTGTTGGTGCATCACTTCGATCGGACCACCGCACACGTCATCCCGAGGAGCGACAGCGACGAGGATGTTGGACGGGCGGCGGCGCGGACCACCCGCAGGATGACGGAGTCGTGATCGTCTCCCGTCGCAGAGCGTCAAAATCGAGAACTGTCATCCCGAGCGGAGCGAAGGATCTCCCCTGGTTCCTGCGACACCCGCGTGAGATCCTTCGCTGCGCTCAGGATGACATAGCTTGCGGACCGCACTTCCGGGAAGCCCCTCGGAAAGAGTCCGAACGCAGCAGGCACTGCTCATCACGTGACCGGCATCGGTCGGGCTTCTTCCAACAGTCTCCCCAACTGCCGGTCGTGCCACTTCCGCAGGATCAGTTGCGCCAGCACCGCGCCCGCGAACGCCAGCGCCATGTCCTTCTGCGTGTCCCAGTGGTCCCCCTGCGTGCCCAGGAACGACTCGGCCGCCTCTTGACTGATCTCGGCCACCAGCCACTCGATGAGTTCGTAGACCGCGCTGATCGCGAGGCAGACGCACGTCACGAGCGTGAACAGCCACTTGCCGCGCACGAGCGGCGAGCGGCGCAGCAGCACCTCCCGCGCGATCATCGCCGGCACGAACCCCTGCGCGAAGTGGCCGACGCGGTCGTAGTGGTTGCGGCTGAGCCCCATCGCGTCGCGCAGCCAGCTGAACGCCGGCACCTCGGCGTACGTGTAGTGCCCGCCGATCATCAGGATCACGCAGTGGACCGCGATCAGCACGTACACGAGCGGCGTGAGCGTAAAGCTTCGGTACGTCCACGCCAGCAACGGCACGGCGATCATCACCGGCGCCGTCTCCAGCACCCACGTCACCCGATCCCGCGGCCCGATCCCCGACCACACGAACACGGCCGCCACGACGGCGAGCAGGGCGATCACGAGACGAGTAGGGCGAGTGGCGGGGTCGATCATCGGCGGGATTGTACAGGCACGTGCATCGCGCAGACTTGGCGGGGCGGAAAAGTGAACGCGCTGCAGCGAACGTTCTTCGTCTTCGAACGCCGTGGGAGCTTGCTCCCACGGTTTCCTCCCGAACCCGTGGGCCAATGGATCGCCCGCATGAGATCGCGCCTGCTACCTTCCCGGCGCAGCCGCCTCGATCCGGTCCCGCGCCCGCTCGCGGGCGAAGCGTGCGGCGGCGACGCGGATCGTCTGGCAGTGTAGCTCCGTGGTCATCCCGTCGGTCTTGTTGTAGCCGCCCCCGTAGAGGACGACGGTGGGGATGCGGCGGTCGCGGCAGAGCGAAATGGCGCGCTCGTCGCGGCGGCGCAGGTCGGCGGTCGTGAGGCACATCTGGCCGAAGCGGTCGTCGGCGTGGACGTCGACGCCGGCGATGTAGAAGACGACGTCCGGCTCGAACGCGTCGACGGCCGCCGGGAGCGTCGCCTCGAGGCGGTCGAAGTACTCGTCGCCGCCGACCCATCGGCGCAGTTCGACGTCGAGCGTGCCGGGCACCTTCGTCGAGGGGTAGTTCCGCCCGACGTGCACCGAGTAGGTGAAGACCGCGCCGTCGCCGGCGAAGCAGAAGTGGGTGCCGTTGCCCTGGTGGGCGTCGAGGTCGATCACCATCGCCTGCGTGTACGGCTCGTCGTCGCGCAGCGCGCGGATGGCGACGGCGACGTCGTTGAAGACGCAGAACCCCTCGCCGCGGTCGGGGAACGCGTGGTGCGTGCCGCCGGCGAGGTTGCACGCGAGGCCGTCGGCCAGGGCGGCCCGCGTCGCGCACAGCGTGCCGTTGACGGCGCAGTGACTGCGTTCGCTGAGGGCGGGCGACCACGGCAGCCCGAGCTTGAGGCGGGTGATCTCGTTGTACTCACCCGTGCGGATCGAGCGGAGGTAGTCCGGCGTGTGGACGCGCAGCAAGTCGCGCTCGTCGGCGAGGCCGGGGTCGATGATCTGCTCCGGCCGCCGCGTCCCCTCGGCGAGCAGTTTCGCGACCGAGTCGGGGAACTTCCGCATCGGGAACACGTGCCCCGGCGGCAGCGGGCAAAAATAGCGCGGACTGGAAAAACAGCGGAGCGACGGCCCCGGTGGCGATGGCGCGGCGGACATGGCCGGATCTTAGCGCCTCCGACGGAGAGAAGATCGGCCGCGAAGGCACGGAGGCACGGAGGCACGGAGGCACGGAGGCACGCGGCACGGAGGGGGCATCAAGAGGGAACGCTGCTGACGTCCCCGTTCGCTGTGACTCCGTCACTTCGAGGGTCGCCGTTCTGTGAGAGGCTGTTGCGGGCGTAGGGTGACTTTCAGCGACGCGCTCCGCCGGAAGAGTAAACCACGGTTGCGGCCGGAGCCGGCCCACGTTTTAACGTCAGCCGAGCCGCGCGCATCGGTGGGGGCGGGCGGCCCGTCCCGTCCCATCCGGCCGGGTTACTTCTTGTCCTTCGCGTCCTTCGCTTCGTTGGCGCCCTTCGCGTCGTCCTTGCCGTCCTTGGCGTCGTCCTTGCCGTCCTTGGCGTCGTCCTTGCCGTCCGGCTTCGCGTCCTTCGCGTCCTTCGCGTCCGGCTTCTCCGTCGCGGTCGCGTCGGTGGCGGCGTCGGCGGAAGCGTCGGCGGCGGGGGCGTCGCCCGGTTCGGCCTTCTCGATCTTGCGGAGCCACATCGTGCCGCTGCCGTCGTCGACGACGCGGGCCATCACGGGCTGCTCGGCGGGCTCGCCCTTCTTCTCGGCGGTGAGGCGGCCCTTCTCCAGCATCTTCACGTCGCGGTCGAGCGCGCGGTCGGCCACCCACCGCTTGCCCGCGAGCGTGCCGCTGAGCAGCGCCGTCACCGGCTTGCCCGCCACGAGCAGCTCGACGGCCGGCACCTTCGCCCCGTTGTGGTCGGCCTCGGCGAGCTTCACGAACGTCGCCGGCTCGGGGGCCTTCCACGGGTCGAGCGTCTTGATCGTCGGCGTGCGGCCCTTCGACGAGAACGTGACCTCCACCGGGTCGTTGAGCTTCATCTTCTCCATCGACGCGATCATCTTCTCGTCCGGCGCCATCCCGCCGGCCTCGTTCTTGAGCATCGGGACGGCGGCGGTGGTGTCCTGGCCCATCTTCGTCAGCACGACGGCGATGAAGTCCTTGCTCCCCTCGGCCTTGCGGAACGTGTTCTGGAACAGGTACACGTCCGGCACGAGCTCGCCCGCCTTGGGCTCGTAGAGCTTCACCGACTTCAGCGTCATGCGCGGCCGGCCCGGCAGGATCTCGGCGGCGATGAAGTCGTTGGGCTTGAGGTCGTTCACCACGTCGGCGACGGCGGCGATCGGCGCGTAGTCGGACTTCTTCTCGTCCCGGCTCGGCACCGCCAGCGGGATCGTCGACTTCTTCCCGACCGGCCGGACGTAGACGAGCATCACCTTCTTGCCGAGGTTGTTCCCCTGCTCGTTGCCGACGTACTGCACGACCATGATCTGCGGCTCCGGCGGGTCGTTCGGCGCCGCGGCCGCGATCCCGCGCGGCGCGAGCGCGGCGGCGAGCAGGCAGAGGCAGACCGACAGGGTGCGGAAACGGGCGGCGGCGGCGGCGGCGGGATGAATCGGCATGGCTCGGTTCCTTCGTGGACGGCGACGCGGGGGACGCGGCCGGGTGGCACGGCCGGGCGGAACGACGACGACACGCGGTCGCTCGCCCGCCCGAACGGGACCGGCCGGTGCTATCGACACCGGTGCTATCGACACCAGCTCGTGAACGTCGGACTTCGATCGTGGGGGAAGGCGGTGGCAGGCGTCGCTCCCCTCAACACGGTTATTTTACGGCTCGCGCGCCGGGCGAACAATATGCGTAGTGCGCCGCGTCGGGATTGAGGAACGACCGCAACGTTGCGACCCCGCTCTTTCGGACTCGTTCGACGCGACGCGGCGGGCAAGCCCGCCGGCTAAATGAGGGCGTCACTTCCGACGCGAACGGGTGCCCGCGCCAGTGGCGGGGAGGGTGCGGAACTCGACGGTGAAGCCGCGGTTGGAGGCGTTTTGCGCGAGCGGGGCCGACGCCGCCGGCCCGAGCCCGCCGAGCAGGGCGGCGACGCGGGCGGCGTTGAAGGCGGTCGGGCCAACGACGGTGATCGCCACCGGGTCGACGGCGCCGAGGCCGGTGCGGGGGTCGACGCGGTCGGAGTAGGGGCGATCGTCGATCGGCCGCACCTGTTGCCCGTCGCCCCACGTCGCGACCGCCGAGCGGCGCAGGAGCAGCGGCCGGGGCTTGCCCCTCGGGGCGGGCGGCGGCACCTTCACGGCCCAGCCGGGCCGGCGGGGCGGGGCGTCGGCGGCGACGCGGACGCTGCCGGCGTCGACCAGCGCCTGCGCGACGCCGCGGCGGGCGAGTTCCTTCAGCATCTCGTCGGCGGCGTAGGCGACGGCGAGGTCGCCGAAGTCGAGCCGCATGCCCGGCATGACGAGCCGCCCGCGGCGGTCGATCGCGTCGAACTGCGCCATCCGCCACCCGACGGGCGCCCGCGCGTCGAGCCACTCCTCCGCCGACGGCACGCCGCCCGCGGCGAACCGCTCGCGCCACAGCGCGGCGACCGGCCCGGCGGTGGCGTCGAACGCGCCGCCCGACTCGGCCGACAGGCGGCGCGACTGCTGGAGGAGGAAGAACAGGTCGTCGTCGACCTTCTGCCACGGCCCGCCCGCACCGGCGTGGAGCGCGCCGATCGCGCCGGCGCCGCGGGCGCCGTTGAGCGCGGCGTCGAGCGCGGCGAGCCGCGCGATCGCCGCCGCCGCCGCTTCGTCCGCCGCCCGCCGGCTCGCCGCGTGGACCGTGAGCCGGACCGTCCGCCCGAACGCTTCGTGCTCGTACGTCCCCCGCGCCGCGGCCCGCGGGCCGGTCGCCGCCCCTTTCGGCCCGGCCGACGCGCACCCCGCCACCGCCACGGCGGCGAGGAGCGAGAGGAGGAGTCGGGCGACGGTCGGCCTCATGCGGGTCGGAGGGGAATGGGTGTGGGGAGGCAGTGTCTCATCCGATGCCTACGGTGTCGCATCTTCGTTCGCGCGAGCGCCGCTGTGCGAGCGGCGGCTAAACGGTGGCGCCTTTTGCGGGGGCTTGCGGCTCGCCTGTCGAGCGGGGTCGGGAAACGAATCATCCCGGGCGACGCGCGGAAGGGTGTTCCACGCGCGGCCCGGGATGACGTCGGTCGTGGGGCGGTCGGCCGTTACTGCGTGTACTTCTCGTGCCCGTCGTCTTCCATCTTCTTGAACGTCTTGAAGATCGTCTGGGCCTCGTCGTTCTTGCCGGCCTTGACGGCCGCGCCGAGCTTGTCGACCTGCGCGATGAACACGTCCATGTCCTTCTGGTAGGCCTCGACGAACTTCGCCCGCTCGGCCTCGGGCACGCTCGACGCCATCGCCGGCACGAGCGCCTTGGCGGCCACGCCGGCCTTGCGGACCTCGGCGATCGTCTCGAGCGACGCGGGGTTCTCGCCCGAGGACTTGAGGCTCTTGCGGAGCTTCTTCAGCCCCTTCTCCATGACCTCCATCTGCTTGGCGAGTTCCGTCTCGTCGTCGGCGGCCCGCACGGACGTGGCGGGCGCCAGCAGCAGGGCGGCGGCCACGAGGGACAGGATCAGGTTGCGCGAAAGAGAGTTGATCATCGGGTTTCTCCGTCTCTCCAAGAAGTCGAGTTCCGAGTCCGATCGGCACGACTGCCGACGGTAAACAGGACACGGCCCGGGCGGCGACGTTGGCCGCCGCCCGGGGCCGGACCGGCACGTTCGCGGCGTTAGAGCACCGGGTAGCTCTTGTCGCCGGGCATCGGGATGCGGTAGCGGCCCTCTTCGTCGGGGAGGGACTTGGGCTTGGCGTCCCACTCGAAGCTCTCGGGCATGAGGCTCAGCTTCGACTCCAGCGCCGCCAGCACCTCGTCCCCCTTCTTGCCCGCCTTGTTGGCCGCGGCGGTGTCCCAGTAGATCTCCTGGCCGGAGTAGGTCGCCATGCGGCCCATGATGGCGGTCATCGTGCTGTGGGCGCCGTACTCGGCCTCGTTGTGGGGCTTGTTGTTGCGGATCGCGTCGAACAGCACGTCGTGCTCGACCTGGTAGGGGTCGACGCGCGTGCCCTTGAAGCGCCACTCGTCGCCGCCGGCGACCGAGATGCGCCCGGCGCTGACGTCGGACGTGCCCTTGGTGCCGTGCGCGTGCTCGCTGACGCTCTTCCACGTGTTGGGCTGGTGGCGGCACTGGCTGAGCATCTTCGTGCCGTCGGCGTAGGTGAACTCGACCATGTGGTGGTCGAAGATCTCGCCGTGGTCGACGCCGGTGCGGACCTGCCGCCCGCCCTGGCCCTGCGCGCTGACCGGGGCGGCCTTCTTGATCCAGTTGGCGACGTCGAGGTTGTGGATGTGCTGCTCGTTGATGTGGTCGCCGCAGAGCCAGTTGAAGTAGTACCAGTTGCGCATCTGGTACTCCATCTCGCTCTGGTCCTCCTTGCGCGGGCGGACCCAGACGCCGCCGTCGTTCCAGTAGACGCGGAGCAGCACGGTGTCGCCGATCGCGCCGTCCTGGAGTCGCTTGACGGTCTCCTGGTACTTCGGGTCGTGGTGGCGCTGCAGGCCGACGCCGACCTTGAGGTTCTTCTCCTTCGCGAGGCGCGCGACCTCCAGCACCTTGCGGACGCCCGGCGCGTCGGTCGCGACCGGCTTCTCCATGAACACGTGCTTGCCCGCGTTGATGGCGGCCTCGAAGTGCATCGGGCGGAAGCCGGGCGGGGTGGCGAGGATCACGACGTCGGGGCCGGCCTCGAGCACCTTCTTGTAGGCGTCGAACCCGGTGAAGATGCGGTCGGCGGGGACGTCGACCTTGTCGCCGTGCTCGTTCTTCAGGTTGCCGATCGCCTGCTTGGCGCGGTCCTCGAACGCGTCGGCGACGGCGACGAGCTTCACCGGCCCGACGCTGCTGTTCGTGTTCAGCGCCTGGTTCGCCGCGCCGCTCCCGCGGCCGCCGCAGCCGAGCAGGCCGACCTGGACCTCGGCGCTGGTCTGGGCGAACACGCCCGACGCCGGCATCAGCAGCGCGCCGGCGGCCGACGCGGCGGCGACCGCGCCGGCCGAGCCCTTGATGAAGTCGCGACGCGTGTGGTTCGTGTGCTGGGGCATGGGACGAAACTCCTGCTCGCAAGATACGAGGTGGTCCCGCGGCGGGCCGGGACGGTGTTGTGCTCCTCCGCCCCGCGCCCCGCGGAACGTGCGCGGGGCGCCGGGACGCGCCGCGGGCTAGTTAAAGCCCCGGCGCACGCGCTGTCAATCGGACCGGCCGCACGCGCCGCGCGTTACCCGCACGGGCGGCGAGGGTCCTACGGGTAAAGACAGTCGAGCGGGCGGATCGTTGCGAGGTCGAGCGCGCGAGACGCGTGCCGGCCATGCGCTCCGCGCCGCCGTCGCTGCCTCGGATGCTCGCCCGCAAGACAAGGCGCGGGATGGGTCGCACGCTTGATGCGGATGTTCGCCTGCCTTCGTCCGCCGCGACGCCCCTTACCCCAACCCTCTCCCCCGAGTACAGGAGCGAAGGGTTGCAGACAGCATTCCCAAACAGTGGGAGCGATGCCGGCGGACATGACCTCGCAGCACCGCCAATGCGACGACGCCCCGGATGCCGTGGGCATCCGGGGCGTCGCGTGTTGTCGCAAAATCTATCCGCGCTGGTGTGCCTCGCCGATTTCTCTTCATAGCCGCGGGCGGAAGCCCTCGGTCTTCAACTGAGCAAGCGCGCCCTCTGACCGACGCGTCACCGTGCCGCCGCGCCGGCGGCGGCGGCGCCGGTCGGGGCGATGACCTCGTGGCGGTCGCGGTCGCGGCGGATCGTCTTCATCGTGATCGGGTCGTCCGCGTTCCAGAACTTCTGCTTCTCCGCCTCGCTCGGCTCGGTCGCCGGGGAGACGACGCGGAAGCCGACCCAGAAGCCTTCCGTGCGCCAGTAGGGGCTCTTGGGCAACTGCGGGTCGCGCACGTTCATGCTCGACTTCGACGGCAGCCGGGCGGCCGACCGCAGGTCCTCCACGTCCGACTCGTGCCCGCCGCCGCGGATCACGTGCGGGTACATCTTCGTCGGCCAGTTGACGATGTCGGCCGCCTTCACCGGCTTGCCGGCGTGCTTGGCGTACCAGTCCTTGGCGTAGGCGTCGAGCGTCCACTCGCCGACGTTGCCGTGCATGTCGTACAGGCCCCACGGGTTGGGCTTCTTCTGGGCGACCTTGTGGTACGTGCTCTCGTCATCGACCTCGGCGTTGTCGACGTACCACCCGAAGTCGTCGACCTTCGCCCCGTCGTCGCCGAAGCTGTAGGCGGTGGTCGTGCCGGCGCGGGCGGCGTACTCCCACTCGGCCTCGGTCGGCAGGCGGTAGAAGCGGCCGGTCCGCTTGCTGAGCCACTTCGTGTACTGCCGCGCCGCGAACTGCGACATGATCACCGCGGGGAAGTCCGGGCCGCGGCCCATGCGGTCGAGGATCGGGCCCGCCTCGAGCTCGTACATCGGCGTCGGGTACGTGACCGCGTCGGCCATCTTGTCGTCGGGCACGGCGGCGGCGCCGGCCTTGGCGAGGCGGTCGTAGTTCTGGAGGAACAGGTTGTACTCCGCCCAGGTCACCTCACGGGCGCCCATGTGGAACGGATCGACCTGGACCTCGAACTGCGGGCCCTCGTCGTCGCGCCGGTCGGCCTCGTCGGCCGGGCTGCCCATCTTGAACGTGCCGCCGGGGATGGCGACCATCGGGAACTTCACGTCGGTCCCGGTGATCGTCTGCTCGAACGGCTTGAGCCCGCCCGCCGGCGGCGCGTCCGCCCGCGCACAGCCCGCCCACGCGACGACCACCATCGTGGCGAGCGCGGCCGTCGTCGTCATACGCTTCAAAACCGAGGGCGATCGATCGCCCGATGTGCTTGCTGCACTCACGGATGGTTGTTCCTTTCGGGGAAGTCGGCGGGGCGACTGCGCCACGCCTCCGATCATTGTACCGCACGAGATGCCGGTCCGTTAAGTGATACGTAAGCGAAGCCCCCGCGTGCGTTGAATCAGGGCAAACCTGAGCGGCTATACCGCCAGAGCCCGCCGCTCCGCCGCTCGAGCGCAGGAGACGAACAACCGCGGCGACCCGGAGAGCGCGGAGAAGACGGAAGCGGCAAGGGGGAACGTTGGATGACCGGGAGCAGGAAGTCCCGCCGTCGGCCGGTCTTTCGTTCGCGCCTCGTTCTTCTCCGCGCGCTCCGCGCCTCCGCCGTTCAGTTCCCTCATCGAGCTTCCTGGTGAGAGGACACCCCCGATTGACACCGGGCGGCAAAGGCGGTTTCATGCCGGCCATCCCGCGAGGCGGGCGATCCCGACTGATTTTCACGAGTTTTGAAGGAGGATTCGAATGGCCCGTCCCGTCACGCTCTTCTCCGGCCAGTGGGCCGACCTGCCGTTCGAGACGCTCTGCGCTAAGGCCAAGCAGTTCGGCTACGACGGCATCGAGCTGCCCTGCTGGGGCGACCACTTCGAGGTCGACAAGGCCGTCAAGGACAAGGGGTACGTCAAGACCCGCTGGGACATCCTCCAGGGCCACGGCCTGAAGGCGTTCGCGATCAGCAACCACCTCGTCGGGCAGGCCGTCTGCGACCTGATCGACGAGCGGCACAAGCTGATCCTGCCCGAGGACGTCTACGGCGACGGCGAGCCCGAGGGCGTCCGCCAGCGTGCCGCCCAGAAGATGATCGACACCGCCCGCGCCTGCCGGGCCTTCATCGACGCGGCCCCGGAGAAGACCGGGTTCGCGCCGGTGGTGAACGGGTTCACGGGGTCGAGCATCTGGCACAGCATCTACGCGTTCCCGCCGACCGACCAGGCGTACTGGCAGAAGGGGTTTGATGACTTCGCCCGCCGCTGGACGCCGATCCTCGACGAGTTCGAGCGGGTGAACGTGAACTTCGCGCTGGAGGTGCACCCGACCGAGATCGCGTTCGACATCGCCAGCGCCCAGCGCGCGATCGACGCGATCAAGGGGCACAAGCGGTTCGGGTTCAACTACGACCCGTCGCACCTCGGCTACCAGCACGTCGACTACGTGAAGTTCATCCGCCAGTTCGGCAAGCGGATCTACCACGTCCACATGAAGGACGCCTGGTGGGGCCACGGCGACGGCACGGTCGGCGTGTTCGGCGGGCACACGACCTTCGCCGACCCCGCCCGCTACTGGGACTTCCGCAGCCTCGGCCACGGCGACATCCGGTTCGAGGACATCATCGTCGCGCTGAACGACGTCGGCTACCAGGGCCCGCTCAGCGTCGAGTGGGAGGACAGCCGAATGGACCGCGAACACGGCGCGACGGAAGCCGCGGCCTTCGTGAAGCGCATCGACTTCAAGCCGAGCCAGATCGCGTTCGACGCGCAGTTCGATCGGTAGGCGGGTTGGGTTTGGTCTTCATTGATATCGAAGGCGCGGGAGGCGAAAAGCTCGTCCCGCGCCTTCGTCGTTGAGTGAGCGGATCAACCGGCACAGCGCGGCCGTCGTTAGCGCGCTCGGCTTCGGCGCCCGATCCGTCCTCGCGCCATTCCGGCATCTCAGGATTTGCCTCAACCCGTCCAAGAACGCATGAACGCCTATCTGCCCTGACGAAGATTCGGCGGGAGCACGAGGAAAGAAAGGGGACCGCCATGTCGTTGCGTCCAATGCTGTACGCCGCCGATCTGGGCCGACTCCACACACTTCTCGGCAGCGGCAACGCCGCGCTCGCGGCGAGGCTGTTAGACGACCTGCGGAAGCGCGCGGAGGAATCCGGGGCGAGCGCCGCGGAGGTGGAGGAGGTCGACAAGACCATCGAGCGGGCAATCCACGAACCGGCACCGCTGAAGGGGCTGAAGGTCGAGAACGCGAACCACGTCGCCGCCATCGACCGCTTGGCGAGCGAGGCGAAACTCGGCAAGCGGGCGTCGATGATCCACGACGGCGACTGGAAGCACTTCGCCTGGACCGACTACCTCGACGAGGCCGGTCCGAAGATGGACAAGGCTACGCGCACCCTCGCCGGCCACCTCGTCAACGGCCGGCCCCTGCTTGGCGAGTCCATGAAGTCCGGCTGGTCCTACTACGCCTTCCTCTCGAACGCCGAAGTCCGCGACCTCCGCGACGCCCTCGCCGCCCTCGGCGAGGAGCACCCGGAGATCGCGGACGAAGACTTCATCGACGGCTTCCACAACGAACTGGTGGGTTGGCTCGACGAAGTGCTGAACTGTAAGGCCGACCTGTGGCTCTACGCGTCTTGAGCAGCGCCGCCGCGACATTGCCGGTCGGCCATGGCTGGCGTGCCTCTGCGATGGCATTTGGGCGACAGAAGTCGCGTTCGAACGTGTGACCGTGTGACGGTCTCGCCACGCCGGGCACACCAACGTTAAACGGCCATTGCGCCGCCGCCCGGCGCCGTTGTGGCTCCGTGAGGCGGCCGGCGCGGCTGCAGCCGTGCCGACTTCGGCAAAAGAAGTCGGCCCTACGGCGCGACCGTCGCCGCGTCGACGACGGCATCGTCGAGCTTCGGCGCGGGCGCCGGCGGCGGGGCGGTTGTGGACGGCCGCGGCGGGGCGGGCTTGCGCATCGGGAAGTGGCGCTTGAGCTTCATGAAGTGCTTCTCGAACAAGTGCCAACTCAGCCACGCGAACACGAGGGTGACTGCGATCGCGACGACGTAGAACAGCAGTTGCCCCGGCAGCGGCGAGCCGAGGAGCCGGGGAAAGCGGGCCGGCCCATACACGGCGTCGCGGATCGCGGCCATCAGCGGGTAGTGGAACAGGTACATCGCGTAACTCAGACGCCCGAACAGCCGCAGCCAAGATGCACTGAGAAGCATCGCGAGGACCGAGGCGGCCGGCCCGGCGACGACCCACACGATGACTGCGGCGGTGACGAGGGAGATCGCGGAGTTGAAGAACGCGCCGGTCACCGTCGAGATCCACGGGTGCGCGGGCGGGATCATCATCAGGGCGCAGACGATCGCGGCGGCCCATCCGGCGATCATGAACGGGCGGACGTAAGCGCTCGGGTCGGGCGAGCGGACGAGCAGGGCGACCAAGCCACCGATCGCAAGGCCATCGGTGCGACAGAACGTCAGCGTGTAGATTGTGATCGGGTTCACGTCCGCCGCGTGCAGCGCCGCCCGCGAAGCGATCGCCGTTACGATCAGCACGACGCACACCCGCGACACCGTCCGCGGCTTCAGCAGCAGCACGACGGCCGGCCACACGAGGTAGAACTGTTCCTCGATCGCGAGCGACCAGGAGACGTCGAGGATGCCGTGGACGAACGCGCCGCGCGCGGCGATTGCGAAATTCGAGAGGTGGAGCCAGTACCAAATCGCGTCCCGCTCGACAGACCCAAACTTGGCCGCCTTGTCGGGCGGGAGGATGTGGGGCAGGACCAGCAGCGAGAATGCGACGACCGCGTAATAGAGCGGGAAGATCCGCAGCATGCGCCGGCCGTAGAACGCCCGGAAGTTGCCCGGCCCGCCACGGGCGTCGAACAGGATGCCGGTGATGAGGAAGCCGGACAGGACGAAGAACACGTCCACTCCGTGCCCGCCATGACCCGCCAAGCCTACCCAAAAACGGTCGACGGCGGTCACCGGGGTCATGACGGTCATGTGGAAGACCATGACCATCAGGACGGCCAGCCCACGAACCCCGTCGAGCGCGCCGAAGTGCTGGTCGGATCGGGACGGTAGGGGGCGGTCGTCGTCGGGCATAAGCGAGTCTTGTCCAAATCGGATGCGATCGCCGCCGGCGCGGGCTGGTACCACCCTCGCGGTTGCAGATCGACGTCGACGGCCGGCGGTGGCGAAGCCGCTCGATTCCGGTAGCGGCAAGTGCATGACCGACTGGAGCACGTCAGGTCACGCCAGCCGAGGGGTGACGCTCGTCGCCGCCGTGGCCGTTACTACGCACGGAATATACCTCATGTTTGCGGGCATCGCCGGCGGCGACGAGAGGCAGCCGGCGGCAGCGGCCACCCTCGGTGTCCGAGCCCTTCAAACCTGATCAAATGACCCGGTCCGCCAGCGGCTGGCCGCGCTCGAACCGCTTGAGGTTCGACAGGAAGTGCGCGACGAGGCGGGGGAACTCGTCGGCGCTGCCGCCGGCGGTGTGGGGGGTGATGTAGCAGTTGGGGACGGTCCACAGCGGGTGGTCGGCGGGGAGCGGTTCGGGGTCGGTCACGTCGAGGTAGGCGCCGGCGAGGCGCTCCGACACGAGCGCGTCGAGCAGGGCGGGTTGGTCGACCGTGGTGCCGCGGCCGATGTTGTAGAACGTCGCGCCGGGCTTCATCAGGGCGAAGCGGCGGGCGTCGAAGAAGCGGTCGGTCTCCGCGTTCTGCGGCAGGATGTTCATCACGTGGTCGGCCGCCGGGAGGTGGGCGTCGGTCTGGTCGGTCGGCACGACGCGCACGCCCTCGTCGCCGCGGGGGCGGCGGCGGACGCAGGTGACGTTCATCCGCAGCGGCGCGAGCAACTCCACCAGCCGGGCGGCGATCGTGCCGTAGCCGACGATCAGCACCGACTGCCCGACGAGCAGGTGCGACCGCTGCCGGTGGCCGGCGGCGTGCCACGAGCCGGGCGCGTCGCGCTGGTCGAGCAGGCTCTGCGGGAGCTGGCGGGCGAGCGCGAGCATCATGGCGCACGCGTGCTCGGCGCACGGCTCCTTGTAGACGGATGAACTGTTGGTCAGGACCGCGCCGCGGCTGCGGACGGCGCTGCGGACGGCGTCGTTGTCGTAGCGAGTGTAGCCGGCCGTCGTGAGCTGCACCCACCGCAGGCGGCCGCTGTCGATCACCTGTTGCGGGTCGGGCTGGCCGAAGGCGACGTCGGCCTCGGCGAGCGCGGGGTCGGGCCGGGCGCCGACGAGGTTCGACGCCTGCAGGTCCGGCGGGAAGATCACCCGGTGCGGGCCGACGCCGCCCGTCAGCGCGTCACGGGCGGCGGGGGGGAGCAGCGTGTTGCACCAGATCGTCAACGGGTCGGCGTCATTCATGGATCGCATCAGTAACACCCGCGACGCTCGGAGGAAAGGTGCGTTGCCGGCGTGGTGTGATGCGTCCGATCGACGCGGGTTCCACTGGTAAGCGCCGGACGAGTCGAGCGTCATTCGGACGCCCGCGTCGCGCCGCACTTTACGCCGCGGGCGGAAGCCCACAGTTCGCCTGCGGAACGAGCGAGGGCTCGCGCACGCCGGGCATCTCCGCCCCCCCGCGAGCGGTGTATGCGCGTTCCCCGCGGATTGACATTGCGCGAGGGTGCCATATACTCTCCGCCCTTCAACGCTTCCGGTGCGCCCACGGCAAGCGCGTGCGCGGCCGGGCCGAGAAGCGACCAGCGCGGGAGGGCCGATCTCCCCCGCTACAGGTGCTGCTGCCATAGCTCAGTGGTAGAGCGCCACCTTGGTAAGGTGGAGGTCCAGGGTTCAAGCCCCTGTGGCAGCTCTGGCGGCATCCGGCATTTGGCATGCGGCAGTGCGTGCGTCAAAGGATGAAGGATGAAGGCGGAAGGATGAAAATAGAACTGGTGTGAATCCGGTTCTCTTTTCATCCTTCGTCCTTCCGACTTCATCCTTGATCGCACTGCCTCATCCCTAATGCCGGGGGTCGAGGATTGGACATAACAGAAGGGGCGAGGCTTTCTTCGCCCGGGCGGCTTCGACAACCACCCGCGACCTGATTTACCCCACAGGATCTCTGGAGGATCCAGACCATGGCTAAGGGCGTATTCGAACGTAAGAAACCCCACGTGAACGTCGGCACCATCGGTCACATCGACCACGGCAAGACGACGCTGACCGCGGCCCTCTCCGCCCGCTCGCAGGCGAAGTTCGGCACGACGGCCAAGAACTACAAGGACATCGCCAAGGGCGGCACCGAGCGCGACGCGACCAAGACGGTCACGATCTCGGCCGCCCACGTCGAGTACGAGTCCGAAGCCCGGCACTACGCCCACGTCGACTGCCCCGGCCACGCCGACTACATCAAGAACATGATCACCGGCGCCGCCCAGATGGACGGCGATCCTGGTCGTGTCCGCCGCCGACGGCCCGATGCCCCAGACGCGCGAGCACATCCTGCTCGCCCGCCAGGTCGGCGTGCCGAAGATCGTCGTCTTCCTCAACAAGATCGACCTCGTCGACGACCCCGAGCTGCTCGAGCTCGTCGAGATGGAGATCCGCGAGCTGCTGACGAAGTACGGGTTCCCCGGCGACGACACCTCGATCGTCCGCGGCTCGTCCAAGCCCGCCCTCGACGCCCTGGGCGACGCGACGGCCAACGCGCTGATCGACGAGGCTCGTCGCGCGCTGGACGACTACATCCCGATCCCCACCCGCGAGGTCGACAAGCCGTTCCTCATGCCGATCGAGGACGTGCTCGATCAAGGGCCGCGGCACGGTCGGCACCGGCCGTATCGAGCGCGGCATGTGCAAGGTCGGCGACACGATCGAGATCGTCGGAAGCCGAACAAGACGACCGTCGTCACCGGCATCGAGGCGTTCAACAAGACGCTCGACAACGGCCAGGCCGGCGAGAACGTCGGCGTGCTGCTCCGCGGCGTGGAGAAGGACGACCTCGAGCGCGGCCAGGTGCTGTGTGCGCCCAAGAGCATCATGCCCCACCAGAAGTTCGAGGCCGAGGTCTACGTGCTGACCAAGGAGGAGGGCGGGCGCCACACCCTGTTCTTCACCGGGTACCGCCCGCAGTTCTACTTCCGCACGACCGACGTCACCGGCTCGGCCAAGCTGCTCGGCGGGGCCGAGAGGGTCCTGCCCGGCGACACCGCGCCGATGGAAGTCGCGCTCCAGGCCCCGACCGCCAGGGCGGAGAAGCTCCCCTTCGCCGTCCGCGCGGGCGCTAAGCCCGCGGGCACCGGCGCGGTCACAAAGAACATCGCGACCGGCCCCGAGAAGAAGTAAAGTAACCGAGCCGTCTCCGAACGAGCCGGCGGCGGGCGGCCCTCGTGCCGCCGGCCGCCGGCTCGTCGGGGATCGGGCTGTTCCCCGCAAGGTGCTGTTATGGCTAAAGAAAGCCGCGAGATGGTCTGGCTGCAGTGCACCGAGACCGGCGACCTGAACTACCGCACGGAGATCAAAGTGGCCGGCGGCGCGCAAAAGGTGGAGGTCAAGAAGTACTGCCCCCGCCTCCGCCGCCATACCATGCATAAGGTGAAGCGGAAGTGAACGGGATCGCGGATTGCGGATTTCGGATTGCGGATTGAAGAGATGGCGCGTTTCGGGCGTCGAGTTCAATCCGCAATCCGCAATCCCAAATCCGCAATCTGCTTACGCCGGTAGCTCAATTGGCAGAGCAGCCGTCTCCAAAGCGGCAGGTTGCAGGTTCGATTCCTGCCCGGCGTGTTAGCCGAGGTGCGAGGGCGGGCGCGGGCGACGGTCCCGCGAGCCGGGCCTGGCGCGGCAAAAGGCGGTACGTATGGCGTCCGAGACGAGAGAGATCCAGGAGAAGAACGTGACGAGCGGACCCGCGCCCGACGCCGACGACGTCCGCGACGACGACGACAAGGCGCGCCCCGACTACGTGCCCGCCGCCGGCCGGCAGGGCGGGACCGGCTTCTTCTCGATCTACAAGAAGGGCCAGGGGTACTGGACCCGCATGGGCACCGCCATCGCCGCGGCGCTGCTCGGGGTTCTGACCGCGTACAACGTCTACAACTACCGCGCGTTCTTCGGCATGGGCGGGCGGCCGGGCGTGGCGATGGGCGTGGCCGCCGCGATGTTCGCCCTGTTCGCGTTCTTCATGTGGCGGCTGATCAACAAGCCGGCCAACGCCGAGTTCCTCATCGCGACCGACAGCGAGATGAAGAAGGTCAACTGGACCAGCCGCAAGGAGCTGATCGGGTCGACCAAGGTCGTGATCCTCTTCATGTTCTTCATCGCGTTCTTCCTCGCCGTGATCGATGTGCTGTTCTCCGGCTTCTTCCAACTGATCGGCGTGCTCCACGAGGGCACCAGCACCATCGGCGGCGGCTGAGGCCGAAGAGTTGCTCGTTGCTAGTTGTCAGTTGCTAGTGAAGGCAATAACGGGTCCCTTTCTTCCCACTAGCAACCAGCAACTGACGACCAGCAACTAATCTCCCCCCGAGCCCACCATGAACTTCTTCGTCCTGCGAGTCGCGAGCAACAAGGAAGACCGCGTGCGGGAGGCGTTGGCCCGCAAGGTCAAGATCGAGGGCCTCGAGACCCACGTCGGCCGCATCCTCGTGCCGACCGAGCGCGTCCGCCAGATCAAGGACGGCAAGCGCCGCGACAGCGACCGCAAGCTCTACCCCGGCTACGTCTTCATCGAGCTCGACCTCGACAAGAACGGGATGATCCCCGAGAAGGTCTGGTTCACGATCAAGGAGACCGAGGGCGTCGGCGACTTCATCGGGTCCAACGGCAAGCCCACCCCGATGGGCCCCAAGGACCAGGCGAAGATGGTCGAGGAGGCCGAGAAGCCGACCGACGAGGTCACCAGCGACATCAAGTTCAACAAGAACGACAAGATCAAGGTCACCAACGGCGCGTTCCAGAACTTCGAGGGCGAGGTCGACGAGGTGATCGCCGACAAGGGCATGGTCCGGATCATCACCACGATCTTCGGCCGCCCCACGCCGCTCGAACTCGAGTACTGGCAGATCGAGAAGATGTGACCGTGCGGGCCGTGACGAGTGAGCAGTGATGCGTGAAACGGCCGAGACGTCCGTCTCGCTTCGCGGATCACTCCTCACTCGTCACGAAATCCCCCATGGAAAAGCTCTGGCAATACTACGGCAACTTCCAGAGCGCCCGCGGCAGCTTCGGCGGGCTGCCGTCGTGGGCCCGGGCGATCGTCTTCCTCATGGCGTTGCCGGGAATTGCGTTGGCCGTCTTGTCATTGGTCGGCCTCCTTGTTAGTATCCTCGCCCTTTTACTGCTGACCGTGCCGGCCTACCGCGTCCTCCGGAGCCTTACCGGAACCGACGACGAAACCCGCGTGCCGCAGCAGGGCGAATGGCTCGGCGGCGCGGCCGCGGCGCCCGCCCGACGAAAGCAGGTCGAGGCGACCGTCGTGGACTCGGCCCCCGGGGTCGACGAAACCTAGAACCGACCAGGACGACCCCGAACTTCCCCCGTTTCGCCGCCGGCCCGAAGGGCCCGCCGCGGTCGAGCCGCGTGGGACGGTCACGGGCACGAAAGTCAGTGGCGACCCCAGCGTCGCGAGAGCGAGATCAGTCATGGCGAAGAAGGAAATCACGGTCCAGTTCAAGCTCCAGGCCCCCGGCGGCACCGCGACCCCCGCGCCGCCGATCGGCCCGGCCCTCGGCCAGCACGGCATCAACCCCGGCCAGTTCATCCAGCGCTTCAACGCGATGAGCGCCCACCTCAAGGGCAAGGTCGTCGGCGTGCTGGTGACGGCGTACAAGGACCGCACGTTCGACCTCGAGCTCAAGAGCTCGCCCACGAGCGTCCTGCTGAAGGACGCCGTCAAGGCCGAGAAGGGCAGCGGCGAGCCGAACAAGACCAAGATCGGCACCGTCACGATGGAGCAGTGCCGCGGCATCGCCAAGGAGAAGGGCAAGGACCTCAACGCCTTCGACATCGACAAGGCCGCCCTCATCGTCGCCGGCACCGCCCGCTCGATGGGCATCAACGTCGAAGGCTGATCGCCCCACGACCCGTGCCCCAACTCGACTACGAGCCGCGCGGGCCGGAGCAACGGCCCTGGTGGCGCATGTCGTTGAGCCAATGGGTCATCGTTGTCGCGCTGATACTGCTGCTCGCACAGTGCTTCACGGTGCGACCGTGAGCACGGGTCGCCCGAACGAGAATCAAAAGGCCGAACCACGGGCCGCAACAGTGGGAGCTTCGGCCGGGAGCTGTTTCACCCGCCGGTCCAAGGAGCGCAGCACGACATGGCCAAAGTCGTCGTCGAACGCAGGTCCAAACGTTACACCGAAGCCGCGAAGAACCCGATCGTCGACCCGGTCCCGCTGGACCAGGCCGTCGAGGCGGTGAAGAACTTCAAGGCGACGAAGTTCGACCAGTCGGTCGAGCTGATCTTCTCCCTCGGGATCGACCCCAAGCAGGCCGACCAGATGATCCGCGGCTCGCTGTCGCTGCCCCACGGCATCGGCAAGAGCAAGCGCGTCGTCGCGTTCTGCCCCGACCATCTCGCGCCCCAGGCCACCGCCGCCGGCGCCGTGCGGGCCGGCGGGGCCGACCTCGTGGCCGCGATCGAGAAGGAGAACTTCACCGACTTCGACGTGGCGATCGCCACGCCGGACATGATGCGGTTCGTCGGCCGCCTCGGTAAGGTGCTCGGCCCCAAGGGCCTGATGCCCTCGCCCAAGGCCGGCACGGTGACGCCGAACGTCGCCGACGCGGTCAAGGAATACGCGGCGGGCAAGGTCGAGTTCCGCAACGACGCGGGCGGGAACATCCACAGCGTGGTCGGGAAGGTGAGCTTCGACAAGCAGAAGCTCGTCGACAACGCCAACGCGATGATCGCCCAGATCCGCAAGATGAAGCCGCAGACGAGCAAGGGCGCGTACTTCAAGAAGATCGTGCTCAAGAGCTCGATGAGCCCCGCGGTGCCCGTGGCCGTGCAGATGTGAGGCGGAGGTAGTTGCTGGTTGCTAGTTGCTAGTTGCTAGCAAAGAGCGGCCAGCCATCTCCGTCTTCACTAGCAACTAGCAACTGGCAACTAACAACTGGTACTTCCATGAGCAAGCTCGTCAAAGACCTGATCACCCAGGACCTCGCCGGCCGCCTGAAGGACATCGACGGCGTCGCGGTCATCAACCCGCGCGGGATCGACGCGATCAAGAACAACGGCATCCGCCGTCGCCTGCACGACAAGAACCTGCGCATGACGGTCGTGAAGAACACGCTCGCCAAGCGCGCCGTCGGCGAGGGGAAGCTCAAGGGCTTCGACGCGCTGCTCGACGGCCCGTCGGCCGTAATCTACGGGCAGGCGAGCATCGCCGAGATCGCCCGGCTGATCCTCGAAGAGAAGAAAACCGACGACAAGATCGAGCTGCGCGGCGTCTTCTTCGACGGCGAGATCTACGTCGGCGACAAGGGCGTCGAGCAGGTCAGCAAGCTGCCGACCCGCACCGAGGCGATCGCGAACATCGTCGGCGCCATCCTCGGCCCCGGCCGCAAGCTCGCCGCCGCCCTCAAGGGCCCCGGCGGCATCCTCGGCGGCATCCTCAAGACGATCGAGGAAAAGGGCAAGGACGCCGGCGGCGGCGGGGACGCCGCCCCGGCCGCGTAAGCGGTGAATTGATTGGTACATAGACACGGTATTCCGTCCGACTGACCCGACTGCTCCCCACGCGGGATTAAATCGCTTCGGTGTGAAGCGTGCTCTCGGGCGGGACACACTCGACACGGGCGGGGCCCCGACAGTGCC
>JAUJNJ010000051.1 GCA_030448225.1 Phycisphaerae bacterium
GGTCAGCCCGGCAACCTGCTGGAGCTGGCCGAACAGGATGTCGGCCTGCAACAGCGGGTCGACGTCGCGCTGGCCGCTTAGGTTGACCGCCGGCGCGACCGCCCAGACCTGCCGCGTGCTCACCCGCAGGCTCAGCGGCGCCTCCCGCCCGTACGGCGGGGCCTTCGGCTCGGCACAGCCCGCGGCGGCGGCGAACGCCGCCAGCAGCACCAGTACGCCTCGCAGCAACCTCGCCATGCGTCTACGCTTTCGCAGGGGCCGCACGCCGGGGAGAGGACACGGTCTCCTCCCTCGACTCATCGGCTGATTCCGGGACGGTTCTGAGCGGCAGATGACGACATCGACGCGATCGCCCCAATGCATTATCGGACCTTGCCATCGGCGACCTGCAGAATTGACGCCTGGCGAGGGGTGACGTGTAAGGCGGGAAGGATCGCGGGATCGAGCGTCTGGCAAGGGCAGGGATGTTTCGCGCCTTTCCGACGATTTTGTCACGGCCCGATCGGACGCCGGCGGCACACCCATGCGTGGTTCATTGTCGTGTAGAGCGGAGGCAGGCACGGAAGTGACCCGGCCCCTGAAGCGGCTGGGCTCCGTTGGGGCCGATATCGTGCAGGATCAGTGCGCGGATGGGATGGAGACGCGCGCGCTAAGCAATCGGGCAGGTTGTGCGGTCTGTGATTCTACTGACTCAGGAGGGTGGATCGGCGGTGCGAGACCGCGATCTCACGGCTTCCGTGAGCCGTGCTACCAGGGGCGAGCGAAAGATTCGTCAACGGCAACGCGAAAGCGAACCGTCGCGGTGCGTTGCGATGTGTGATCAACCCTGCACACCGGCGTCGGCACCGGGGTTTTGGCGCTGGGACGGGAACAGCGTCGGCAGGTCGTCCACCTGCCATGCGCCGCCCTCCTCGCGCATGATGATGCCTTGGCGGCCGACGGCCCCTTCGCGGGAGAAGGTGAAGACTGCCATCGCCTGGCCGATCGTCGCGCCGGTCCCCTCCTGCTCGAACTGCATCGGCACGCCGTTCCACCCGATCGACCGCAACTCCGCCACGTCGCGCTCCACGCCCTGCCAGACGGTGGTGAACGTCTCCAGCGGCACGCGCTGGCGGAAGCGTTCGGTGAACAGGCCGTACGCTCCCGCGTAGTCGTCGGCGATCACGCGGTCGCCGAGGCGGGCGAGCAGGTCGGCGGCGGCGCGCTGGTCGGCGCGGCTGGCGCTCGCCTCGATCGCCCGGAGCGTGAACTGCGTGCCGCCGAGCAGCAGCGCCAGCACGATCCCCGACCACGCCAGCGCCCGGCCGGTCTGCGTGCCGTTGCTGTTGCGGATCTGCACGAGCGCGACCACGCCGACCACGACGGCGGCCAGCGGCAGCACGAGCAGCACCGGCTCGATCAGCGCCACCACGCTGACGAGGCCCAGCAGGCACGCGACGATCGACGGGATGTTGATCGCGACGTACTCCTGACTGCTGATGCCGGCCGTCGTCGACATCTTGTGCAGGCGGGCGAGCGGGTCGCGGCCGTCGGGCGGCGCGGGACTGGGCGTCGGCGCGGCGTTCGGCGGGAGGGTTCCGGTGCTGGTGTCGCTCATGGTCGGTCTTGCCACGACGGGTACAAAGCTGGACGACCTGTGGACGCGTTCGGCGTCGGCTCAAGCCGGCGGGCGGCGACGTCCGATCTTGACCCGGGCAATCGCTCGGCCGTCCGGGCCCCGCCACTGTCACCGATTCCGGTTGAAGGTATGTCTCCCATGACCAAACGTCAAATCATCGACGAGATCCGCAAGCACAACAGCACGGCCCAGCCCGAGTTCCCCCAGCAGTTCGACGAGAGCGCCCTGCAGCAGTACCTCGAGCACCTGGAGTTCGCCGCCAACAAGAACGCCAAGGGCATCAGCTGGGTCCGCCGCGGCCCGAAGCTCCGCCTGGTGTCCTGAGGTTCGGTAAGACCGAACGTGCACCGCGCGCCGCTCGCTGCGACCGGCTCAGCGGGACCGCGACTGTCTCGAAACCCGGGGACGGGGCCGCGGAGACATGGCTGCTCAAGCGGCCACGCCGCGCATGGGTCTCGTACGCCGGACCCGTTTCGCAGGGCCGCACGCCGGATGTCGCGGCGCAAGATGATCGCTTAAACGAGACGAGCGGACCCGCGCGTGCCTACCGGGTCACGCGCGGGTCCGCTCATTGTTCGAATTCTTGATCGACGGCAGCGAACGATGCGCTTACCGCACGTTCCACTGCGTCAGCCGGCTCGGCGGGCGCAGGAGCAGGACGTGGTCGAAGTCGTCGACGGCTTGGCCGCCCTCGTAGCTCCAGGCGCGACCGATCTGGCGGTGGCGTTCGGCGGCCGTGTACCCGGGCGTGCCGAAGCAGCCGCCGCACCAGACCATGGTTCCCGCCAGCAAAGCAAACATCGCAAATCGCTTCATGACCTCGCCTTCCTCTTCCTGCTGAAGCACTCCGTGGTGACAAACCAGCGAGTTCGACGCGGGCAAATGTACCCGTCGTGCGGCGGCGGTGTCAAAATGGACCGTTCGGACGCGACAGCGATCCGAACGGGGCTAACGATCGACAACTCACGACAAACGACCGCGATCGCGCCGTTCCGCTTCCGTGCGATCGGCGTCACCGGCAGCGGGCCCTACGGGCAAGCGGTGAAACGGCAAACGTCGATAGTTCTGGATGCAAGTCCCGTCCATCCCCGTTTCGCCGCTGGCCCGAAGGGCCCGCACTTCCCCTGACGTGACTGGTCCTCAGCGACCGAGGATGCTCAGGCGGACGCGAACTTCGCCCCAGGACGCGTCCTCCCCGACGGCACCCTCTCGAACCACGGCCAACCCCAGCGCCTTCAGCGCCGCTCGCCATTCCACGTAAAGGTACGGAACGTCCAGCGCTTCGTGCAGGTGGCGAAGCTCCGAGTGGAGCCGTTCGTAGACGCCGTTCTGCCACGCGGTGCTCGTCGGATCGCAGAAGAAGATGCGGCAGCCGAGCGGGCGCAACGAGTGGACCCCGCACAGGCCGTTCACCTGATGGACGCAGCCCGTGCCGTCCCACCGTTCCACGCGTTCAGCCGGGCTGGCGGCGGCGAGGTCGGCGACGAACTTCGCCAACTCGATCGTCGAGACGTACATCCGGTGGCCGTACGTCTCGAACCGGCAGCACCGACCGGACGCGTCACACACCGGACGGCGGCGTTCCACTTCTCCCGCCAGTTCGACGTACAGCCGCCCGACCGCGCCGAGCACATCGGCGCGATCGGCGGCGGCCCGGACCGCGTCACGCAGCAGGGTCTCGTCGGCCGGCGTGTTCATCTAAGTCGTTATAGTAACGATGACAAGATTTGAAACCCGGAGACACGGATACACGGAGGAAAGACAGAGGGCGAAGAAGGGGAATGAAGACGGACGTTAAAGGAGGCCCATGCTGCCTCCGACGTGCGCCGCGATTCCCATCTTCCAAGCTCGATGCCACGTCTTATGTCTTCTCTTCCTACCTCCGTGTCTCCGTGACTCCGTGGTTCAACACTCCTCCGCTCCTCAGACGCTAACCGCAAGCCATTACAACGCTTCGCTCGCTTGCAAAATTGGCGGGCCGTTCCCACAATACCGCCCGACGCCGCCCGGTCAATTCGGCCGCCGCGCCGAACCTTCGCACCCTCCCGAAACGGACGACCAACTCCCATGCGCAAGCTCCTCGTTGCCAACCGCAGTGAGATCGCCATCCGCGTGTTCCTCCGCGGCGACCGAACTGGGGCTGGGCACCGTCGCGGTCTACACGTACGAAGACCGCTTCTCGCTCCACCGCTTCAAGGCCGACGAGTCGTACCTCATCGGCCCGCCCGAGGGCGGCTCGCCGGTCAAGGGGTACCTCGACATCCCGGCCCTGATCGCCGTCGCCACCGAGCACGGCGTCGACGCGATCCACCTGGGCTACGGCTTCCTCGCCGAGAACGCCGAACTCGCCCGCGCCTGCGCCGCCAACGGCATCACGTTCGTCGGCCCCGCCGCCGACCTACTCGAAGCGTTCGGCGACAAGACCGCCGCCAAGCCGCCTCGCGAAGAAGGCGAACGTCCCCACCCTGCCCGGCACCGAGCACGGCCTGATCGACCCCGCCGAGGTGAAGAAGGCGGCCAAGGCGATCGGCTACCCGGTCATCATCAAGGCGAGCTTCGGCGGCGGCGGGGCGCGGCATGCGCGTCGTGCAGACGCCCGACGAGCTGATGAGCAAGCTCGAGCGCAAGCGCGAGGCCGGGCGCCGCGTTCCTGGCCGGGGCGAGGTCTTCGTCGGCGCTTCATCGGGCGGGCGAAGCACATCGAGGTGCAGATCCTCGCCGACACCCACGGCAACACCGTCCACCTGTGGGAGGCTGGCGACTGCTCCGTCCAGCGCCGCCACCAGAAGGTCGTGGAGATCGCCGAGCGTGAACGTGTCGCAGGAGCTCGCGCGTCGCGATTCGCGAAGCCGCCAAGCGGTTGTGTTCCACCGCGGGTTACACCAACGCGGGCACGGTCGAGTTCCTGCTCGACGCCGACCGCGACGAGTTCTTCTTCATCGAGGTCAACCCGCATCCAGGTCGAGCACACGGTGACGGAGGTCGCGACCGGCGTCGACATCGTCAAGAGCCAGATCCTAGTCGCGCAGGGCCACAAGCTCCACGAGCACCCGATCAACATCCCGCCGCAGGAGCAGATCAAGACCGGCGGATACGCGATCCAGTGCCGCATCACCACCGAGGACCCGGAGAACAGCTTCATCCCCGACTACGGGCATCACGACCTGTACTGCTCGCCCGGCGGGTTCGCGATCCGGCCCGACGGGGGCAACGTGGCTTCGGCGGGCGCCGTCATCACGCCCTACTTCGACTCGCTGCTGGTCAAGTGCACGACGTGGGCGGGCACGGGAGGAGTCCATCGCGCACCGACCCGCTGCGCGAGTTCCGCGTGCGCGGGGTGAAGACGAACATCCCGTTCCTCGAGAACCTGATCAAGCACCCGTCGTTCCGCGACGGCACCGCGACGACGCGCTTCATCGACACGACGCCCGAGCTGTTCCGGTTCAAGGCCCGCCGCGACCGCGCCACGAAGGTGCTGACGTACCTCGGCGACGTGATCGTCAACGGCCGGCCCGACGTGAAGGGGAAGGTCGACCCGAAGCGCGAGCTGCCCCAGCCCACCCCGCCCGTCGCCCCCGCCGCCGCCGCCCCGCCGCCGCCGGGGACGCGGACGATGCTGCTGGAGATGGGCCCGGAGAAGTTCTGCCAGTGGGTGCGCAAGCAGAAGCCGCTGCTGATCACCGACACGACGATGCGCGACGCGCACCAGTCGCTGCTGGCGACGCGCGTGCGGACGTACGACATGCTCGCCGTCGCCGACGCCACGGCCCGGCTGGCGCCGAACCTGTTCAGCATCGAGATGTGGGGCGGCGCCACGTTCGACACGTCGATGCGGTTCCTCCAGGAAGATCCGTGGGACCGCCTCGTGAAGCTCCGCCAGCGCGTGCCGAACGTGCTGTTCCAGATGCTTCTGCGCGCGAGCAACGCCGTCGGCTACACGAACTACCCGGACAACGTCGTGAAGGAGTTCGTCAAGGCGTCGGCCCAGCACGGCATGGACGTGTTCCGCGTGTTCGACTCGCTCAACTGGGTCGAGAACATGCAGGTCGCCGTCGAGGCGGTGCGTGAGAACACCGACTCGCTGTGCGAGGCCGCCATCTGCTACACCGGCGACATCCTCGACCCCAAGCGCACGAAGTACAGCCTGAACTACTACGTGGGGATGGCGAAGGAACTCGTGAAGATGGGCACGCACATCTTGGCCATCAAGGACATGGCCGGGCTGTGCAAGCCGTACGCGGCGTACGCGCTGGTGAAGGCGTTGCGCGACGAGATCGACATCCCGATCCACTTCCACACGCACGACACGAGCGGCCTGAACGGCGCCAGCATCCTCCGCGCCGCCGACGCGGGCGTCGACATCGCCGACGCGGCGCTGTCGAGCATGAGCGGCATGACGAGCCAGCCGAACCTCAACTCGATCGTCGCCGCGCTGCAGCACACGCCGCGCGACACGCGGCTCGACCTCAAGGCGCTCAACGGTCTGTCGAACTACTGGGAGGCGGTGCGGGAGATCTACTATCCGTTCGAGGAGGGGATGAAGGCCGGCACCGCCGAGGTGTACGACCACGAGATGCCCGGCGGGCAGTACACGAACCTCCGCCAGCAGGCCAAGAGCCTGGGCCTGGAGGCGCGGTGGCCGGAGATCGCCAAGACGTACGCGGACGTCAACGCGCTGTTCGGCGACATCGTGAAGGTGACGCCGTCGAGCAAGGTGGTGGGCGACCTGGCGCTGTTCATGGTCACGAACAACCTCACGGCGATGGACGTGCTGACGCCGGGTAAGAAGCTGAACTTCCCCAAGAGCGTCGTCGAGATGATGCAGGGCCTGCTCGGCTTCCCCGAGGGCGGGTGGCCGAAGGTGCTGCAGAAGATCGTCCTCGACTCGGCCGGCGCTAAACCCTACAAGGGCCGGCCCGGCGCGAAGATGCCGAAGGTGAACTTCACCGAGGTGCGCACGACGCTCGCCGAGAAGATCAAGCGCGAGCCGAGCGACACCGACGTGCAGTCCTACCTGATGTACCCGCAGGTGTTCCTCGACTACGACAAGTTCGTGCAGCAGTACGGCGACACCAGCCCGATCCCGACCGAGTCGTTCTTCTACGGCATGCAGACCGGCGAGGAGATCGCCGTCGAGATCGAGGAGGGCAAGAAGCTCATCATCCGCTACCTGACGGCGGGCGAGCCGCGCGAGGACGGCACGCGAACGGTCTTCTTCGAACTCAACGGCCAGCCCCGCGAGGTGAACGTCCCCGACCGCTCCCTCGAGGCGACGCTCCACCGCGCGCCCAAGGCCGACAAGGACGACCCCGACCACGTCGCCGCCCCGATGCCCGGCAAGGTGTCGAACGTCGCCGTCACGAAGGGCCAGTCCGTGAAGGAAGGCGAGCGCCTGCTGAGCATCGAGGCGATGAAGATGGAGACGGCCGTCTACTCGCCGCGATCGGCGAAGGTAATGGACGTGCTGGTGAAGCCCGGTTCTGCCGTCAGCGCGGGTGACCTGCTGGTGGTGCTGGAGGGGTGAGCCGTTCGCGGGCCCCGGGTGGCGGAGTAGCCGCAGGGCGTGCTTTAGCACGCCGCCCATTCGCCGCACTCACGGCGTGCTGAAGCACGACCTACTCGGTGCCGCCGTCGGACCTTCGGCCGTCTCCGGTCGTCGGGTGAGTCGTTCGCGGGGGCCTCGAAGCTCGCGGTCCGCGGGCAGCCGGGATAGCCGCATCGACAACGCCGGTTCCCTCCTCATGCGCCGCGCCGTCGCCGTCTCCATATGACGCCGTGAATGCAAATTGCTTCCAACTCCCCCGCCTCCGGGCCGCGATCAAGCCGTTTCGGCTGCACTGGTTTCCGCGCCTGCGGAGCACGAACGACCACGCGGCCGAGTTGCGGCGGCGCGGTACGCTCTACGCCCCCGCCGCCGTCATCACCGGCCACCAGACCGCCGGCCGCGGGCGCGGGGGGAACGTGTGGTGGTCGGGGCCGGGGTGCGTGACGGTGACGTTCGTGTTCCCGGTCGATGAGAACGTCGCGCCGCACCAACTGCCGCTGATCGCCGGGCTGGCCGTCCGCAACGCGGCGGCGGAGTTGGCGGGCGACGAGGGCGTCCGGCTGAAGTGGCCGAACGACCTCCTGTACGACGGCCGCAAGCTCGCCGGGCTGCTCTGCGAGCGCGTGCAGAAGGCGGACCTCGTCGGCCTCGGCCTCAACGTGAACCTCGACGCCGCCGCTGCCCCGTCGCCGCTGCGGGACCGCCTGACGTCGCTCGCCATGATCGCCGGCCGCACGTTCGACATGAACGACGCCGTCGGCGTCGTCGCCTCGCACCTCTACCGGATGGTGAGCCGTCGGGACGAGCGGCCGTTCGCGCGCGTGCTAAAGGAATATGACGCCCACCACGCGCTCGTCGGCCGCACGGTGACGGTCGACAAAGGCGACGGCGCGCACGTCACCGGCAGGGTCGAGGGGCTGGACGAGACCGGCCGGCTCGTGCTGCGCGGCCGCTCCAAGCTCGAGCACGTGATCGCGGGCCAAGTACACCTGCACTGACGTGCGACGAGGTGGCGAAAGGCTCGCCGCGGCTCTTGTCATCATCCTACAGCCCGTAGCGCAGCGGATGGCGCCGCCTGCCTCTCGCGCTGACACGGCGTCCCGCTTACGGTCGCGACATCGGCTCAAGCGCACGGACTGTCAACACCAATCGCAGCGAACGGAAGTGTAGCGGCACGGCGGCCACGGTCGGAACGTCGTCGCGGTGTGCGGCGGCCGTATAATCGGTGATGGCGAAACGCGCGGCGAATGAAGCGGGCACCGACCTGGCGCGGGCAAAGGTGTTGCTGCTGGAGGCGTCGGCCGTCGTGCCGCACACCGATGCGGATGGCTTGGCCGCCGGGGCGATCGCGCTGCGAGCGCGCGGCGAATCCGCTGACCGCGCCGTCCTGCTGGGCCGGGGGGTGAACCCGTTCACGCACCCGCACCTCGTGCCGGGCCCGCTGCCGGCGATCCTGGACTGGGGGATCCGTTCGTTCGACCGGCCGGCACTGTTCGCCGACCACCACGCGCCGGAGGCCGAGCCGCGGGACGATCAGTTGCTCGTGAGCGGGTTCGGCGAGCCGAAGGGCGTGTCGACATCGGTCCTGATGCGCCGGATCGTGCCCGACGCGCCGGCGTGGCTGGCGGCGGTCGGCGCCGTCGGCGACTACGGCGACGCCGGGCTCGCGCAGCCGGAGTGCGCGGGCGCGGCGAAGACGGCCGTCCGGAAGCTCGTGCCGCTCATCAACGCCCCCCGCCGCTGCCCGGATGGGCCGGCGGTCCGCACGGCGCTAGCGATCCTCGTCGAGCACGACGACCCGCGCGAGGCCCTGAAGGACCCGCGGATCGCGGAACTGGAAGAGGCGAAGCGGGCGTGGCGGGCGGCGTTCGACGCGGCGGTCCGCACGCGCCGAAGATGCTCGGCGACGACGTCGCCCTCATCCGATTTGCGAGCCGCGTATCAGGTCCACCCGCTCGCGCCGCAGACCTGGTCCTGCCGGCCGCGCCAGCTGCGCGGTGATCGCGGCGAACGACGGCTACCTGCCGGGCCGGGTGAACTTCGCGACGCGGTGCGAGCACCGCAAGGACGTCGACCTCCGCGCTTACGGTGCCTCGCCCGGCGGCGTCGAGCAGAAAGAACGCGCTGCTGCCGGACGCCACCGGCGACCGCGCGCGCACGCGGCCACGCCGGCGCGACCGGCGGCAGCGTGACGCCTGCGGAGTTCGAGCGGCTGATGAAGGCGATGGGCCAGTAGCTGACGTGCCGGCGCGCGCACGCCGGCGTTGCGGGGGGCAGGGTTCGTAGCCAGTCGCGGAAGGCCCTGATCGTCGCGCGCTCGCCGGACGTGGAAAGCATGACGACGAAGCGGTTCACATCGTCCGTCGTCAGGAACGGCATCGCCTTCCTCGAACTTACGGGTGCCGTATCGCCCGGCGGCGTCGAGCAGAAAGAACTGAACCTGCTGCCCGTTATAGCGCCAGACCTCGCCGACCCCTAGCGTCGCGTAAACGGCTAGACGTTCCAGCGGGTGACGCGTGATGTCGACTTCGACCGCTAAATCCGGTGCGGGTTCACGAGTCAGATCGATCGGCTTGTTCCGGTCATACGCCGGCTCACGGCCGACGTAATAACACTCGTCGGCTTCCAGAGCGACGAGGAGATCCTCGCGTCGCCACGTCGTCGAACCGAACGACGTGATCCCTACGTCACGCTCGACGTCGGCCATCTCGATCATCCGCCCGAGCAGCGTCTTGATCGCCTCGTGGATCGGCAGCGGGGACATGATCGACATCCTCCCCCGGTCGTACGTGATCTTGTAATGCTGCCCGGCGGCGTCGCGGTCGCGGAGGAGCATCTCGTAAAGCTCCCAGCTAACGTTCTCGAGCAGGATCGAGTCCGCGCGGGCGGCGGCGACGCCGACGTCAGGCGCGGGCAGGTCAGTCGACGGGGGATGGGCGAGCGTCATGTGCAACCCCGGCTGTCAGGCGTGCGGTGTACGCCGCGGTGTACCGGGCGCGAGCGCCGGCGTCATATGTCGAAGTACATGCAAAACTCGAACGGGTGCGGTCGGACGCGGATGGCGTCGACCTCGTTCTCGCGCTTGTACTTGATCCAGTAGTGGATCACGTCGGCGGTGAACACGTCGCCGGCCAGCAGGAACTCGTGGTCGTCCTCCAAGGCCGTCAGCGACTCCTCGAGCGAGCCGGGCGCCGAGCCGATGCGCTCGTACTCCTCGCTGGACAGGTGGTAGATGTCTTTGTCCATCGGGTCGCCGGGGTGGATCTTGTTCTGGATCCCGTCGATCGCGGCCATCGTGATCGCGCTGAACGCGAGGTACGGGTTGCAGCTGCTGTCGGGGCAGCGGAACTCGATGCGCTTGGTCTTGGGGTTCTCGCTGTACATCGGGATGCGGACGGCGGCGCTGCGGTTGCGGCTGGAGTAGACGAGGTTGACCGGCGCCTCGTACCCCGGCACGAGCCGCTTGTAGCTGTTGGTCGTCGGGTTGCACAGCGCGCACAGCGCCTTGGCGTGCTTGAGGATCCCGCCGATCGCGTGCAGCCCGCACTCGCTCAGGCCCGCGTACTTGTTGCCGGCGAACAGCGGCTTGTCCCCCTTCCACAGGCTGAAGTGCACGTGCATGCCGCTGCCGTTATCCTGGAACAGCGGCTTGGGCATGAACGTCACGACCTTGCCGTGCCGCGCGGCGACGTTCTTGCAGACGTACTTGTACATCATCACGCTGTCGGCCATCGTGAGCAGGTCCTGGTAGCGCATGTCGATCTCGCACTGGCCGCCCGTCGCGACCTCGTGGTGGTGCGCCTCGACCGGGATGCCCAGGTTCATCAGCTCGGCGACCATCTCGCTGCGGATGTTCTGCATCGTGTCCATCGGCGGCGTCGGGAAGTACCCCTCCTTCAGGCGGATCTTGTAGCCGAGGTTGGACGGGTCCTCGTTGCCGCGGTCCCAGACGCCCTCGCGGCTGCCGACGTAGTACTTCCCGAAGTTGATCCCCTGGTCGTAGAACGCGTGGTCGAAGATGAAGAACTCCAGCTCCGGGCCGAACATCGCGCGGTCGGCGATCTTCGCCTTGGTCAGGTAGGCGATCGTCTTGCGCGCGATCGAGCGGGGGTCGCGGCTGTACTCCTTCTTCGTGATCGGGTCGCGCACGTCGCAGATCATCGATACGGTCGTGTGCAGCATGAACGGGTCGATCTTCGCTGTGTCGGCGACGGGGACGAGCAGCATGTCGCTCTCGTTGATCGCCTGCCACCCGCGGATGCTGCTGCCGTCGAACCCGAAGCCGTGGTCGAAGCTCTCGAGCGTCAGTTCGCTGACCGGCAGCGTCGTGTGCTGCCAGAGGCCGGGGAAGTCCATGAACCGGAGGTCGATGAATTTGACGCTCTTCTGATCGACGAGCTTGAGCACGTCCTTCGGGGTCATGCCGTTCTCTCCTTGGTGGGCGCGGGCGGTCATCGTATCGGGGCCGCTCGGGGGGGTCAAAAGCGGAAGGATCGCGCGGTCGTGCGGCGCGACCACGGCGGCGCCACCGCGTGGCGGGCGGCACCGGAGATCAAACTTCTGGGCGCCCACGACGCACGACCCTCACGCCCGGCGCGAACTTCCCAGCGTCGCGCCCGTGGCCCGCGCGGACGCCGTCAATCGGCTGCTCGGGTTGGCGCGCGCGCAATTCCTGTGGTAGACCTGTAACGGGCCGGACAGGATTCCGGCCGGACGCCCGCGGCCGCGGCGACGCCGGGGCGCCTCACGGGCCGCGTGCGGCTCGCCCACCTCGACCACACGGGACGGACATGGATCAAACGGACCTCCGAGACGTTCCGACCGACGAGCAACCCGCCGCCGGCACCGCCGACGACGGCGGCGTCGCCCGGCGCGGCACGAAGATCACCTGCTCGACGTCCGAGACGTTCGCGGAGTTCATGCGGCAGGCGAACGGCTCGATCTTCGTCACGACCTACCAGGCGGGGAAGGTCGCGATGCTCGGGTGGAACGGCACGCGCGTCGGCATGACGCTGCGCGACTACTCCAAGCCGCTCGGCCTGGCCGTGCAGGGCGGGCGGATGGCGCTGGCGACGCGCGACGCGGTGGTCCTGTTCCAGAACGCGCCGGCCCTGGCCCCCGACTACTCCGAGGAGGAGAAGGGTCGCTACGATTCGCTGTTCCTCGCCCGCAGCGCCTACTTCACCGGCCCGCTCGCGGTGCACGACGTCGCGTTCATCGGCGACGACATCTGGATCGTCAACACGGCCTGCTCCTGCCTCGCGACGCTGAGCCACGAGCACAACTTCGTCGCCCGCTGGAAGCCGCCGTTCATCAGCCAGGTCATCCCCGAGGACCGCTGCCACCTGAACGGGATGGCGATCGTCAACGGCAAGCCACGCTACGTCACCGCGCTGGGCCAGACGAACGAGGCCGGGCGGTGGCGCGACACGAAGGCCAACGGCGGCATCATCATGGAGGTGCCGAGCGGCGAGGTCGTGATGCGCGGGCTGTCGATGCCCCACGGCCCGCGATGGCACGACAACAAGCTCTGGTTCCTCAACTCCGGCACCGGCGAGCTGTGCATCGCCGACGTCAAGGCCGGCAAGTACGACCGCGTCTGCGCGCTGCAGGGGTACCTCCGCGGGCTGTCGTTCGTCGGCCACTACGCGCTGGTCGGCCTGTGCATGATCCGCGAGAAGCACACGTTCGGCGGCCTGCCGGTGCAGGAGCGGCACAAGCAGTTGCTCTGCGGCATCGCGATCGTCGACCTCCGCACGGGCCGCCAGGTCGGGCTCTGCAAGTTCGGCAGCGGCGTGCAGGAGTTGTACGAGGTGAAGTTCGTGCCCGGCACGCGTCAACCGATGATGCGTTCGGGCGGCGAGGACCGTCTGCGCCACGCGATCAGCGTCCCGTCGGGCGGGTTCTGGATGCGGGTGAAGCCCGACTCGCCCGACTCGCCGGCCACGACGCCCGTGGAGGCGAAGGCCGCCCCCGGCACGTCGTCCGATCCGATCGCGAGTTGATGCGAGGGTGCGGCCGGGCCGCGCGTCACATCTGGCAGAAGTTCGCGCGGCGCGGCAACGGTTCCTACCCAGAACCCCCAGACGCCGCGGACAGTTACCGCGCTGCCGAAACGCCCGACTGATGTGTTAGCAGCCTGATAAAAACGGCAAAGAAAGAGTTGACAGTAGGTGCAGGTCGATTAGAGTCGATTGTTGAGCGGGGGGGATCACAAGCCGCCGCCCCAGGGGGCACTTCACCACGCGTGGGGGGGGGGAAACTCGGTGTCCACTTCCGCCGCACGTCGGCTCGCTTAGTTCGGATGAATTGTCGGTCAACCCCTGCCGCGGTGCGCGGCGGGTCCGCGCGTCGGACCCCTTGCGCCGCCGCGGCAACCGAAGCCGGTCTCGGTCCGGTGCATCGAGTGGGTCGCGCCGACGGGCTCGCTACGCGTCTTTGAAGAAATCAAGTCTTCAGCCGGGCTTCTCCCGCCGTTCGGCGGGACCGGTTGGGCGGGCTGGTGTGGCGCGCGTCGCCGCCGGCCGTCTCAGGAGATTCCCCTTCCCGGTTCGGAAGGGAGAAAAAGCAGAGAAGGAGAATCGTATGTCGGCCAAAGGTCACGACCCCCGCCTCGCCAATTGCGTCAAGCCGGTCGTCGAGCAGCTCGAGACCCGCACGCTCATGACGGTGACGATCACCGAGATTGAAGACTCCAGCGGCATCCCCGCCCTGTTCATCCGCGGCAACAGCGCCAACGACACCCTCCTGATCAACGACGACCCGGAGTCCGGCACCGTCCAGATCATCGCCAACGGGCAGGTCCGCACGTACGGGCCCGACGAGGACACCGACGGCGACGGCGACATCGACGGCGAGGACGACGGTGAGATCGAGGTCTTCGACGTCGACCTCGGCGGCGGCACCGACAGCATCACGTACACGCTCGACGACCAGTACGTCGAGAACGACCGCTCCTTCCACCTCGACGGCGGGTCGGGCAACGACCGCATCTTCATCAACCAGGACGAGGGCGCCTTCCAGAACGCTGAGCTCGACGTCCTGATCGACGGCGACAGCGGCAACGACACGATCACCGTGAACCTGCCCTACCTCGTCGACTCCAAGCTCGACCTCGACGTCCTGGCGGCCGACGGCAACGACATCGTCAACATCGACGTGTCGGATTACCTCGAGGGCGCGTACACCGCCTCGCACCTGTTCATCGACGTGGACCTCGGCTCGGGCAACAACCTCCTGAACGTCATCGGCGAGGCCGACGCCTACTACGACTCGGTCTTCGACCTCGACGTCAAGGGCGGCAACAGCACCGGCTCCCTCCGCGACACCGTCAACATCACGCTGCCGACCTACCTGAACGGCAAGGCGTTCATCGACGTCTCGCTCGGCGCGGGCGACGACCGCCTGAACATCACCGGCGACGTCTACGCCTACATGTTCGAGGGCGTGACCGAGCTGCCGTACGAAGAGGTCGCCTACGCCTACACCTACGGCACGCCCGTCCTGGCCGTGAACGTCAACGGCGGCACCGGCCACGACCAGCTGAACGTCACCAGCTCGACCGTCTTCCTCGACTCCACGGCCCTGGTGAGCTTCCAGATCAAGGGCAACGACGGCAACGACCGGATCAACGTCAACCTCGGCGGCGCGTTCGCCGACGACGAGACTACCGACGGCGACGCCGACGGCATCGACGTCGAACAGGGCGGCAAACTCATCGTCAACCTCGACGGCCAGAACGGCAACGACATCGTCAACGGCACGTTCGTCGTCGACGACACCGAGCAGGAGTTCGGCCGCGGCGGCATCGGCGGCGGGTCGCTGGACATCGCCCTCAAGGGCGGCCAGCAGCTCGACTCGATGAGCCTGCGGGTCATCGTCAGCTCCGCGACGCAGCCGACCTTCGGCCCGATGGGCTACATCCTCCTCGACGGCCAGTCGAACACCGACCGCGCGACGATCAACGTCGGCGACCTGCGCGACGACGGGTTCGTCAAGGTCCGCAACATCGAGAACCTGACCGTCCTCTAAACGCCACCGCGCGTTAACCAGGCGGAACCGGCCGATGCCGGAACAGGACAGGGGCCCGCGGAGCACGAGTCCGCGGGCCCCCGCTCCGTTTGCGGGCCCCACCGTGCCGCCGACACGGGTTGCCCGCTTTCGCGCCGCGAGCCCGTCCCGCGGCCCGCGCGCGGGTCCGGTTCTTGGACAACGCCCGAAATCCATGATAGTTTTACCTAGTCCCGAGCACGACTTCCGGCGAAGGGTGTGGGCGTCTGGGCGCTTGCAAATCCGGGGATGCCGTCGGCGGGTCATCACATCCGAGAGGTAAGAGGAAAATGCAGAACAACCGTAACCCGCAGCGCGACCCCCGCGTCGTCTCGGCGGCCTTCGAGGCGCTGGAATCGCGCATCTGCCGCAGCGCGACCTACTCGGTCGCCGACCTCGACTTCAACGGGTCGCTCGACCTGAAGATCCGCGGCAGCTCGTACCGCGAGCGCGTCGTGATCACCGAGGACGCGGCCGCCGGCACGACCACGCTGTTCCTCGACCAGAACTACAACAACCGGGTCGACAGCAACGAGACGGTCGTGCTCGAGCAGGAGTTCGAGACGATCGACGCGGACCTCAGCAGCGGCGACGACACGCTCGAGTACCGCCTCGCCAGCCCGTACGAGGGCGCCCGCCGCAGCCTCCTGCTCGACGCCGGCCCGGGTAATGACAAGCTCCTGTTCGACGACGGCGGCAACGGCATCTTCAACTCCGAGGTCAACGCCGACCTCGACGGCGACACCGGCAACGACACCGTCACGTTCCGCACGGGCGCGATCGACACGTCGAAGCTCGGCCTGAGCGTCACCGCGTCGACCGGCAGCGACACGGTCGTGCTCTCGGTCGAGGGCGACATCGCCGGCTCGAACGTCGACGTCGACGTCGACCTCGGCTCGGGCCACAACCGCCTCGACGTCGCGGCGCTCTACTCGACGATCGACGCGTACGTCACGGTCGACGTCCGCGGCGGCGCGTCGTCGGGCGAGGTCGACACGGTCAACACGCGGCTCGTCAACGACGTCGAGAACAGCTTCCTGCAGGTGCGGGCCGACCTCCAGAGCGGCAACGACCGCTTCACCAACAGCCTCGACCTAGCCGACTTCGACCTGCTCGGCAGCGCGCTGGTCCGGTTCAACGTCAACGGCGGCCTCGGGAACGACACGCTGACGTTCACCCGCGTCGACGGCGCCGGCGAGGCCAGCCGCGGCCCCGCTGAGATCACCGACTACGCCGCGCTGGACGTCAACCTCCGCGGCGGCGACGGCAACGACACGATCAACCTCGACCTGGGCGGCAACGACGAGAACCAGCGGGCGATCTTCCTTGCCGGCCGGATGATCGTGAACCTCGACGGCCAGAACCAGAACGACACGGTGAACGCCGTCCTGACGATCGACGGCCAGAGCTACGGCGACCTGTCGATGTCGATCAAGGGCGGGCAGCACACCGACAAGGTCAACTTCGAGTTCATCGAGTACCTCGAGGAAGAGGGCGGCGGCGGGGAGGAAGAAGAGGAAGTCGAGGAAATCCCCGTCCCGCCGGAAGAGGAGGGCGAGGTCACCGAGGAGGAGCCCGAGCCGGACCCGTTGCCCACCAGCGGCATCACCTACGGGCCCGCCGGCTACCTGCTGCTCGACGGCCAGAGCGGCACCGACTCGCTCACGCTCCGCGGGGCCACGCTCGACTTCGTGAAGTACCGCAGCTTCGAGACCACCACCGTCGTCCCGTTCGTCCGCCCCGGCGACGAGGAAGTGCCCACCGATCCTAACGACGGCGGCGGCGGCGGCGGCGAGACCGAGAACCCGGCCGGCCCCGTCACGCTGCAGGCCGAGGACGCCGACCTGTCCGGCGCGGTCGTCAGCACCGAGAAGTCCGGCTACGGCGGCAGCGGCTACGTCGACTTCACCGCCAACTCGGGGCAGTACCTCGAGTTCACGGTCGACGTGCCCGAGGCCGGCACGTATGCCCTCGACTTCCGCTACGCGCTCAGCGCCACCACGTCGCGAACGATGCGGCTCGACGTGAACGGCGCGACCGCCGTCGGCTCGTTCGGCTTCGCGCCGACCGGTAGCTGGACGACCTGGAAGACCAAGGCCGCGCAGGTGGCGCTTGAGGCCGGCACGAACACGGTCCGCCTCGTCGCGATCGGCTCGAGCGGCCCGAACATCGACGCGATGACGTGGACGCGCCAGGAAGAGACGACGCCCACGCCCACGCCCACGCCGACCCCCACGCCCACGCCGACCCCCACCCCGACCCCCGACGACGGCGGCGGGACCGACGCGCCGACCACGCTCGTCTTCCAGGCGGAAAACGCCGCGCTGTCCGGCGCGGTGGTGGCGACCGCCAAGTCAGGCTACACCGGCAGCGGGTACGTCGACTTCACCGCCAGCTCGGGCCAGTACCTCGAGTTCAGCGTCGACGTCGCCGAGGGCGGCACCTACGCCCTCGACTTCCGCTACGCCCTCGACGCCACGTCGGGCCGCCCGCTCGGCCTGACCGTGAACGACGCGGCCCAGCCGAACGTCGCCTTCGCCCCGACCGGGAGCTGGACGACGTGGAAGACCTCGACCGCGAACGTGACGCTCGAGGCCGGCGTGAACACGATCCGCCTCACCGCGATCGGGTCCAGCGGCGCGAACCTCGACTCGATGACTGTCCGCGGGTAACCCCGCCACGACACGGCCGGCGGTTACGCCCGCGACGGTCACCATCGCCGAAGATCACCAACCCCGGAGGGCGGCGCGAGCCGCCCTCCTTCTTTTTGACGCACGCGAAAACAGCAAGGCGTCTGTGGCACGGAGTCGCGCAGACGCGTCTTGCGGCCGCTGCCGCGTTCTTGAGCGAGCGTAGCATCTTCAGCAATGTCATCCCGAGGGGAGCGAGCGACCCGAGGGATTTCGGGACAATGATGTCTCTCACCAGCTCGAGATGGGTCGTCGCTATCGCTCCTCGGAAATGACGTGGCTTAGTAGCGACTGCTACACCCGGTCGAGATGCGATCTAGTTCTGGTAGGGATTGCCCCCGGAACGGCCGCCGGCGGCGGGCGTGCCGCCAATGGCGGGTCTACTTGCAGAGTCAATGCAGATCGTCGACGGCTCCGATCGCGGCCAGTGCTCGATCAATCACTTCGCGTAGTCGCTCCCGGTCGACGCCGTGCCCAGGGCCGAGCGGCTGGCGGCCCGCGCCGAAGGCGAAGCCGCGCAGCCCGACGCCGGCGCGAAACCCTTCGGGGAACTCGGCCGCGCCGAGCATGGCGTCGGCCAATTCGACTAGGCGTAGTTGCAGTTCGACCGCCCGTGCGTAGCGGCCGGCGCGGAAGTCGTTGTAGAGGCTGCGCGTCAGTTCCGGCACCACCCCGCTGCTGGCGTGCGTGCCGCCGTCGGCGCCCATCAGGAGCATCGGCGCCAGCGCCGCGTCCCACCCGGTGAGGAACGAGAAGTCCGGCCGCAGCGGGCGGACGGCGTTGATCATCCGGCTCATGAACGACACGTCGCCACTCGAGTCCTTGATGCCCACGATCCGCGGGCACTCCGCCGCCAGCCGGGCGATCGTCGGCACGTCCATCGGGGTGGCGTAGCTCGGGATGTTGTAGAGCGTCACGTCGATCGGCGACGCGTCGGCGATCGCGCGGAAGTAGGCGTAGACGTTGTCCGGCGCGACCTTGAAGTAGTACGGGCTCACGATCGCCACGGCCCGCGCGCCGTAGCCCTGGTACGCCTCGCACGCGCGGATCGTCTCGCGCACGTCCGCCTCGGCCGCCCCCGCCAGCACCGGCACGCGCCCCGCCGCCTGCTCGCACACGATGCGCACCACCCGGCGGCGCTCGTCGGCCGTGAACCGTATGAACTCGCCGGTCGACCCGTTCGGGTAGAGCCCGTGCACGCCACGCGCGATCAGCCAGTCGACGTAGCGCCGCAGCTCCGCCTCGTTGATTTCACCGGCCGAGTCGAGCGGCACGAGGTTCGGCGTGAAGATGCCCTGAATCTTGCCGGTCATGTGCCCTTTCGCGCGCGGAGCGTCGCCAATTCCAGAGCTTCCCGGCGTGAAACCCGCGACACGTCTGCAATCGCGCCGCCGGTCAGATTCCCGTCTCGAGACGCGGCCGATCGTCACGCCGGACGCGCCTACTCCCGCGACGCCAGTCGTCGCGCGACGAACTCCCCCAGACGGGGGAGGCGTGACGTCTCGGCCAGTCGCACCGCACGCGCCGGGTCGCGCCGCACGAGCGGCGCGGCGGCATACCAGACCATCAGCGGGACGTTCGGGTCGGGCGCGAGCGACGCGCGGGAGGACAGGCGCTCCACGATCTGCCACCGCGCCTCGGCGGGCAGGCGCTGCGCCGCCGACGCGAGGTAAAGGCACACCAGCGGCGACGGATCGTCGGCGGCCATCGCCTCCATCCGCGACGTTGCTGACGGCGACGGGTTTCCGTCTTCCGCCAGCAGTTGCACCGCCCACGCCCGAAGGTGCTCGTCGGGCCCCGCCAGTTGATCGATGAGTTCGTCGGCGGAGAGCGAGCCGGTGACGTGCAACGCCCACAGCGCCCGCAGCCGTGCGGGGACGGGCGCGTCGCTCGTCAGCATCACCTTCAGATCCCGCGCGACCGTCAGCGGCTTGGCGGCCGCGCGCTCCTGGAGGAGTCGCTGCGCGTGTCGCACGAACCACTCGTTGCGGTGGCCCAGGAGCCGGACGAGTTCGGCGTCGCTCGAGGCGGCGAGATCCGGCGACCGCCTTCCGCCGCCAGGTGGCTGGCCGTAGGTGATCTTGTAGATCCGCCCGGTCGGCCGGTCGGGCTTGCGGCGTGTGGCACTCGCCGGTGTCGTACCAGTCGGTGAGGTAGACGCCGCCGTCGGGGCCGTAGCGCAGTTGCAGGCCAGCCTGGAACCAGGGTCGTCGCAGGCGAAGAAGTCGGGGCCGTGGCGGGCGACGTAGCCGGAGCCGCGGCGGGCGAGCAGGTCGGTGTTGGCGCGGTCGCCGTGGATGTTGTTCGCAGAAACCGCGCCGCGGTACGCCTCCGGAAAGGCGTCGCCGAGGTAGATCATGCACCCCCGAGTGCGCGTGCCCCCGCCGACCGCCACCTGCTCGGCGGTGCCGCCACGCCGGTCGGTCCAGGTGGCGCCGACCCAGTGGCGGTGGTCGGCGATGGAGTCGATCACGGCGTACGCGTGTCGGCTCAGCGGGCTCTCGCGCCGCCGCTCGACGTGGCTCCCCTGGATCACGTGGTAGAGGTGCGGCGTGACCAGTTCGACACGAACGCCTGCCCGTACAGGTCGAAGTCGACGCCCCACGGGTTTCGTCGTGCCCTCCATGAACGGCTCGAAGCGCTCTTCGTCGGGTGGTACCGCCAGACGCCGCCGTCGAAGAACGTGCGCGACTCCCGCGGCGTGCCGGGCGGGCCGATGAAGCCGGACGACGACCCGCCGTGCCCGCCGTAGAGCCACCCGTCCGGGCCCCAGGTGCAGCCGTTGACGAAGGTTGTCACGCCCTGGTGACCGAAGCCGTCGACGAGCGTCGTCCTCGGCTCGCCGTCCGGCCGGTCGTCGCGGTTCGCGTCGGGGATGAACAGCAGGCTCGGCGAGACGACGAAGACGCCGCCGAAGCCGACCTCGAGACCGGTGACGTAAGTGAGCTTGTCGTAAAGAGCGTGCGACGGTCGTGCCGGCCGTCGCCGTCGGTGTCGTCGAAGATCACGACGCGGTCGCGCCCCTCCGGCTTCCAGTTCGGGTACGACTCGCTCTCGGCGACCCAGAGCCGGCCGCGGTCGTCGATCGCCACCCCGATCGGCTGGCGAACGGCCGGCTCGGCGGCGAAGACGGTGACGGCGAAGCCTTCGGGCAGGCGGAAAGGCGCGGGCGGTTTCTTCGGGCGTGCGGCGAGGGTTCGGCGGCCGAGATGGTGGTGGCGGACGCGACTGCGCACTGCAGCCATGTCATTTTCGATCGCCGCGCTGGGCCGCCGGGTTCGATCTGGCATGGATGCTGTTGTACCGCAGGGCACGCCTGCGGGCGAACGGGCGATCAGGCGCTGCGGGTTTCTGTCGACGGAAATGCAGACGCGGAGGCGCGGAGGTCGGAGGAGAGGTTTCCACGCGCAGCCGATTGCGAACATCTCGACCAATCCTTTCCTCGACCCTGCGGGCCGGTCGCGAAGGCGGGGATTGGGACAGCGGCTCATCGTCGGGACGTGATTCACCGCGCATTCCTCCGCGTCCGACTCGCGCTGGGCGTCTCTCGGGTTGCATTTGTCGTCCTCGCCAGCGCCCGACGAGCCGCGCGTCGCCGGCGCGTCGTCTGGACAATCCGACCCAAATCGGCGAAGTACCGCAGCCGGAGCACACACACATGAACGCTAGCGAACTGTGGGCGCGTCACCAGAGGCACCTGTCGGCCGTCGAGGTCGGTGGGGCTGTCGCTCGACATCAGCCGGATGACGTTCGACGACGTCTTCCTCCAGCAGATGGAGCCGGCCGTCCAGCGGGCGTACGGGGAGATGGAGGCGGCTGGAGGAGGGCGAATCGCGAACCCGGACGAGAACCGCATGGTCGGCCACTATTGGCTGCGCGACCCCGCGGCTTCGCGCCCCGACGAACGAGATTGGCGAGGAGATCGCTCTTCGGTCCGGGACATCCACGCGTTCGCGTCGGACGTGCACGCGGGGACGATCAAGCCGCCGACGGCCGCCCGGTTCACGACGGTGTTGTCGATCGGCATCGGGGGGTCGGCGGCTGGGGCCGATGTTCGTGGCCGACGCGCTCGGGCAGGGCGCGGCCGACAAGGCCGTCGTCCACTTCGTCGACAACACCGACCCGGAGGGCATCGCGCGCGTCCTCGACTCGATCGGGGCCGGCTCGGCGAGACGCTCGTGATCGTCGCGAGCAAGAGCGGCGGCACGCCGGAGACGCAGCAGGATGCTGATCGTCGCGGCGGCGTACGAGCGGGCAGGGCTCGACTTCGGCAAGCACGCCGTCGCGATTACGATGCCCGGAGTCGAAGCTCGACAAGCTCGCGCGCCAGGGTGGGGGAGTGGCTCAAACGATTCCCCATGTTCGACTGGGTCGGCGGCCGCACGAGCGAGCTGTCGGCCGTCGGCCTGCTGCCGGCGGCGGCGCAAGGGACTCGACATCGACGGCATGCTCGCCGACGCCGCGACCGACCGCGCGCGCGCCCGCGAGACGAATAAGAACCCCGCCGCCCTGCTCGCGCTCGCCGCACCACGCGACCGGCGCCGCGGGCAGAAGGACATGGTCGTCCTGCCCTACAAGGACCGGCTCCTGCTGTTCAGCCGGTACCTCCAGCAGCTCGTGATGGAGTCGCTGGGCAAGCGCGACGACCTGAAAGGCGAGCCGCGTCGACCAAGGGATCAGCGTCTACGGAAACAAGGGCTCGATCAGCACGCCTACGTACAGCAACTCCGCGACGGCGTGAACAACTTCTTCGTCACGTTCATCCGCGTGCTCGAGGACGGCGGCGACAGCGCCTGGAGGTGGAGCCGGGCGTGACGAGCGGCGACTACCTCCACGGCCTGCTGCTCGGCACGCGAGGCGGCGCTGTTCGGCAACGGCCGCCAGTCGATGACGATCACGATCCCGCGGGTGGAGGCGCACGGTCGGGCGCCCTGATCGCCCTGTTCGAGCGGGCCGTCGGCTTCTACGCCAGCCTTGTCGGCATTAACGCCTACCACCAGCCCGGCGTCGAAGCGGGCAGCAGGCGGCGGCGGTGCTGGACCTTCAGGGCGTGCTGCTGGGGGCAGCTCACGTCGACGCCGCAGCGCGGAACAGCTGGTGAAAGCAGCCGGCGCGGGGAGACGACGTCGAGACGGCGCTCCTGCTGCTCGAACACCTCGCGTCAAACGGGCGGGCAACGATGACCGCGGGCGCGGGTGGGCCAGGCACCGTCACATTTCGAAAGTGTGCGGCAGCAGGCCGAGCCGCTTGCGGCCAGCTGCGTATCGGGCGCTCGGACGGGGTCCGCTAAGCCGCGAGCGGCAAGGCATCACACGCGCACGGCACCCCACGCGATGGGCGCGTCTCCCCGCAGTCGAGGTCGCACGAGCCGCGGAGGAACCGCCCGTCGACGCGGCGTACGGCCGGAATGCCCGGTCTTCCGGGTCGCGGACCTTGAACGTCAGCGCGTCTCCGAACAGCATCCCGTTCGTCACCGGCACGTCCTGGCGTCCAACGCGGGCGGTGCCGGTCACCACCTGATACCGGCCGCGCAGCCGTAGCGCCCATCCGCCGGCGGGCGCGCATGATTGATCACGCACCGCCACGTCCCGTCGACCGGTGCGGGGACGTCCACTGGTGCAGCACGCGATGGTGGGCCTCGGCGCGCATGTCCGGCTCCCATTCGCCCATGCCGAAGTAGTTGGCCACGACGCGCGTGCCGGGCTTGGAGCTCGCTCAGGATGCGGGCGCAGCTTCACGTTGATCGCGGGGAGCAGGTAGAGCATCAGCACGGTGGCGTCGCTGAAGTCGGTGTCGAAGAAACTCTTGCAGTGGAACTGCACGGCCCGCCCACGCGGGCCTTGTGTGCGTTCTCGCGGCACTCGGTGATGCGGACGGGGTCGATGTCGACCCCGACGCCGCCGCGCGCCGCACTGCTTGGCGGCGGCGATCACGATCCGCCCGTCGCCGCAGCCGAGGTCGTAGACGACGTCGTCGCGCACGCCGGCGAAGCGGAGCATCGCCGTGACGACCGCGTCGTCGGTGGGCACGTACGGCACGTCGGCGGCGGGAGGTCGCGGTGGAGTCGCAGTTGACGCGGGTCAGCGGCCGGTGCCCCGGCGGCGAGGAAGCGGCCGACCGCTCGGCGGGCGGGGCGACGGCGGCGGGTTCTGTCTTCATGAGACGATCTTCCGCCGGTGTACCGCCGCCGCGCCGGGAGCGGACAATCCTTTGCCGATCGCGGTTCGCCAGTACACACCGGAGCGGGATGGGAGCGGCATCTCCTTGTTCAGCCGGCTCGCTCGCGAGCCGCGTCTGCGCGACGTTAGCGGAGCGCGCGTCGGGGTGATCCGTTCGCCCTCCAATTCCCGCAGCAACTACCCCGCACTAAGACGCGGCTCGCAAGCGAGCCCGCGAAGCGAGAATTCGGGCGGACGCATAAAATGTGGCCAGCGGCACGCGGAGCCGACGGGGCGAGCAACGAAATCATCGCCTCGCCCGTGGGCTCCGGATTTAGGGCCGACGCCCCCAGCGTGAGACGGTCATCCTTCGTCAGCAAAGTCCTTCTGGTGCCCCTGATTGTCCTCCTGCGACAGGCCCTGCGTGTCGCTCGACGGCGACATGCCGAGGTCTTCGCCGGACGCTTCGCCGAGGCTGACCTCGCCGGCGAACGAGTTGTCGCCGCGGGCGGCGGGGTTGGTGGCGGCGGCGGAGCCTTGGCCGTCGGGGGCGGTGTGAAGGTCGTCGGCGACTCGACGACGGTCCCCTTGATCCGCTTCGAGCCGCCGATCTGGCCGACCTCGTCGGGGTTGCGCTTCGTCGGCCGCGCGCCGCTGGCCATTTCGTCGGAGGTGCCGTCGGTCTCGAGGTCGGCGGCGAGGTCGCCGGAGACGGCGACGGCGGCGATGCCGGTGCCGGAGCCGAAGCCGATGATGTCCGGGTCGAGGTCGCCGCCGCTGCCGTCGCCGACGTTGGCCGCCTCGGCGCCAAGCCGCCGGTCGCGGACGCCCTCGCCGCCGTCGTCCTCGCCGGAGCGGGGCAGGGTTGCGCCGGGGTCGCTGCGCTTCGTAAGCCTCCGAGACGTAATCGCGGCTGGCGGCTCGTGCCGCTGCCCACCGGCACGCCGAAGTCTCCTCGCCGCCCACGTTCTTCGCCTCGGCCGCCTCGCTGCCGGGCTTCCAAGAGGCGATGTCCTTCGAGCCGGGTTGCCGGGTCTCTTTCTGCCACGCGTTGCTCCTTTCGTGTCCGATGCGGCCCGCGTCGCGGCGCCACGCCGGACTGATGAGCAAAGCCGGGACCGAGCGGGAAAGAGTGGGGAGTAGAAGAGTGGGGAGCGGGGGAGTAGGAGGGTGGTGGTGTGGTCGTGTGGTGGTGTGGTGGGGTAGATCGGACGACTGCGGCTGCAAGTTTGACTCCACCACTCCACCACCCCCCACCCCCACTCTTCCACGCCCCACTCCTCCCGCTCGGACGCAACGCCTCGTTCCAATTGACGCTCCTGGCGGGCACTTCTATAATGCCGCCAACTTTCGTACACGCACGGAAGGACCCGTCCAGCCAGCGGAAGATCGAGCGGAAGGAGCCGGTAGGTGCGTTGTCAGCAGCGCGTGGCCGTCGCGTGTGGCCCTCGCCGTGGCCGCGGTGGTCTCCCCATGCGGGCCCAGTTCCAGCCGAGCGAGCGCCTGACATTGCCGGCCGGTCGGCGTCCACCTGGTCGGCCGACGGCGGCGACGTGGTTCAGCTCGACGGGCCGGTGAAGATCCAGGTCGACCGGGCGACGCTGACGGCGCAGCAGGCGGTCGTCTGGCTGACGCCCGACCCGCGCGTCGAGGGGCAGCAGCGGGCGGAGATCGTGCTGCTCGGTGACGCCCAGGTCGTGCAGCCGGAGGCGACCGCAGCGGCGGCCGGCTCTACGTCACGGCGGCCGTGTGCGGGGCGATCCGGGTGACGGCCGACGAGCCGCCAGAATGTCGACCGCAGCGGCTCGCCGCTGTTCCGCCTCGCCGCCGGCGCGTGTGAGCAGGGGCGCGGCCCGCAGGAACAACTACCTCGCCGCAGGGCGCCGCCCGCCCTTCCCCCGCCCGATGCATCCGGAGCCACCACCGCGCCCGCCGCGACCGCACCGCCCGCCGGGCCGGTCGATTCGGCGCCCCCGCCACGCGTCCCGGGGCGGCGCACCGGCCGGCCAAGTTGCCCGACCCGCTGACGTTCCAGGCCGCCGACATCGAGACGATCGAGACCGAGGAAGGCAACGTCGCGCTCGTGTTGTCGCGCGGCGTGACGCTCATCCAGCGCGCAAGAACGAGCAGGGTGGCGAGGAACTGCTCGAACTCCAGGCCGACAAGGCGGTGCTGTTCACGCCGCTGAAGAGCGTGCGCGACCTTCAGGACGCCGGGCAGATCAAGCGTGCAGGACGCGATCACCGGCGCTTACCTCGAGGGGACGTGCGCGTGCTGTTCACGCCCGCGACCGGCGGCATCGGCGAGCAACGGCTGCGGCCCGGCGGGTGTATTACGACTTCCTGACCGACCGCGCCGTCCTCACCAACGCCGTCGTCCACTCGATCGAGCCGACCACGCAGTTGCCGGTCGCCGTGCGCGCCCGGCAGATCCGCCAGTTGTCGCTCGGCGAGTACGCGGCCGAGGACGTGGAACTCAGCACGAGCCAGTTCGCGCTGCCGTCCTACAGCATCGCCGCCGCCGACCGCATCTACGTCCCCCAGCGCCACACCGGCGACCCCCGCCTCGGCAACCCCATCACGTGCGGCCCCCGCGACACGGTCTTCCGGTTCATCGGCGTGCCGGACTACTGGCTGCCCGCGGCCGGCGGGTCGATGACCGACCGCGGTAGCCCGCTCCGCGGCCCGTCGGTCGAGAACTCGACGCGCTACGGCGTGGGCGTGCGCACCCAGTGGGGCCTGTTCGAGAGCCTCGGCTACCCCCCGCCCGAGGGGCTCGACGCCGCGTTCCGCCTCGACTACCTCAGCGACCGCGGCCCGGCCGGTGGCCTGGAGGGGGAGTATTCGGGCGGTTACCTCACCGACCCGGCCCGTGAGCGGTGGAGCTTCGAGGGGGAATTTGATTCGTACTTCGTCAACGACAAGGGGTTCGATTCGTTCGGCCGACTCCCCACCGAGCTCGACGACGACCGCGAACTCCGCGGTCACGCGCTGTGGCAGCACCAGCACTTCTTCCCCGACGACTGGCAGGCCCAACTCCGGGCGGGCTACGTGTCGGACCCGACGTTCCTCGAGGAATGGTTCGAGCGCGACTTCGAGCAGGACGCGCCCCACGACCTGATGGCCTACCTCAAGCGGCAGGAGGACACCGAGGCGTTCACGCTGCTGCTGCAATTGCAGCCGAACAACGTCGTGACGACCGCCGACCTGCTGCAGGAGCAGTTCGAGGTCGAGCGCTTCCCCGAGGTCGGCTACCACCGCATCGGCGACAGCCTGCTCGACGACCGGCTGACGTTCTTCAGCGACAACCGCGTCTCGCTGCTGAACTTCAACCGCACCGGCGCGACGCTCCGCGAGCAGGGCTTCGAGCCGGCCGCGGGCGTGGTGCCGGGGATCCCGTCGCTCGGCTTCACCGGCACGAACGACGACGCCACGCTCCGCGGCGACTTCCGCCAGGAGGTGAACTACCCCGTGAGCGTCGGCCCCTTCCGCGTCGTCCCCTACGGCATCGGCCGCTACACCGGCTACGACGACTCGCCGCTGGCCGGCTCCAAGCACCGCCTGTTCGGCGGCGTCGGCACGCGCATCAACACCTCGTTCTGGGCCGTCGACAACTCGGTCAACTCGCGGTTGTTCGACCTGCACCGCGTGCGGCACCTCGTGGAGCCGGAGGTGAACCTGTTCACGGCCGGCCAGACCGTCGACCGGCGCGACGTCTTCATCTACGACGAGGAGGTCGACGCGATCAACGACGTGTCGGTCGCGCAGGTCGCGCTCAACCAGCGCTGGCAGACGAAGCGCGGCGGGCCGGGGCGGTGGCGCAGCGTCGACTTCTTCACGCTCCGCCTCGAGGCCAACTTCTTCGCCAACGAGCCGCCGCCCGAGGAACTGGCGCCGCTCGGCTTCCGCGGGCTGTTCTTCCCGTCGCTGCCGGAGACGAGCGTGCCCCGCGACTCGGTCAACGGCGACTTCCTCTGGCGCCTCAGCGACCACACGGCCGTCATCGGCGACGCGCAGTTCAACCTCGAGCAGGACACGCTGGCGACCGCGTCGGTGGGCCTCGTGACGCGGCGGGACGTGAACCTGCTCTACTTCCTGGGGCTGCGGTACATCGAGGAGCTCGAGTCGAACATCGCGACGATCTTCGTGCAGTACGATTTGTCGCCGAAGTACATGCTCGTCGGCGTGCAGAACTACGACTTCGGGCAGAACGAGAACGTGTCGTCGGCGCTGGAGGTCCGCCGCCGGTTCGACACGTTCTCCGTCATCGGCCGGGTCGTCTACAACGAGCGCGACAACCAAAGCGGCTTCAGCTTCAACATCATCCCCAACGGCGTCGGCTTCGGCCTCGACACCAACCAGCTCGACCAGACGTTCAACCAGGACAACAACTGACGATTCAGCGGGATGTGCGTGTTGTCACCGAAGAGAAGCCGCAGAAGCATTGATACGGGATCCTGCACGGATAGCGGCTTCGAGCGCCGCAACACCGTCATCCCGAGGGGAGCGGTAGCGACCTGAGGGATCTCGGGGTCAAGGGAAGCGCCCCTCCCGCCCGAGATCCCTCGTCGCTGTCGCTCCTCGGGATGACACGGTTCCGCAGTCGTGGGTGCTGCACACGGTCGGCGGCCCCTATCTCTCGGACGCTTACCGTTATTGCTCCGCGTCCTCTGCGCCTCGGCGGTTCACTTGTCCGCGTGCGCGGCTGCCGATTCGCGATACCCATTCACAGCGCCTTCAGCAGCACCCGCGCGACCTTAGTCAACCCTCTCTTGGCGTTGCCGATGAACTGCTGGAAGATCTTGTTCGTCACCGACATCAACTCTACCATGCCCTCGAGGCGCGTGCGCGGTACCTGGATGCACTCGTCCTAGGCGCCCTTGCCCAGCGACGACTCGTCGAGCATCTTCTGGCACAGAAAGATCGTCTCGAGCACCTGGCACTGCTTGATCGTCTCGAGCACCGGGTCCATCTCGCGGCGCTTGCGCTCGGCGGCGATGATCGAGAACATCTCCCAGACGTCCGACAAACTTTCGAAGTACTCGCGCCGCTCGCCGCGCTTGTGCAGGCGGCGGATGATGCCCCAGTCGCACAATGCGCGGAGGCTCATGCTGGCGTTGCCGCGGCTGATGTTGAGCCGTTCCATCACGTCGTCGGTGCAGAGCGGCAGGCCGCAGATGTAGAGCAGCGCGTGGATCTCGGCCATCGTGCGGTTGATGCCCCACGTCTGGCCCATCTCGCCCCACCGGCGGATGAACAGATCCTGGGCGACGCGAAGCTGCTGCGGCGGAGCTAACGCGGGGACGACGGCCGGGGAAGAAAGCTGTGCGAGCGACACGGGTGAGCCTCCTTGTTTCAGTGGTTACTGAAATATAGGCGCACGACCGGACTTTGTGAATTTTCACACTAATTGAAATGTCTGAAAGCTGGTGGGCGGAAATGTGGCTGAAATCGAGCGGGAACCGCCGATTCTAGGCACCCAAGCCCCGCAAAAGTCGATCAATTTCTCGACCGACTATTGCTGGCACATCTCCGGCTTTCGATCGTGAGCGGTGCGCTCAATGTCCGGCGACGGACGCCGGGCGTGCGTTGCGCCAGCCGGCTTCCAGCATCGCCGACAGTTCCCGCACGCGCTCGGCATGGGCGGGGTCGGCCGCGAGGTTCTTCGTTTCCTTCGGGTCGGTCTGGTGGTCGTACAGTTCAGCCGCCAGCGACGGCTTCCCGGGCACGCGCCACTCGACGAAGCGGTACCGGTCCGTGCGCAGCGAGTAGCCCATCGCGGCCCCCTGCCCGCGGACCTTGCGCGGGTACTGGCTGAACGCCGCCCGCTTCCACGGCCGCCGCGGGTCTTCCAGCAGGGGCGTGAGGCTGATGCCCTCGAGGCCCGACGGGAGCGGCAGGCCGCACAACTCGGCGAGCGTCGGGTAGACGTCCACGAACTCCACCAGCGCGTCGCTCGACTTGCCCGCCGCTCCCTTCGCGAGGTCGCCCGCGGGCACGACGATGAGCGGCACGCGGGTCGCGTCCTCGAAGTTCGTGTGCTTCGTCCACAGCCCGTGCTCGCCGAGCGAGTAGCCGTGGTCGCCCCAGAAGACGATCACCGTGTTCTTCGCCAGCCCGGCCGCGTCGAGCGCGTCGAGAAGCCGGCCGACCTGGGCGTCGGTGTAGCTGACGCACGCGAGGTAGCCGTGGATCATCCGCCGGGCCTGCTCGTCGGGGATCGGGCCCTTCCGCGGGATCGTCGCGTACGCGCGCAGCTCGCCCGAGCCGTTGCCCGCGAACGCGGGGGCGCCCGCGGGCAGATCTCGGTGCGCCGCCAGTTCGATCTGTTCCGGGCGGTACAGGTCCCAGTACTTCTTCGGCGCGACGAACGGCAGGTGCGGCTTGAGGAAGCCGACGGCGAGAAAGAACGGCCGGTCCGAGCCGGCCTTGTGCGCGCGAAGGTGGGCGATCGCGCGGTCGGCGATGTGGCCGTCGGGCAGCGCGTCGTCCGCGACGTCGCGCGACTCGAACGGCAGCCCCCGCGCCCGGCCCGGGTCCCTGCCCGCCGCCTTGTACTCCTCCTGCTGTCGGGCCAGCACCGCGCTAGCCTCGACACTGAACTGGCTCCCGGTCGGCATCCACGACGGCTCGCTCCACGACGGCGCGTCGTCGAGCCCGGGGTGGTAGATCTTGCCGAAGCTCCGCGTGTGGTAGCCGTTGGCCTTGAAGTGCTGCGGCAGCGTGACGACGTCGGGCAGGTGGGCGCGGAAGTGGGTCTGGAGGTCGTACACCTTCGTCGTGTCCGGCCGCCGGCCCGTCAGCAGCGAGACGCGCGACGGGCTGCACACCGCCTGCTGGCAGTACGCGCGGCGGAACACCACGCCGCGGGCGGCGAGGCGGTCGATGTTCGGCGACTTCACCAGTGGGTCGCCGTAGCACCCGAGCTGCGGCCGCAGGTCGTCGACCGCGATGAACAGCACGTTCGGCCGCGACGCGGCCGCCCCCGCCGCCGGCGCGTTCGCCGGAACGGCGTCGGCGGCCGAGGCCGTCGAGCAAAGGCCGAACGCGATCGAAACGATGCAGACGAGCGCCCGAGACATTGTTGCGTGCATGACTCGTTACCCGGAGGAGGACGTGAGCGACGGCCCGACCGGGCGCGCCGCGTGCGCTAGCTGTACCCGCCGGCCGGGCGGGCGTCAAAGGCAAACGCGTGGTTCACGCCGAACCCCCGCCTCCACGGTCGTACCGGCGGCCCCGACGCGACAGCCCGTTCGGAGTTTCCGTGGCCGCGACCGGAGTTCCGCTGCCCGCCCGACGCGCAGACGTGATCGTGCCGAGCACGAGGGCGGGATCCATCGGCAGGTTGGGCAAGAACGGAGCGGCGATCGCGTGGGGGGCGGACCATGAAAGCGGCGGCGGCCTGGGAGAATCCCGGGCCGCCGCCGTGTTGTCTTCACAATGATGTCGCGACGCCGCCGCCGCCGCTCAGGCGCTGTGGCGGAGTTCCTCGCGGTAGTACTCGACCATCCGCGCCAGGCCTTCCTTGCGCGGGACGACCGGCGACCAGCCGAGGATCTGCCGGGCCCGGGTGATGTCGGGGCAGCGGACCCGCGGGTCGTCCGGCGGCATCGGCTGGTGCACGACCTTGCTGCGTGCCGGGGACCAGGTCGATCACTTCCTTGGCGATCTGCAGGATCGTCATCTCCTCGGGGTTGCCGAGGTTGATCGGCTCGATGAAGTCGCTCTCCATCGTCATGTTGATCCCGCGGACGAGGTCCGACACGTAGCACAGGCTCCGCGTCTGCTTCCCCTCGCCGAAGACGGTGATCGGCTCGTTGTTCAGCCGCCTGGCGGATGAAGCTGATCACGACGCGGCCGTCGTACGGGTCCATCCGCGGGCCGTAGGTGTTGAAGATGCGGACGATCCGCGTGTCGACGCCGCGCTCGCGGTGGTAGGCCATCGTGCAGGCCTCGCTGAATCGCTTGGCTTCGTCGTACATCGACCGCAGCCCGATCGGGTTCACGTTGCCCCAGTAGTCCTCGCGCTGCGGGTGGACGGCCGGGTCGCCGTAGCCTCGCTCGTGCTGGCCATGAGGAAGCGGGCGTTCTTGCGGCTCGGCGAGTTCCAGCAGGTTCCACGTGCCCTGGCTGTTGACCTTGAGCGTCGCGACCTGGTGCTTCACGTAGCCGATCGGCGACGCGGGCGAGGCCATGTGGTAGATCCGGTCGACCTCGCCCGGCACGTCGGTCAGCGCGATCACGTCGTGCTCGATGAACGAGTAGTCCGGCCGCCCGCGCAGGTGGGCGATGTTCTGCGGCTTGCCGGTGATGAAGTTGTCGAGCCCGACGACCGTGTGCCCCTGCGACAGGAGCAGGTCGGTCAGGTGCGAGGCGAGAAAGCCGGGCGCCGGAGATGAGGATTCGCATGCGTGTGGTCGTGGGTCAAGGGTCAAGGGTCAAGGGTCAAGGGTCAACTGCCGAGAATCACACCGGGGCACTGAAGTCGTGTCCCTTCCTGACTCTTGACTCTTGACTCCTTGACCCGCAACGCCGGGCTCCCGCCCCGCTCTCCTAATCGGTAAACCTGAACCGGACGATCGCGAGGATGGCCTTGATGCCGTCCCTCCACGTGATCTTCTTCCCCTCTTCGTAGCTCCGCCCGTAGTAGGCGACGCCGACCTCGAAGATGCGGAGGCGGGGTCGGACCTTGGCGACCTTGGCCGTGATCTCGGGCTCGAACCCGAACCGGTTGCACTTGATATCGATCCGATCCAGAACCGACTTGCGGAAGACCTTGTAACAGACCTCCATGTCCGTCAGGTTCAGGTCCGTAAACATGTTGCTGAGCAGCGTGAGGAACTTGTTCCCCATCGTGTGCCAGAAGTAGAGCACCCGGTGCGGCTCGCCGATGAACCGACTGCCATATACGACATCGGCCCGGTCTTCGAGGATGGGCGAAATCAGTTTGACGTAGTCGGCTGGGTCGTACTCCAGGTCCGCGTCCTGCACGAGCACGAGGTCGCCGCCGGCGAGCTTGAACCCGTCGCGCAGGGCCGCCCCCCTTCCTCGTTGACGGGCTTGTGAAGGATCTTGAACTCCACGCCGGGGAACGACTTGGGCAGCGCGTCGAGGATCCCGGCGGTGCCGTCGGTCGAGCAGTCGTTGACGCACACCACCTCCCGCACCACCCCCGCCGGCAGCGCGGCCACGACCATCCCGACGATCTTCGCGATCGTCCCCGCCTCGTTGTACGCCGGGATCACGACCGATAACTTCGTGAGGGTGGCGACCGCGGTGGGCGCGTCGGCCGCCCCCTGCTGCCGGGCGTCGGTGGCAAGGGCTGGGGGGCGACGGGATCGGCTCCGGGGGCGACGCTCATGGGGATTCGCATAACCCCGGCTCGCAATCCAGGGGGACGAGGCGGGGTCTCTTCTATCGCTTCATCGTGACCCGAACAGCGTCCTCGAACGCCGTGGGAGCATGCTCCCACGGTTCCCCGAGCGGGCGCGCCATACGATCTCTCGCGGCGCCGTCGATGTTCTATCGACCGCCACGGCAACGCCCTGCACCCCCGCCCTCGGTACGGCCGGAGCGGAGATAAGGGCATTCCCGACGCCACAGCGTAGTGATCCCCCGCCGATTCTCAATGCGAGGCGGCCGGGGCGCAGCGTTTATGCCAGTGGGGCGTCGCTGGGGGTCGCGAGCAGGCGGTCGTCGATGACCGCCCCGTCCTCCATCGTGATGATCCGCCGGGCCCGGTGGGCCAAAGCGTTGTCGTGCGTGACCATCACGATCGCCTGCCCGTTGTCGGAGAGTTCGCGGAAGATCTCGGCGACGAGTTCGCTGTTGCGGCGGTCGAGGTTGCCGGTGGGCTCGTCGGCCAGCAGGACGGCGGGCTCGTTCGCCAGCGCGCGCGATCGCGACGCGCTGCTGCTCGCCGCCGCTGAGGCGGTTGGCCGGCCGCGTCGTCTTCTCGGCCAGCCCCAGCTTCCCCAGGAGCATCGCCGCCCGGTCCATCGCGTCGCGCGCTTCAGCCGGCCGAGCTTGAACATCGGCAGCGCGACGTTCTCCTGCGCGGTGAACTCCTTCAGCAGGTAGTGGAACTGAAAGACGAACCCGACCCGCCCGTTGCAGGGCGGCCAGTTCCGTGTCGCCGAGCGGCCGTGGTGTCGTGCCCGGCGATGAAGATCCGGCTCGGCGGGTCGAACGCCCGGCCGGCCGTGTCGGCCGCGTTGGGCCGGTCGAGCCCGCCGAGCAGGTAGAGGAGCGTGCTCTTGCCCGACCCGCTGGCGCCCACGATCGACACGTACTCGTCGCCGCCGATCGAAAGGTCGACGCCCTTGAGGATGTGGCTCGGGTTCTCCGCGCTTGCCGAGGATGCGCTTGCACGTTCTGCGCGCGGAGGATCGGCACGGCCGCCGGCCCGGAGGCGCGCGGGAGGACGTCAGTCGGGAGTGCCCCGATCACGCGTCCACCTGGCTCATCTGGTTGACCTCAGCGACCTTCCGGTCCCGCCACAGCACGCTCATGCCGTGCTCGTCGTCCCACGTGCACGAGAAGTTCAGCACGACCGCCGCCGACTTCTTCTTACGGCCGGGCACGACGCCGACGGACTGGAGCGTCATCAGTTCCCGCAGATCCTCCGGCGACTTTGCCCGCGGCTCGTCGTCGTCGTCGCCGTCGTCAAAGTCGTCGTCGCTATCGTCCGCCGCCTCTTCATCATCTTCGCTGTCTGCTTCGTCTTCGTCGCCGTCGACGTCTTCCTCGTCATCGGCGTCGGTGTCTGCATCATCGTCGGCTTCGTCGGCTTCCGCGTCCTCCGCGTAATACTTTCGGTAGTAGTCAAAGACCGCGGCTGTCACGTCCGCCACGACCTTCCGCTCGTCGGCCATGAACGCGCGGAAGACGTCGGCCTGCGCCTCCGACGGCTCGGTGCCGTCCTTCTCCGCGTAGACCGTCAGGTCGATCTCGCCCTCGATGAAATCCCACGGCGGCGACCACGGCGGGAGTTGGTCGCCGAAGAACGCCTTCGACCGCCGCTCGTTGGCGATCTCGTAGAAGTCGCCGAACGCGTCGAAGCGGAGCGTGCCGACCCACTCGTCGCCGATGCCGGACGCCAGCCGCAGCGGGCCGAAGACGGGGTGGTCGAGGCGCTTGGCCGCTTTCTTCTTCGGCGTGTATTCGAGCGTGACCTTCTCCGGCCCCAGTGCGAGGATTTCCCCCTCGCGAAGCAGCGCGCCGAACGCGCCGGCTCGCTCCCAGATGCCGTCGAACAGGACGCCGACCTCGCCGCCCGGGTAGACGCGGAACCGCATCGGCCGCACGACCTTCGCCAGCGCCTTGGTCGTTTTAACGTCCGGCAGGTGCCGGGCCGGTGAGTCGTCATACGCCTTCCACCACTTCAGCCGCACCGGCCGCTGGCGGCGGTAGACCTCGAGCGCGCGGGCCATCACCTTGCCGGCGATCGCGTCGATATCGGCGAGGAGTGCCGTCCACGCTTCGCGCTGCTCGTCCGTCGGCGGCTTCTTCTTGGCCGGCGGGACGACCGACAGGAGGAACTTACCCTCGGCCAGCACCTTGTCCTCGTCGATCGCGGGATCGTCCACGGCCTCGGCCTGCTCGCGCAAATTGCTGAACGCCCGCTCGAACAGCGCCCGCTCCTCGGCCGGCATCTTTTCGAGTTCGCCCCGCACCTCGGTCGTCTGCGTCAGCAGGTCGAAGAACCCCGTCGAGGAGGAGATCGCCTTCCGCAGCGCATCCTCCTCCCCGTCGCCGCCGTTCTCGTCCTCACTGGCCGCGTCTTCCTCGTCGTCGTCGGACGCGATCGGCGGCAGGTCGCTGCCGAACGACGCGAAATGATCGATCGCCACGCCCGCCGCCCACGCGCCGTCGAGCGCGTCCCAGACGAGCGTGCCGAACGCCGGGTCGTCGACCGTGATCGCCGCCTTGGCCATCGGTTTGCCTCCCCCATTCTCAGTGCGCGCCGCGGATGACGTCCACCGGATCATACTTCGCCGCCCGGCGGGCCGGGTAGACCGCGGCGATCAGCACGACGAACATCGCGCTGATGAAGGCGGTGTAGTACTGGCTGGCGTGCTCGCTCATCAGCAGGCCCTCGGTCTTGACGAGGCCCTCCATCGGGATCGGCACCTTCCGCAGTCCCTCGATCATCAGCTTGCCGGCGACCAGCCCGATCGTCGACCCGATCAGGCCGATCACGAGGCCCTGGAACAGGTAGATGACCGTGATGTCCTCGCGCGACAGGCCGAAGCTCTTGAGGATCGCGATGTCGTTGACGCGCTCGAGCACCGCCATGATCAGGATGTTCAGCACGCCGAACGCCGCCACCACGAGCAGCGCGGCGGTGATGATGTAGGTGATGACCTTCTGGATGCGGAAGATCTTCAGGAAGTTCGCGCTCGCCTCCTGCCAGCTCTCGGTGCGGTAGCCGGCGATCCCTTCGATCTGGTTCGCCAGCGGCTCGGCCTTCTGGTAGTCGTCGGTGCGGATCACGATCTCGTTGATCACGTTCTTCTTGTCCAGCAGCGTCTGCGCGCTGTTGAGCAGCATGTACCCGCGGCTGTAGTCGACCGGCGTGACGCCGGTCTCGAAGATGCCGACGACGCGCGAGAACGTGCGCCCGCCGGTGGAACTGGAGAGGCTGATCGTGTCGTCGAGCTCCGCCCCGAGCACGTCAGACAGCCCGCGGCCGAGGATCACGCCGTCGGCGACCGTGCGCAGGCGGCCGAAGTCACCGGCGATCACGTTCTCGCCGATCGTCGTCACCTCGAGCTGCCGGTCCGGCTCGACACCGAGGATCACGATGTTGACGGTCTTCGTGCCGTAAGTCGCGATCGCGTTGCCGTTCACGACCGGGGCGGCCCCCACCACGCCCGGCAGGCGGTCGAGCGTCGCGAGCAGGCCGGCGGCGTTCTGGATCTTCTTGACCGTCTCCCGCGGCTTCACGCCCTCGACCACGAGCAGCGTTGGGGTCGGTGTACGCCTTCTCCAGGATGCGTCTTGGTCTCCGCGCGGCTCGTCCTTGATCGTGATGTGCCCGGACGACTCGACCGTCTCCTCGATGAACTTGTCGGTCAGCCCCTCCATCATCGCCGTCATCACCAGGAACATCGTGACCGAGATCGTCACGCCGGCGATGCACACGAGCGACTGGCAGCTTGTGCGAGAGGAAGTAGCGGATGGCGATGAACCAGTTCATTGGGTGGGGAAGCGACGAAGGGACGAAGCGACGGAGCGACGCAGGGGAAGAGGAGGGCACGAAGGCACGGGGGCACGTAGGCACGAAGTTGGAGATGGAACGCGTCTGCGATGCTGGCGTCTCCGTCCTTCCCTGCGTCGCTTCGTCGCTCCGTCGCTCCGTCGCTTCCCATCAGAACCCTCCCCTGAAGATTTCCTTCTCCTTCGCCTTGTTCAAGCCGGCGGCGGCGGCGGGATCGAGGCGGGAGGTGATGCGGACGGCCTTGCCCTCGGCGAGGCCGGCGACGGGGCTGAGGACGACCGTATCGCCGGCGGCGAGGCCGGAGAGCAGCTCGACGCGGCTCGATGCTCTTGAGGCCGATCTGTGCGTCGACCGCGGCGAGGCGACCGTCGCGGACGGTGTAGACCCTTCCCGACTGCAGCGCCTGTGCGGGGACGACCGTGGCCCCCTCGCGCTCGGCGACGACGAACGCCAGCTCGCCGGTCATGCCCGCGGCGAGCGGCTCGCCCGGCCGGTCCAGCGCGATGTCGATCTCGAACGTCCGGCGGTCGGGGTCGGCCTTGTCGTAGATCTTCGTCACCCGCCCGCCGAACACCTCGCCGGGGAACGAGTACAGCGTCATCCGCACCGGCTGGTCGGTGCGGACCATCGTCATGTTCTCCTCGTCGACCTGCGCGCATCACGAGGTTCTTCGGCGTCACGTCGGCGACGAGCATCACCGGGTCGTTGACGGCCAGCCGCGTGCCGGGCGAGACCGGGCGGTCGAGCACGACGCCGTCGATCGGGCTGCGGATCGTCTGCTGCTCGAGGTTCCACGTCGCCACGCGGTGGGCCGACTCGGCGACCTGCAACTCCGACTTCAGCTTGAGCTGCGTCGTGGCCCGCTGCGCCTTGAGCGACTCCACCTCGCTGTTGAGCGCGCGCGCGGTCCATCGCCCGGTCGAGGTCGAACCGCGACGCGGCCCCCGTCTCCAGCGCCTGCGCCAGCCGCCGCTGCTCGCGCTGGGCGATCTCGAGCAGTTCCCGCGCGCCGTCGATCTTCGCGTCGTACTCCCGCAACACCGGCGACGCCTTCTCGTCGGCCCGGGCCTTCATCTCCTCCAGCCCGGCGGCCGTGCGGCTGGCGGCGAACTCGAGCTGCGGCTCGACGACCCGCAGCAGCGGCTGGCCCTTCGTCACGCGCGACCCCTTGTCGACGAACGCGCGCCCTCGATGAGCTGAACCGTGCCCTCGATCGGCGTCTTCACCGGGTACTCGCGGACGGGCGAGATCGTGCCCGTCGCGTAAAACGCCTGAACCACCGGCCCCCGCACGACCTCCGTCACGGTGACCGACGGCCGCAGGTAGTTGAACGCGATGAACGCGCCCGCCACCCCGGCCAGCGCGACCGAGACCAGGACGATCCACCGGACGGTGCTGAGCGCGCCGACGCGTGTTCACGCCCCGATTATAGACGCCCGACGACTTTGAGAAAAGTTTCACGAAGTCTGCTCCGAGGGGCTCGTGACATCACGGGCATCCCGTCCGATACGCGGGGAGGAGGGGAAACCACCGCAGAGGATCGCCGCCCAAGGGACGACGCAGACCGACGCTTCTGCGAACGGAAGACCGCTGGTTGCCGGGGAAGACCGGGGGCTTCCGCCCGCGGCTATCAGGTGCGGCTCGGCGGGCGGGACGGACCGGTAATCGCCGTGTCGAGAAAGCGGCTGCGATGTTGCGGGGACGAATCTCGCGACGCGATCGCGACCACGTCGCGCTTTTCGCTTTCGATGGGCACGAACTCGACGACGCTTTTTATGCGATCTCGCTGCGGCTCCAGTTCGCGGCTCAGATCTGGAACAGCGACTCCAGTTTGGCCGCGGAGATAAAGTCGTTTTCGGAGAGCCCGCCGACGGTGTGCGTGCTGTAGCCCGCACGCGGCACTTGTTGTATCCCACCTCCAAATCCGGGTGGTGGTCCTCGCGGTGCGAGACCCAGGCCGACGCGTTCACGAACGCGATCGTCTCGTGATAGTTCTTGAACGCGTAGGTCTTGACGATCTTCGTGCCGCGCGCGACCAGCCGGGCAGTTGGGCCAGCAGCGCGTCGACCCGCGCGTCGTCCAGGGGCGGCGTGCCCTTCTCGCACGCCTTGCAACGGCCGCGAGCGAGGTCGGCGATGGTCGTGAGGGTCGAACTCATTCCGGTCTCCTTCGAGCGGTGGACGGTGTCAGTCGCTCAGGGCTTGCCGCTTGCGGCTTAGCCGACGGCGCGCGGGCGCACCCGCGGGCGAGGTACGCCCCCTTCCTCACGCGGCGCGCGTCTGTTGTACACTCCGCGGTGCCTATGCGATGGATCATCGGCGACATTCACGGCATGCTCCGCCCGCTCCAGGGACTGTTGCGCGAGGTCGCCCGACGCGACCCGTGGGCCCACCTGCTGTTCGTCGGCGACTACGTCAACCGCGGGCCGGACGCCCGCGGCGTGATCGAGCAGCTCGTCACGCTCCGCAACGCACACTACCTCCGCGGCAACCACGACGACGTCTTCGACCTCATCCTCCACGGCACCTGCTACGCCCCCACCCGCAGGCGAACGACCCGGTCACCGCGTTCGACTGGTTCATGCAGCACGGCCTCGACGCGACGTTCATGAGCTACGGCGTCGACTACGCCGAGCTCGACCACCTCCGCCGCCACCCGACCGCCGAGCGCATCCGCAAGCTCGGCGAGGTCGTCCCCGCGGCGCACCGGCAGTTCATCCGCGGGCTGCCGGCGGTGCTCGAGCACGAGGACCTGTTCGTCGCCCACGGCATGTGGGGCGCCGACGAGCCCGACGGCACAATCGTGAAGACGCTCGCCGCCGACCGCGCATGCGCTACCGACTGCTGTGGGGCCGTTTCGGCGACGAGATCCGCTCGAAGAAGCGGTGGAAACGCACCGGCTACTTCGGCCACACGCCGGTGCAGACCTACCCCGCCGACTTCCGCCCGGGCGGCGGATCGTCCCGATCCGCGGCCCCAACGTGGTGCTGCTAGACACCGGGTCGGCCGTCAGCCCCGACGGCCTGCTGACGGCCGTCTGCGCCGAGTCCGGCGTGTTCGTGCAGGCGGACCGGACGGGGAAGATCGTGTGACGTCCGGTTCGCTCCGCTCAGCGAGCCGACACGCCGGTCCTGAGCGTGCCCGCTAAGGTCCGGATGCTCTGCGGGAGTGATCCGGACCTTCGCATGGACGCTCAGGACCGGCGTGACCGATTTCCCCGACGTGAGCTCAGTACTCCTTCCTCCCGACGATCGAGTGCCTAATGGCCCTGAATCAGATTCAACTCGTGCTGACAACGTGGCGAGCGGGTGGCGAGCCGCTGGAGCCTTCCGAGTTGCTCACGAAGCTGGGAGTCGATCCCGAACCTTATACAGCGTACGGCTATGCAGAGCGGTGGCGTTCCGTATGCATTCGCGCCGGGCCGCTTCTCCTGTCGGACTTCGCACAGGGCGACGACTGTTGGTCCGAGTTTGAACGGGCGGTCGGCATCTGGCTCACCCAGTTCGCCGGATGGCTCGCGGGCGTCCGACAGGAGTGCGTCGAGCGAATGCGCTCCGAGGGGATCGATGCGCAGGTCATCGTCAATTTGGAACTAGACTCCGGCCAGTTCGACCTGACGTTGCCGCCCGAGCTCTGCGCGGAACTGGGTCGACTGCGCCTGCCGATTTACATCCTATCGAACGAGTAACCGTGGCACCCGCCTCGATCCGACCACACCGCCTGCGCGTCGCGCTACTCCAGCCGCAGATCGCGCCGAACACCGGCAACATCGCGCGGCTGTGCGTCGCGACCGGCACGGAACTTCACCTCGTCCGCCCGCTCGGGTTCATCCTGAGCGACCGCGAACTCCGCCGCAGCGCGATGGACTACTGGCCGCGGCTGAAGCTGACCGTCCACGACGACGACGCCGCCTTCTTCCAAGCCGTCGCCACCGCCGGCGGGCGGCCGTGGCTCTTCTCGTCGAAGGCCACGCGTTCGCTCTGGTCCGCCGACTTCCGCGACGGCGACTGGCTCCTCTTCGGCAGCGAGACCCGCGGGATCAGCGATGCGATTCTGGCGGCCCACCCCGGTCAGGCCCTCCGCATCCCACAAGCCCCCGACGAGCGCTGCCTCAACCTCTCCACCGCCGCCGGCGTCGCGCTCTACGAAGCGCTGCGACAAGTGAGCCTCGGAGAGTCGAGGTGAACGAATGACAAACCATCACTGCGCTGCCTCGCACGATTTGCAGGGAGTGGTCGCGGGAAACTGTCTCCCCCGAAGAAGACCCGCGGCAGAGCCCCTGGGCTCCGTCCCCTGCGCGAAGGATGGTCCCTGCGCTCTACTACCGTCCTGACTCCCACCTCTTCACACTCCACCACCCCACCACCCAACCACCCAACCACAACCACTCCCCACTCTTCTACTCCCCACTCCCCACCTCTTCCCCCCTCCCCGCCCCGTGACGTAAAATCCGCACCCGGCGTCCGATAACGCCGCTCCGACGTCATGCACCGGCGCGCATATGGCCGACAACACTACGATGAAACGGCCCGCCGTCTTTTTCGACCGTGACAACACGCTCATCGCCAACGACGGCTACCTCGGCGACCCCGCCGGCGTCGAGCTCGTCGACGGGGCGGCCGACGTGGTGGCCGCCGTGCGCAAGCTCGGGTTCGCCACCGTCATCTTCAGCAACCAGAGCGGCGTCGCCCGCGGCATGTTCGGCGAGGACGCGGTGCACGCCGTCAACGCCCGGCTCGACGACCTGCTGCAGGACCACAACCACGACGCCGTCATCGACCGCCACGAGTTCTGCCCGTTCCACCCCGAGGCCAGCGTCGAGGCGTACCGCAAGGAGAGCGACCTGCGCAAGCCGTCGGCCGGGATGGTGTTTCAGGCCGCCCGGGCGCTCGACCTGGACCTGAGCCGCAGCTGGGTCGTCGGCGACGCGCCGCGCGACATCGAGGCCGGCCACGCCGCCGGGTGCTGCCGCACGATCCTCGTGAAGGATTTGTCGTTGAAGGCCTCCCCCGCCGCCGAGGCCGAGGCGACGACGAAGCCGGACTACGTGGTGGAGTCGCTGAAGGAAGTTCCGGACCTGATCGAGCGCATCCTCAGCGCCCCGCCGCCGCCGCCCGAGCCCGACCCGGAGCCCGTGCCGGCACCCGCACCCGAGCCCGAGGCGGGACGTCAGCCCGACCTGGAGCACGAGGACGCCCCGCCGCCGCCCGCGGCTCACGGGGAGCCCGCGCGGGGGGCGCCGATCGTGCCGCTCGTCCCGCGCGCGACGCACGGCGACTCGGTCGGCGTCCGGCGGCTCGTGCCGCCCGCCGGCGACGCCGGGGGCGCGGCCGCGGGGCCCGGCGGGGGC
>JAUJNJ010000235.1 GCA_030448225.1 Phycisphaerae bacterium
CTCCCGGGAGCGGAAGCGTCGCCCGGCGCGACGGAGCACCAGCGCACCGCCCGCATCGGTTTGCCGCTGAACCAGCAGGCGTGGCAGATGCGGCGTCCAGCCACCGGGACGACGCAACGGATCCAAGCGAACCGTGAGCGCGGCGACCGTCCCGCTACAGCGGCCCGAGATCGTCGGGTGGCCAGTTGACGAAGAAGGCCTGGCCGATGATGCGGTCGACCGCGACGAGGCCGAAGGCGCGCGAGTCTTGGCTGTGCTTGCGGTTGTCCCCGAGGACGAAGACGTGGCCGTCGGGGATCGGACCGAGATTGCAGTGCTCGGAGCCGCGACTGCACCGAGTCATCGGGCCATCGATATACGACTCGTCAAGCTGTTCGCCGTCGACGAAGACGTAACCGTTGCGGAAGGTGACGCGTTCACCGGGGAGGCCGATCACCCGCTTGATGTACGGCTTGTCCGAGGCTTGCGGCGGGTTGAAGACGATCACGTCGCCTCGCTCCGGCGCGTGGAAGGGGTAAATCTTGGCATCGCCCTCGCGCTCGACGCCGGGAATCAAGTTCCACAGATCGTTGGCGTCGAAATGGACGTAGGCGTTGCGGTTGACCAGCAGGCGATCCCCGTTGTGCAACCGCGGGTCCATGCTGGCACCGTCGACCTCATAGGGCAGGACGAAAAACTGGACAGCCACGTACATGCCGACCGCCAGCAGAAGGGTTTGCACCACCTCCCGCAACGCGCGGCGGCGAGGTCGGGGAGTCGAGGGGGTCGGTTGGTCGCTCATCGGTTCTCCTCATGCGCGAAACCCGCCGCGTCGCGGACGCAGGGCGCGACGCATGACGGGCAGTGCGCGACGCGCTACGTGGACTATAACGCGAACGCGGAACTCGGTGCCGGAAGGTTTTCCGCCGGTCCGCGTCGGTCATCCGGTCTGTCAGGATAACGTCGCCGCCCGCCGCCCGGTTTCCGCCGCTCGCCGACGACACCGAGGCCATGCGTCCTGCGTTCGCGGTCGGGCGTCCCCACCGCGTCGCTCTGGTACACTCGGTGTCACCTTGCGGGGTGGAGCCACCGCACCAGCGGCGCGGCAGGGCGCGACGATCAACGAACGGGAACCCATGGCGACAGGACGAGGCGACGCCGACGAGGCAGCGGCGGTCAACGACGGGAACAGCGCGCCGATCGCGGTCACCGGCACCGGTGGTCCACCGATGGCGGCACCTGGCGTGCCGACGACGATCCTCAAGGCGTCAGCAACCAAGGCGCCGGCACCGGCGGCGGAATTGCTGCGGGCCGACGCCGGCGACATCGCGGCGACGACCGTCACGCTTGAGCGATCCGGTGCCGAGCGCATCACCGCCGAACGGGTGATCATGAATCGCTCCGGGGCCAAGCAGGTCGACGCGCGGTCGGCCCAATTGGACCGCTCCGGGGTGGTGGCGCTCAAGAGCGAGCACGTCGTCCTCCAGGACGGGTCGGCCGTGGCGATCGCCGCCGGCGAAGTTCGCCTGGTCAAAAGCCGCGCCCTGTTCTTGACGGCCGGCACGGCGACGATCGAAGGCGGCCGGGTGCTGGTGCACATTGGGCCGGCGGACGGCACGGTACGACCCGTCGTCGACGCGAGGGGCGCGGCCTCGTTCGGGGCGGCGTTCGGGTTGGTCCTGGTAGTGCTCGGGGCGCTGCTGCGACGCTTCGGCCGTCGACAGATCGGGGCGAGAGCCGACGATCAGGGGGGTGAGTGATGGGCGCGGCGAAACGGATCCTGAGATTTGGCGGCGGTGGGGTGCTGGGGGCGGCAATCGGGACCGCCGTCGCTATCCTCTTCGCGCCGCAGAGCGGGGACGAATTGAAGGGGCGTCTGTTGGATCGGGTACGTGCCGCGCGTTTGGCGGGGGCCGAGGCGAAAGCGGCCAAGGAAGACGAGCTGATCCGCAAGTACCGCTTGGACGTGAACGACCCCGTCGCCCTCCAAGACGAGGAAGCGAAGGCCCAACTCCAAGCGGCCGAGGCGGTCGCCGCTGTCGGGCTCGGTCTCAACGCCCCCGGCGCCTTGGCCGCGCAGGAAAGCGTGCTCCGCGCGCGCTAGGGGACGCCCGCCAGCGTCATCCCCGCCCACGGTCGGACAACCCGCTCCGATTGCGTCGCCGTTGTGCTGGCAATCGCCGCGTCTTTGCGGCGTCGTTGTGTAGCACATAACAGCCGGGATGGCCAGCTCTGACGCGATTGTTGGCACCAAACCGCCCACTGTGGCACTTATCATGCTACATTGGTCGAGGGCCTTAGGAATGGGTGCAAATCGGCCATGTTCGTCTGGCGATTTTCACGCTGAGCCGACGTCGTCACCGCGGAGTTCGGCGCGACATTCTTCTGGCGACGCGCGGTGGTATGATGCGTCTGCACCGCTTTATCGGTGCATGCGAACGGGAAACGGCTCGATCGAGTCGTTGAGTTGAGGAGGGTTCGGAATGCGGCCGTTGCACGAGCTCATGTTGGAGACCATGAGGGAGGAGCGGCGGCGCCTCCCTTCGCGTAGCGGGTTCCTTAATGGCCGGGTCAAACTTTCCGCTGGCGGGACGTTGGCCCTATCGTCGTTAGGGAATCCCGGCTTCAGCCCGTTTACCGTCCGGGCCCAGGATTTTTAACACCACGTCCACCTGCGAAAATTATCGCTGACGCT
>JAUJNJ010000236.1 GCA_030448225.1 Phycisphaerae bacterium
CGCCGATCGTGGCGAACGCCGCGTGCCCGCCGCTGCGCACGGCGGCCGCGACTGCCGCTCCGGCCTCGTCCCACGAGTCGTTGCGGGCCGCGGCGTCGGTGGACAGCGCGAACCTCAGGCGCCGCACCCGCTCCGCCCCCACGTGCGCGAGTACGACACGCTCCGCGTAACCCGGCTCTCCCGTTTCACCCACCGGGACGAACACGGCGTCGGCGGAGGCCAGCACCTTCACGCCCTTGACCGTGACCAGGTCCGGGTCGCCGGGCCCAACGCCCACGCCTGTCAGCCGGCCGCTCATGCGGCGGCCTCGACGAAGCGGCGTGCGACCTGCGGCGTCGCCGCCCAATGGCTGTGCAGGTACGACGCGTGGACGCTGCCCCGCACAAACCCCTCGCTCGTGCCGTCCCATCGCCACGCGGCGGCGGCCGCGTCGCGGTCCTTTCGCCGCACCGCGGTCCGGTGGAACTCATGGGCGCGCACGGCGTCGCCACGCTGCCACGCCACGGAGTCCCTGGCAGCCGTGGCCTCGCGGTACCCAAGCGTCAGACGCCCCGTCATCTGGGCGTCCAGTGGCAGGACGCCGCACATCTCGTGGCCGTCGAGGCTGCGACACAGGTACAGCAGCCCGCCGCATTCGCCGATGATCGGCGCCCCTGTGCGCGCCAGGGCGGCCACGTCGCGGCGTAGGTTCACGTTGGCAGCCAGTGCCTCGGCATGCACCTCGGGAAATCCCCCACCCAGGTACACCGCGCGCGCCCCCGGCGGCAACTGCTCGTCTGCGGTCGGGTCGAACGGGAGGATGTCGGCTCCGGCCCCCGCGAGCAACTCCAGGTTCTCGGTGTACGCGAACGTGAACGCCCGCCCCATGGCCACGGCAACAGGAACGCTGCCGCGGCCGGTGCCGGGCGCCCAGGCGTCGATCTGCAGCGGCGGCGCCGACCCCGCGAGGCGCTCGACGGCGTCGAGTTCCACGGCCGCCGCAACGCGCTCACCCAGCGCCGCCACGGTGACAGTCGCCTCGGCGGCGCGTTCGGGCGCCGGTACCAGGCCGAGGTGCCGGCTGGGGGTCAGCAAGGTCTCGTCGCGGCGCAGAGCACCCAGCAGCGGGATGTCGAGGGCTGCCAGCGCATCCCGGAGCAGAGCGGTATGGCGGTCCGAGCCGACGCGGTTCGCGATCACGCCCGCGATTCGCACGGCGGGGTCGAAGGTCGCGTAGCCGAGCACCATCGCGGCAACCGACCGGGCCATCCCCGACGCGTCGACAACCAGGATCACGGGCGCGTCGAGCAGCTTCGCCACCTGCGCCGTGCTCGCCATCTCGCCGCGGCCGGAGGCGCCGTCGTACAGCCCCATCACGCCCTCGACGACGGCCACGTCTGCGCCGGCCGCGCCGTGCGCGAACAACGGGGCGATCAGCTCCGTCCCCGAGAGGAAGGCGTCGAGGTTGCGCGGCGGTCGCTGCGTCGCGACCGCGTGGTAGCTGGGGTCGATGAAGTCGGGGCCGACCTTGTAGCCCGCGACCCTGCGGCCGCGCGCGGTGAGCGCGGCCATCAGTCCCGTGGCCACGGTCGTCTTGCCGACACCCGACGCGGTGCCGGCGATGACGACGCGGGGGAGCGTCACGCCGCCGCCAGTCGCAGTTGTTCGCCCAGGAGGGTGTCGGCGGGCACCTCGCCCAGCGGAGCGGCGTCGCGTTCGCTCCACCGAGGCATGCAGCCGCCCTCTGAAGAGTGCGGTGCCCACAGCACCACCGGGACGGGTGCCGCATCGTGGCTGCCGGTGGCGGGGTCACAGCCATGATCCGTCGCCACGAGCAGGCGCCCGCCACGGCGTTCGAGGAGGGCAGCGATCGGCGCCACGACACGCGCGTCGAAGCGTTCAATCGCGGCGATCTTGCCGGCGCGGTCGCGCGCATGGGCGGCATCGTCTGGACCCGGGTCGTGCACCACCACGACATCGCCCGCGGCCGCGTCACGGACCACGTCGGCGCCGGCGGCCGGGGCGGCACGTTCTACGACGCACCCCAACGATCTCGCGATCCCCGCCGCAGCGCTACCGGTGGTCACTACCCGCACCCGCCGGTGCAGGAGCGCCGGCACGTCGCCTGCCAGCGGCGTAAGCGTCCCCCATGGCCGCCCGATCGTAGGAGTCACCGCGGTGAGTGCAGCCATGACACCGGAGAACTGTGGCGCAGCATCCTGCAGTGGCGGCGCAATCTGATGACTGCCCGGGGGCGCATCACCCCACGCCGCCGGGCCGATGAGCAGGCAACGATGCTCGCCGAGGTGGATGACCCGCGCCCCGCCCGACGCGACGGCAGCGTTCATGCGGGCCACGGTTTGCGCGTCGACGTACGTTGCTGCCGGAAAATCGACCCGCCAGGCGCCCTGGTCGGGCGCTACGACGATGCCGGCGCCCGCGGCCTCGATCAGACCGCGGCTGGGCTGCACCGCCGGCACAATCCCGAGCAGCGCCGGCAGACCCACCTCGGTGCCGGGCAACAGTCCAGGTCTGATGGTGCGGGCGCGCTGCAGGACACCGCTGCGCAGCAGCCGGTCGACGGCGGGCGTCGAGGCCGCCTCGAGGCACGTCGGCGCCCCGTCGCGCAGCGGCTCACTGGCGCCGTCGGCGACCGCCAGAACGGTTACCACTCGATGCCCTTCTGGCCGCG
>JAUJNJ010000237.1 GCA_030448225.1 Phycisphaerae bacterium
CCGCTGGTCGTGGCGAACGCGCCGCTGACGGCCGAGGCGGTCACGACCTTGTAGACGTCGCCGGCCCCGCCGGCGGGGATGAGCGGCGTCGCCGGCACGTGCCCGTTGACGGGTTCCACGGCGAGCGTGCCGCCGAGCGTGGTCGCCTGCGACGCCCGGACTTGTCCGAAGTCCTCGCCGCCGGCGCCGCCAATCCTGAACGTCGTGGAGTTCGCGTCGTCGAGGGCGAGGCTCCCCTCGACGTCCAGGTCGCCGCCGACGCCGAGCAGCAGCGAGCCGCTGCTGGACATCGCGGTGGCCGCCTCCTCGCCCGGCGGGGTGAAACGGGCGCGGCCGATCACCCGCACGTCGCCGCCGGTCGCCTCGACGGCGCCGAGGTTGTCGAACGCACGCGCGGCCTGCACCGTCAACGTGCGCCCCGGCGTCAGCGACGCGAGCCGGCCCGCGCTGCGGACCGTGACCCCGTAGTGGTCTCCGCCCACGTGTCCGTCGCCCGTCCCGGTCACCACCTCGACGCCGGACGCGAGGTTCACGACGCCGTCGACGCCGCCCGCCTCCAGCGCGAGCGAGCCGACGCCCGCGCCGTCGAACACCACGCGACTGCCGGGTCGCAAGGTCGCGAGGTGGCTGACCGCCAGCAGTGCGCCGCCGCCGCCCATCCGGACCGTGCGGCCGGCGAGGTCCAGCGACGCCCCGAAGCTGAGCCGCGCGCCGGGGTCCATCTCGACGTCGGCGTGGAGTTGCAGGCTCGACAACGAGTTGTCCGGGGTCGCGTAGCCCACCTTCTTCTCGACGCGAAGCGGGAGGTCGCCGGGCCCTCCCGCGATAGCGCCGCCGGTGATCGTGCCGCCCCTGATGTGCCCGCCGGCCATGCGCCACGTGTTCGTGCCGTCCCGCACGGGCAGCGTGACGCCGGCGTTGTCGAGGTGGCCGGACTCGCCCATGGCGATCACGGACCCGGCGATGTCGAGCTCACGCACGCGAGCGGTGGTGGCGCCGCCGGTGAACTGGAAGCGGCCGTCATGCACGCGGAACGTCCCGAGCTTGTCGTCCGCCGGGATCGTCATCGTCTCGATCGTGCCGCCGTCGGCCGTGATCGATCCGGCGTTCGTCCAATCCCGGGTCGCCAGGCGCACCGTGCCGCCGTTGGCGGCATGGACGACGTTTCGGTTGTCGAACCTGCCGACCAAGGTCAGGACGCGCCCGGTCTCGGAGAGGAGGCGGCCGTTGTTGAGGAAGGTCAGGTCGGAACTGCCGTGTACCTGACCGCTGCTCGTCCCGGTGCGAATGGTCATCCCCGGCTCGATCGTGACGGTGGTCACGCCCCACGAGGGCCCTCGCAGGTTGCCGGTCTCGAAGCCCCGCCCGTCGAAGACGATGTCGCCCTGGCCGATGATGGTCGTGCCCACCTCGAGCGTGTACGCCTGTCCGGTGAGGCGGACGGTGCCGCCGGCGAAGCTGCAGGTGCCCCGGAACGCCATGGCTCCGGACGTCGGGATGCGCACCTCGCCCGCGAGGGTGACGTTGTTGAGGAGGCCGCTCTCGGAGGCCTGGATTTCGACGATCCCCGCGCCGGAGATCGTGCCGCCGTTGATCCCGCCGCCGCCGATCAACACGCGCCCGCCGTCGCCGATCACGAGTTGCTGCGAGATGGTCAGCGTCGAGTTCCCGGGCTGCCGGCGCACGTGCAGCGTGGCGGAGCCGCCGACGGTGACGGACCGCACCGCGACGCTCTGGGTGAGCGAGACGGTGTACGGGTCCCCCGACGCCGTCACCGACACGTCGTAGATCGAGTCCGGCGGGGTGCCGTTGTCGGGGAAGTAGGGCGAGGTCGACCAGCGGCTGGCATCGGTCCAGTTGCCGGACGTCGGGGACGACCAAGTCGCCGAGAGGTCACCGGCGAGCGTCTGACGGCAAAGCGACGACCCCAATGACGCGCTCGCGGCGAGCGCCAGGCAGATCCGGAACCACATCAACAACCCTCCGGCACACGAGATCGGCCCGTACGCTTGGCACCCGACTAGACGTAGTGAGTACTGCGGCGCCAACCGAACGTTACACGATAACCGATGACGGGGCCGCCCGCATCGCTCGGGGGCGCGGCTGACGGGAACGTTCACGCTTCCGGCCCCGATCCCTCATCGGTCGCCTCGCCCTGCCGTCCGACGGCGGAGGCGGTGGCGGGGGACGTGCTGGCGCAGCGGGAGGGGTTCGGAGGCTTCTGCGAACAGGGGCTCGGCGTGGAGGCGACCGTGCTATGAGTTGCGCTGGGCCTCGGCGAGCCCCACCCGGTGGCCGACATCCATGACAGTTGCCGGACCGCTGCCGCCGACGCGGCGGAGGTCGCCGGATGGGCGGCCGAGTGGGCGCCGGTGTGGGATTGACGGTTCGGCGGCGGGCGCGGCTGAACCGCCTCCCGGCCCTCGTCCAACGGCGATCGCACGCCACCAACCCGGATCCGGAACGGCGGCTCGTCCGCGCGGGGCTTGCCCGGCGTCTCGCGGGCCGCTAGATTCGCCGGCGCACTTCTCGAAAGGGGATAACTCAATGTTCCAGATGTCAGACCGGCACCGCTGGCCGGTCGACTTACAGCAACTCTTGTTGTTCACGGACAGAATCGACGAGTAGCACGCTTCGTCTTGGGTGCTTCGTTTGCGCCAGGTCCAGC
>JAUJNJ010000238.1 GCA_030448225.1 Phycisphaerae bacterium
CGACGTTGGTCTCGGGCGACACCTCGATCTCGCTCGCGGGCTTGCAAACCGCACCCGGCGACCGGCCGCATACGGCGGCAACGTCCTACGGCTCCCGGCAATCCGGACCGATGACCCGTCCACTGGACGACGGCGGCGGCTACGACGAGGGCCGTTCATCGTCCCCCGAATTGAGCGGCACCCTCGGCGGGTATGAGTTAAAGTCCAAGCTCGGCGCCGGCGGCATGGGCACGGTCTACCTCGCCCGGCAGGTCTCACTCGACCGCGATGTGGCGCTAAAACTACTGTCCCCCCAGCTCGCCGCCGACCCCCAGTTCGTTGCCCGCTTCACGCGAGAGGCGTACGCCGCCGCCCAGCTCACGCACCACAACGTCGTCCAGATCCACGACATCGGGTTCGACCGGGACACGAACTTCTTCAGCATGGAACTTGTGCCCGGCAAGACGCTCGACCGGATCGTCCGCGACGAGGGCCGCTTGGATCCGGAGGTGGCGGTCGGCTACGTGCTCCAAGCCGCCCGTGGCTTGCGCTTCGCGCACGACCACGGCCTCGTCCACCGCGACGTGAAGCCGGACAACCTGCTCCTGGGCGACCAGGGCATGGTCAAGGTCGCGGATCTCGGGCTCGTGAAGCACAGGGGAGTCGCCGACGCGGCGCCCGCGTCCGGCACGACCGGGACGACCGCGTCGTCCGGATCGTCCGGATTACGCATCGCCGAGTCATCGCGGGCGAGCGCGACGCAGTTCAACGTGTCGATGGGCACGCCCGCGTACATGCCGCCGGAGCAGGCGCGGGACGCGGCGCACGTGGACCACCGGGCCGACATCTATTCGCTCGGCTGCACGTTGTACGACCTGCTCGTCGGCCGCCCGCCGTTCGTGGGGCAGACGACGATCGAGGTGCTGACCAAGCACCAGAACGAGCCGGTCGTCCCGCCCGACCGGATCGTGCGGCACGTACCGCCCGAGCTGTCGTCGATCGTGATGCGGATGACGGCCAAGCGGCCGGAGGATCGCCACCAGGCGATGGGCGAGGTCGTCGAGGCGCTGGAGGCGTTCCTCGGCGTCGAGTCCGGCAAGCCGTTCTCGCCGAAGGACGAGCACGTCACGGCGCTCGAAGCCGCAGTCGGGCAGTTCAACGGCTCCCGCTGGGCGAAGTTGCGGTCGACGCTGACGCTCGCATTCTTCGGCATGTGTGCCAGCGCAGCGGTGATCTGCGTCTTACCCTTCGTCGGGCTGCCGCTGCTGGCCGGCGGGTTCGTGGGGTTCGCGCTGCTGACGTTCGTGTTCTACCAGGCGCTGATCGGCGTAACGCGCAAGACGCACGTGTTCGCCAAGCTCCGCCAGTTCGCGTTCGGTAGCCGGGTCGTCGACTGGCTGAAGCTCCTCGGCGCCGCGGCGGTGGCGGTGCTGCTGCTCGTCGCCTTCGACCTGCACTGGGTGTGGCTGGGGTTCGCCGTCGCGTCAGTGGTCGTCGCGGCAGGGTTTCACTTCACGATCGACCGGTTCGTCGGGCGCGAGCGGAGCGCGCCGCTGGCGGCGATCGAGGGCATGCTAAAGACGATGCGCCTGCGCGGGCTCGACGAGACCGCCCTGCGGCAGTTCGTGTGCAAGTACTCCGGGCCGCGGTGGGAGGAGATGTACGAGTCGCTGTTCGGCTACGAGTCCAAGCGCGCCGCCCGCCGGGCGTGGGGCAAAGGCGACCAGCGCGGCGGCCGCGACCGGCCGCGGCACGGGGCGTGGCGCGACGTGGTCATCGACTGGGCCGGCCGTCGGACCGCCGCCCGCCGCGAGGAGCACGAGCGCCGGCTGCTGGCCAAGCTCGAAGCGAAGGCGATGGCGGCCAAGGGGATGGACGCCGCGACCGCCGCCAAGAAGGCCAGGCGCGCCGCCGAGCAAATGGTCGACCAGGCGGCGAAGGTGAAGACCGATGCCGACCGTCGCGTGATGATGACGGCCCCGCAGGCGCTGACCCGTAGCGGGCGGCCGAACACGTTCGCCGGCGCTAAGCCGCTCGCGACGTTCGCCGCCGGGTTCACCGACGCCGCCGACCATGTCGGCGGCGACAAGCGGCACGGCGGCGAGGGCGCCGAGCGCGTCCACGAGAGCTACTTCAAGCGCCGCTTCGGCACGCCGCTCGATTCCGTCCTGGGCCCCGGCCCGCGCATCCTGATCGGCGCGGTCCTGATCTGCGGCTTTGCGCTGTGGGTGAAACTCAACGGCGGGTTCATCGTCCGCAACGCCGAGGGTGCCAAGGAGGCGCTTGACGCCACCGAGGTCGTGCAGGGCCACCGTAACGTCCGCGAGATGGTCGGCGCGGTGCATAAGATCGACGTGAAGTTCAATCCCGGCAAGCCGCTTCGCGTCCCCCTCGTCCCCGACGCCGTGTGCGACGCCGTCGGCAGCTACAACGGCGGCATCGCCGGCGCCCTGCTGCTCCTCTCAGGTCTCTTCGCCGGCCGGCTGCTCGGACTCACGGTCCTCGCCGGCGCGGTCGTCGCGCTGCTCGGCCACCGCGCCGGCCTGCCGATCGTTGACGGCCGCCCCTGGCTCGCCGCCGGGGCCGGCGCGGCGCTGGGGCTGCTGGGCGTCGGCCTGATGCGGCGCGGCGGGGATTATAGCGCGTTCACTTTGTGTGTAGCGGTTCTTTCACCGATGCTCCGCGGGAT
>JAUJNJ010000239.1 GCA_030448225.1 Phycisphaerae bacterium
ATCGACTTCGCCCGCTTCCGCGAGATCGCCGACGAGGTCGGCGCGATGTTCATGGCCGACATCGCCCACATCGCCGGGCTCGTGGCCGGCGGGGCGCACCCGTCGCCGTTCCCGCACGCCCACGTCGTGACCACGACCACGCACAAGACGCTCCGCGGCCCGCGCGGCGGGCTGATCCTGACGAACGACGAGGACCTCAACAAGGCGATCAACCGCAGCGTCTTCCCCGGCAGCCAGGGCGGGCCGCTCATGCACATCATCGCCGCCAAGGCCGTCGCGTTCGGCGAGGCGCTGCGGCCGGAGTTCAAAGGCTACGCCCGGCAGGTCGTCCGCAACGCCAACGTGCTGGCGGCGCAGCTCATCGCCAAGGGGTACCGCCTCGTCAGCGACGGCACCGACAACCACCTCATGCTCGTCGACCTCCGCAAGAAGGCCGAGCACCTCACCGGCTCCGACGCCGAGAAGGCCCTCGAGGCGGCCGGGATCATCGCCAACAAGAACGGCGTGCCCAACGACCCGCGCCCGCCGAAGGTCACCAGCGGCGTGCGCCTCGGCACGCCGGCCGTCACGACGCGCGGGCTGAAGGAGAACGACCTGATCACCGTCGCCGACTTCATCGACCGCGCGATCGTCGCCAAGGACGACTCGGCCACGCTGTCGAAGATCCGCGGCGAGGTCGCGGAGTTCTGCAAGCGATTCCCGATGCCGCACTGAGGTGCAACGGACAATGACAGACGCGACGGTGGCGGTGAGAGATGAATGAGTAAACGCCGACCGGCGCTATTCCGCCGCCTCGTCCTCGTCGCGGTGACGACGATCTTCGTGTTGGGGTGGCTGTTCGTTGGCATCCCGTACTACTGGAACCCGCCGCAGCCCCCGTACGACCAGCCGTCCCTGATCGGTCCGGAGTTAGTCTTCAGTGGGTGTACGGGGTGCTCGGGGTTGCTTTTCCTCGGGTACGGGGTCGTCTATTGGGTCGAACGGCGGGGGCGGAAGTAGCGGAGTATGATTCGTCGCCCGGCGACGGAGTGGATCGTCACCGTCGGCCGGCCTGGTTTTGACGATTGGACTCTGCCACGTGTCGTCGACGTCTCTGCCTTCCTTCTCCTACCACCCGGCTCCGCCGCCGCCGGTGAGGACCCGGCTGACCCAACTGTCGGAGCAGCCGTGCTCCTACCTGCCGGGGCGCATGTCGACGGTCAGGGCCGTGCTGGCGACGGGCATTCCCGGCGAGGTGTACCAGGCGTTCATGGACCGCGGGTTTCGGCGCAGCGGGTCGATGCTCTACCAGCCGACCTGCCGCGGGTGCCGGGCGTGCGTGCCGCTGCGCGTGCCGGTCGATGCGTTTCGGCCGAGCAAGTCGCAGCGGCGGAGCGTGAATCGCAACGCGGACCTCGCGGTGACGGTCGGCGAGGCGGCGCCCTCCGACGAGAAGTTCGCGCTCTACCGGCGGTACGTCACGCAGTGGCACGGCAAGCCCGACGACGCCGGCGGCGCCGACGACGGCGGGCGGGCGGCGTTCGAGTCGTTCCTGTACGACTCGCCGGTGGAGACGATCGAGTTCCAGCACCGCGACGCCGGCGGGCGCCTGCTGGCCGTCGGGCTGTGCGACGTGAACGCGGTGTCGCTCAGCAGCGTCTACTTCTACTTCGACCCCGCCGACGCCGCCCGCGGGCTCGGCACGTTCGGAGCGATGCGCGAGATCGCGCACGCCGCGGCGGAACGCATCCCGTACTACTACCTCGGCTACTGGATCGCCGACTGCCGGGAGATGAAGTACAAGGCCGACTACCGCCCCCACGAACTGCTCCACCCGGACGCGAAGTGGCGCCCCGCGATCACCACGCCCGCACCGCCCGGCGCGATCCGCGAGCAAACGTAGCCCTCCCCATTGAGCCGGATCGCTCGCGAGTCGCGCTGGGCTGCGCGGCGGGCGCGATTCGTCGTGCCCCTTCTGTCATCCTGAGCGCAGCGAAGGATCTCCCGCCGGTCTGGCGAGGCCCACGAGAAATCGTTGTGGCTGCGCCACAACCGCGACGCAGGCGTCGCCACTACAAGACTACGCGTCACCAATTACGACACCCGCTCTGCTGCGCTCGGGATGAAAAGCGTCTCGGCGGGCGACTCTACGGGTGGTTCGAACCCCCCATTTAACGGGACACTCCCGCGGGGGGCGTGTCCCCACCTCGCGGTCGCCGCGGCGCGGTCCGACCACCAAAAATCGGGTTGTTCGACATTCGCCGTTGACGGTGAATTGAATCGGGTGCATGTTCCAACGCGGCCGCCCGTCGTGCGGTTCGGTTACCGGAAGTGGGGCGTGCCGTGACTCACAATTCTCTCGACATGACGCAAGCACTACAGGCCGATCCCGGTGTGCGACGCCTGCGGGTCCTGATCGTCGAGGATCACACCCCGACGCGCATGGCCATGGGGAAGCTCATGCGTCAGGCGGGCGCCGACGTCACCACCGCCCGCGACGGGGAGGAGGGACTGGGTTACATGCTCACCCAGCGCTACGACGTGCTGCTGACCGACTTGCGCATGCCGAAGATGGACGGGTTCGAACTGCTGCACCACGTCCACTCGCTGCCCGACACCCACCGCCCGACCCGCATCATCGCCATCAGCGGCGAGTACGAGGCCGGCGCCCTGCACGGCCAGCCCGTG
>JAUJNJ010000240.1 GCA_030448225.1 Phycisphaerae bacterium
ACACCGAGATCTGTTATTTTTTGTGGTGTTACTCGGTGTGCTGTTCCTATCTGCCCCCCGCGGGGGGGGGGTGCTCACCTATGTTGCCCACGCCAGCAACGCCGAGACGCGATCGGTCTAAGCGCACGCGAACGCGAACTGCGCCGAAGCAGAGTGCGACCTCGCAGAGACAGAATAGACGCACAGCAACACCGCGCGCGCACCCGCGCTTTCCTGCCCGTCCTCTTCGACGTGTAACCCCGTACAATCGCTCGCCATGAGCCGCACCGACCTCGCCGGACCGACCTCGCCCACCGCCCCGCCGCCGGGCGGGTCGCCGGCGTCGTCGTCGTTCCGCGCGATGCCGGCGCCGCGGCGGTTGCTCGTGCCGCTGCTCGGCATCGGGCCGGCCGACGCGGCGCCGCGGCCGGCGGGCACGCTGGTCGAGGCGGGCGAGCCGCTGACGCAGTCGGTGCCGCAGTCGGCGCCGGCGCCGCTCGCGCCGCTCGGCGGCGTCGTCTGCGGCATCGGCCGGGCGCGCCTGCTCGACGGCGCCGAGGTCCCCGCGGTCGTGCTCGACGTGGCGGGGCCCGACGAACCGCCCGCACCCGGCCGCCCGTCGCCCCACGCCACGCCAAGGCCGCCCGGCTCGACATCAGAATCAGCGCGCCCCGCGTCCGTCGTCGCGCGCGGCACGCCGGCCCCTTCCGCGTGGGTCGCCCCGCCGCTGCCCGACCTGCGCGAGGCGCTGCACACGATTCACGGGTCGATGCTCGGGCAGTGGGTCGACCGCTTCCGCGGGGCCGGCCTTTGGGCCGACCGGTGGGCCAGCCCCGACCTGCTGGCGCAGCTCAACGCCTGCCTCCGCCGGCCGGTCGACACGCTCGTCTGCAACGCGCTGGACCTCGACCCGGCGCTGCCGCTGCAGTCGACGCTCGCCCGCGAGCACGCGGGCGAGATCGTGGCCGGCGTCGCGCTGCTCGCCCGCCTGACCGGCGCGACGACCGCGTGGGTCGTCGTCGAGACGGCGACCGCCGCGCGGGTCGACGCGGGCACCGTCGCGCGGGCCGCGGCCGCGGGCGTGCGGCTCGTGCCGGTCGACAACGAGTACCCGCGGGCCAACCCGACGATCCTGCTCCACGCCCTCACCCGGCGTAAGCTGCCGTACGGCGAACTGCCCACGACCCAGGGCGTGCTCCTGCTCGACGCCGCCGCCGCGATGGCGGTCGGCCGCACCTTCCTCGGCCCCGGCGCAAACCCGGCCGCGGCGGCGGCGGTGCCGATCGCCGTCCACCATGACGGCCGCGCGCACCTGCTCACCTGCCCGGTCGGCGCGTCCCTGCGCGACGTGCTGGCCTTCGCCGGCGTGCCGTGCGAGCACGTGATCCTCCGCACCGGCAGCCCGCTCCGCGACGTGCGCGTCCGCGCCGACGCGGTCGTCGGCGGCAGCGAGTTGACCGTCTTCGTCGCGGGGGACGACGACGACGGCATCCCCGACCCGTGCATCCGCTGCGCGTGGTGCGTCGAGGGATGCCCCGTCCGCATCCAGCCCGCCGCCCTGCTCGAGGCGTCGCAGCGCGACGACCCGGTCATGGCCGAACGCTACGGCCTCCACGCCTGCATCGAGTGCGGCATCTGCAGCTACGTCTGCCCGTCGAAACTGCCGCTGTTGCAGGGCATCCGCGTGCTGCGGGCGCGGGAGAAGTGATTCGCCGGCTGGTGGCAAAAGGCTGAGGAACCCTGCAATCAATTGTGGGCGGCGGCGTCGCCGCTTCGTAAGCCGTCAGCTCGCACGTCGTTCCGTCGCGTCAGACGGGCGAAGCACTTCGATGTGGGCCACATGCAGGTATGAGCAGAACGCGAGGCGTTCCCCCTCCGGCTCCGTCGGATCCGGAAGGGCGAGGATTAGCGAGCGGGCGCTGACAAGTGCCATCTCCGGGTGCATCACGTTGTAGCTTTCGCCGCTGCTCATGACGACGCGGAACGGCTCGAACGGCTTACGCCGGAGAATTTCGCGGAGCGTGTCGGCTGTCATGGCAGCATAGTAACAAGACCGTGCGCCCTATGGCAGACGGAATGGCTATGGGCAGTCTGGAGCCCGGCGCGGTCTGCCCCGACTATCTACAACCATATGGCGGTTGTCGGCGCGTTGGCCGCAGCAGCGGGACGAATCGACCCCGTCGGTGGACGAGATGCCTGGGCGATCTCACCACCTTCAGCGTCGCACCGGCAACACCGAACGTTCGGCTTGCCTGCAGTCCCGACGGACACGATCAACGTCAGGCGGCGGCCTCCGGATTTCCGGGGGCGTGAACTTCCAGTTCCGTCACGAGCAGCATGTCGCGAGAATGCTGAAGCGGTCGTCGTCGCCGTACACGATGAGGCTTCGGCCGGACGGCGAGCGCGAGACGAAATCCTGGTGCTTCACGAGAAAGGAGCGGCCGTCGCCCATGTGGATCGTGAACGGGCGAAAGGGCTGCGCGTGCAGGACGTCCTCGAGTTGCTCGACCATCACGGTCACATCGTACCGCGCAAGCCGGCAGCCGAGAACTGCGGTCCGACCAGCGGTCCGCCGCGTTAAGGCTCCGCCCCACCGCCGCTCACGCCGCGGCGGTTTCGGTTTTGGGGACTTGCATGATCCAGCGGCGGAGTTGGCCGACGTAGCCTTCCCAGGCGGAACTGGCG
>JAUJNJ010000241.1 GCA_030448225.1 Phycisphaerae bacterium
GCCGCCCTCACGGCGGCGGCGGGCTGGCCGCTGGACCTGATCGTCAGCGACTGCGGCAGCGGCGACGGCACCGCCGGCCTCGCCAGGAGCCTCGGCGCCAAGGTCGTGCACGGCGGCCGCTCGCGCGCCGACGCGATGAACCGCGGCGCGGCCGCCGCCCGGGGGCGGACGCTGCTGTTCCTCCACGCCGACACCCGCCCGCCGCCCGGATTCCCCCGCCGCATCCACCGCGCCCTGCGCGACCCCGGGGTCGTCGGCGGGGCGTTCGACTTCCAGTTCGGCTCCGACCCGCTCGGCCACGGCCCCGACCGCCTGCTGCTCCGGCTCGTCGTCCTCTGCAACCGCGTGCGCTTCCGCCACGGCGGCAACTTCTTCGGCGACCAGGGGATCTTCGTGCGCCGCGAAGTCTTCGACCGCCTCGGCGGCTTCCCCCCGGTGCGCCTGATGGAAGATTTTCAGTTCTCCCGGCGGATGGCCCGCCTTGGCCGCACGGCCATCCTCAACCCGCCGATGAAGACCTCCCCCCGGCGGTTTCTCGCCCGCGGCGTCGTCCGGCAGTTCGTCCAAGACGCGATGCTACTGAGCTGCGACAGTTGGGGCGTCTGCCCGCAAGACCTCTGGGCCCATTACAACGCGCTCAACCGCGGCGCCCCCGGCCGCGCCCGCGTGCTCCCGTCCTTACCGCCCCAACCGCGGTGACCGCGTCGCAAGACGCGCGCCGGGCAATGACTTCGCGCTTCGCTCGCACCGCAGACACGGCGGCGCAGTGGGCGCCGATTGAGACGAACGCACCGTCGCCCCGGATCGCTGCGAGGGTGCGGGGATGGGCGCTTAATCCCCTCTCCCCCGAGGATACAATAAATCGCGCTGTCGGGCTAAGGCCTCGCGCCAACAAGAGTTGCCGCCCATAATCGTCTTGCTTTCACCTTTTCCAAGGAGACGACGATGGAACGGCAACTGTGGTCGGCAGTGTACCGGGTGGTGACGGAGTTGGGCAAGACGCACTCGTTCAAGGGCAAGCAGTTCGGCGACGGCCGGATCGTGCTGACGCACCTGTGGTCGGTGCTGCACGACCGGCCGCGGTGCCGGGCGTGTGATCCGGAGAACTGGCCGGACGAGGAGCGGTGCCGGGCACCAGGCGGTGGGCTACAAGCTGCACGTCCTGCGCGACGCCAGGTGCCCGCCGCCGCCCGACCAGTGGACGCCGGCGGGGCCCAAGACCAGCGAGCAGGCCGTGGCCCCGGGGCTGCTGCGGGCGTGGGCGGCGGCGGTCGCCGGCCTGCGGGTGCGGTGGCCGCTGCTGTTCGGGCACCTGCTCGCCGACAACGGTTACGACGCCAACGCCCTGTACGAACTGGCGGCGTCGCCGGGCCTGCAACTGCTCGCCCCGCCCAAGCCCACGGCACGGGGCATCGGCCACCGCCGCAACAGCCCCCACCGGCTCCGCGGGTTGGAGCTGTGCCGCGGGTGCAACGACCGCGGCCGCGGGGCACGCGGCGGCAGCACCGCCCGACGCCACCCACTCGACCCGCCGGGGCGGGCGGGCGTGCCGCCGAGCTTCGGGCAGAGTCTGATGCGTGAGCGGGGCGGCATCGAACGTACGTTCGGCCTCCGGGGCAACTGGGGCGGCGGCATGGGGCCGTTGCCCAACTGGGTCCGCCGACCACGCCGCGTGGCCCTGTGGGTGGCCGGGAAGATGATCCTCAACGGTGCCCGCTACGCCCTGAAGAACGGGCTGCTGCCGGAGACAAAACAACGACTTGCCGCGTAAACGCGATATCCTGTGTACTCGGGGGAGAGCGTCTGTGTAAAAGGTCAAGCGGTTTTTGGGGATAAATCGGGGTTCCCATGCTGATTGGTTTTGACCATGACGTTCAGGATGGTCAGCAGCTTGCGCATGCAGGCGGTGGCGACGACCTCGAACGGCTTGCCCGCCTTCTTCAACCGTTCGGCGAACGCCTTGATCGCCGGGTTGCACCGCATGGCGTTGTAGGCGGCCATGTACAGCGTCGTGCGGACGTCGGCGCGGCCGCCCCTGACGTGCCGCCGGCCGCGCATCGAGCCGCTGTCGCAGTTCATCGGCGCCACGCCGACCAGGGCGGCGATCTGCTGGCGGTTGAGCTTGCCCAGCTCCGGCAGGTCGGCCACCAGCTGGTTGGCGGTGTCCGGGCCGACGCCGGGGGCGCTGTCGAGGATCCGCGCCTTGTCCCGCCAAACCGGTGCGGGACCGGAGCGTCGCCGGGACGCGGGACTGATCGACCGCGTCCGGCGGGGCGAAGTGCAGGCCTACGGCCCGCTCGTCGACCGCTACGAGCGGGACGTACTGGCGGCCGTGCTGAGCGTGCTCCGGGACGCGCACGCGGCGCAGGACGTCGTGCAGGACGTGTTCGTCGAGTGCTTCACCCGGCTCGGTTCGTTGCGCGACCCGTCGCGCTTCGGGTCGTGGCTGCTGAAGGCGGCGCAGCGGGCCCGGCGGATGCGGATCACGGCCACGCCCGACGACGTCGCCGTCCGCGCCGAGACTTGCGAATAGCTGCCGAACTACGAGCGGGAGCGGCTGCTGCGGTGCGGGCGGTCATTGCCGGCGCACGAGCGGTTGGCCGTGTCGCTGCGGGACTTCGAAGGCCGCGGCGTCCACGACATCGCGCGGGCG
>JAUJNJ010000242.1 GCA_030448225.1 Phycisphaerae bacterium
CGACGACGGAGAACAGCGCGACGACGCGGGTCCCGGCCCCGTCGGGCGGCTCGATTCCTACATCAGCGACCGTGAGCGGCGTGCCGTCGCCACCCCGCCTGGTGACCACGAGGCTGTCCGGCCGCAGGCCGGAGGTGACGACGCCGATGTTGTCGGTAAAGGCCACCTCGATCGTGGTGCCGCCGCCGCCTGGGGTGGACACATTGCCCGGCGGGTCAACGACGGCCGCGAGGGGCGCCTGCGTGTCGCCAACGGGCGGCGGGTTGTCGTCATCGTCGTCATCGTCATCGCCGTCATCGCCGTCATCGTCGTCATCGTCGTCAATCCTGACGGTGAACACGTCGGGCCCGCCGGTGGCGGGATTGCCGGCGAGGTCTTTGACAGCGGCGTCGCCGATAAGCGTGGTGTACGCCTGGTTGTCCCCCGCGTCCCACGACCCGCCCGGGCCCGGAATGGTGTAGGTGGCGATAATCGAATTGGCGTCCGCCTGCTGCACGGTGACCCCCGTGACGTCCAGCTCCGGCCCGCCCGGCGCCAGGACGGTGATGTCGTTCGTGTCGATGGTGGTGGGGTCAATCCCGTCGGCGTCGCTGTAGGTGATGACGACCTGGTGGTCGGGCGTGGGGCCGGTGATGTCCGGCGCGAAGAACGCCGCCGACGGACCCGAACCGTTCTCCTCGACGATCAGCGCGGGCGCGTCGCCGCCGCTGCCCTCGCGTGAGCCGAACGCCACCTGTGCCGCGCCGCCGCTCGTGTACCGCAGGCCGATCGTGACGAATTCCTTGCCGGCGGCCTTCTCGCTGCGAACGTAGTCGGTGACGTTCCAGTAATAGTTCCCCTGGTTGGTCACGATGGAGGCGAAGAACGCCCCGCCCGGGCTGCCGGGGCGGTTGTTCCAGCGGATCTCGTCGACCGGGGTGTTGCCGACGTCGAGCGGGCCGCCGTGGGTGCCGTCGCCCTCGACGAAGCCGCCGGCGGCCGGGAACGCGCCGACCAGAACCGCCTCGCCCGGCGTGCCCGACTGGCCGCCGGTCATCTTGAGCACGGCGTGTCCGACGTTCGCGATCTCGCGGAGGTCGAAGGTGACGAACGATTCGAGCCTCTCGCCCTCCGCGAAGCGCACGCGCAGCAGCTCGTCGGCGCCGAAGTTGGCGTTGGCCGCCGTCGGGTCGGCCGCGAGGTTCTGCACGTCTGCGTCGGCGAAGGCCGGCAAGGTGGTGCTCAACAGCGTGCGGCGCTCGAGCGCCTCGACAGGCCGGTACCGGGAGGGGGCCGGCCGGACAGACGGGCGGGAACGTTCAGACCGCGTGAACCAGACCGCGCGAAAACCCATGAGTCTCCTCCGCGAGAAGGCAAAAAGGCAAAGACGAACCCGCCGAGCAGGCACAGCCGATTTGCTGCACCCGCATGCACCGGGGAAGGGATACACACCCGCAAACGACGCACCGTGGATGCGCCCGGCGACGATCCGAAGGGCAACTTTTCAACGCCGCACGATGTTAGACGCCACGCACCGTCAAAAGTGAGGCGCCGGGAGGTAAAACCCTATTGAACTGGATGGGAGCGCTTGGGCGGTTCGAGCGGCAATGCGTAGTGGGGCTCACCTAAGGGCTCAACGGAATGCTCTTGCGCGCAATCACCGTGGGCGTAAATGGCCCTCGCGGGGCCGCACGCCCTTCAGACGAAGCAAAGGTGCGGCGTTCGCCGAACTCAGCCATTCACAGTTTGCCCGGCAGCCCGACCGCGGGCCCTCCGGCGTCGCCACCGCCACGCTGTCGCGGCTGCTTGACAGTGCCCCGGTCGCGCAGCTCGTCGGTACCGGTCACCTGGCTGCGGCGGTCAATGGCGGCGGGGTCGGTCGGGCCGTCGTGCGTGCCGCGGGCGCGACGCGCTGGGCCCACCGGCACGTCAGCCCCGGCCTTCTTCACGCGCTTCTCGCCGCGAATGCTTGGCGCGCGGGCGGGATCCTTCGATTTCAGCGGCTCGGTCTTGCGGCTGCGGGGCATGGGCGGGGTCCTCCGGTTACGCGTCGTCGTCCTCCGTCGCGACGTAAAGCATAACCCCCGCCTCGCGCCCGGCGGAACGCGCATTCGCTCACACCCGCACCCGCCGCAGGTAATGCGCCGTCGAGACGACGAACGCCAGCGCGCCGACCACGAAGCTCGTTACCAGGATGCTCGGCCACTCGTAGTCGAACCCGTAAATGCGGCGCAGCTCCTCCCCCGCCGCACCGGCCGCCGCGGTCAGCACAACCCCGGCGCCGATCGCCGCCGTGGCGGCGACCGCGGGGCTTTTGAGGTAGACGGACAGCATCCATGCCACGCCGAAGAACAGGACCGCCACGCTCACGAGGAGCACGGCCCTGAACGGGATATACAGCAGGTAATCGGGCGGGAGATCAGCCTGGACTCGCCACCGGGCGGCGATCAGCGCGATGCACCCGTGAACGGCGGCCCGCCAGCGTCAGGCAGGCGACGGCAACGAGGAGCTTACTGAGCACGATGGGCCACCGCCGCACGGGGAGCATCGCCATGAACTCCGCCGAGCCGTCGCGCCGTTCGGCGGCGAAGGCCATGCCGCCGAACACGGCGGCCATCGCCAGCGTCAGCAGAACCCCGGCCACC
>JAUJNJ010000052.1 GCA_030448225.1 Phycisphaerae bacterium
AAGGGCGTCGGCATCGGCGCGATCCACTACGGCGTCGAGGTCCCCGCCGACGAGGGGGGCGAGTACTGGCTGAAGTGGATGGGCGGCTACTTCGAGACGCACTGGTCGGTCAACCCGCACTGGGAGGCGGTCTTCAAGCCGATGCCGAAGCACCCCGTCGCCAGCGGCGTGAAGCCGTTCACCACGAACGACGAGTGGTACTACAACATGCGCTTCCGCGACGACATGAAGGGCGTGACCGCCGTCCTCTCGGCCGTGCCGCCGGACAAGACCCGCCAGGGCAAGGACGGCCCGCACAGCGGCAACCCCGAGGTCCGCAGCCACGTCGGCAAGGACAAGGCCGAGCACGTGCTGTGGGTCAGCGAGAACGAGAACGGCTCGCGCGGCTTCGGCACGACCGGCGGGCACTTCCACCGCAACTGGGCGCAGGACGACTTCCGCAACGTCGTGCTCAACTCGATCGTCTGGATCGCCAAGGGCGAGGTCCCCGCCGACGGCGTCAAGAGCAAGCGCCCCGACGTCGAGGAAATGCTCGCCAACCACGACGAAGAAGTGCCGGCGAACTTCGACAAGGGCGAACTGCTCAAGCAGATCGAAGACCTGAACAAGCCGATGCCCGAAGGGGCCGCGGCGAAAAAGTAGGGCGTAACGAATTCCGATTAAGATGGAGAAGAGGGCCGGCGACAACGCCGGCCCTCTTCGTCTGGCTCTGATGTCGCGCCCACGGCGCGCGAGCTCCCGAAGTAGCTTCGGACGGCCCGAGAACGGTCATTCCGAGGAGCGACAGCGACCCGAGGGATTTCGGGTCCGTGAGAGACGCGTCTTCCACCCCGAGATGGGTCGGGTCGCTACCGCTCCCCTCGGGATGACGGTGCTGAGGATGTCGCGCTCGACAGCGACCCTCCAGCGACAGCGACGACCACTCCCACCGAAGCAACCGCGACGCGCGCCGTTCGATGCGGCGTCTACTCAAGCGGCCTTCGTCGCCGCCAGCGGACCTGCCACGAGTGCCACGACTGCTGCTGAATCCAAATCAACGCGCGAACATTCCCGCGATCCAGCCGAAGAACACGCGGTTCGATTGCGAGAGCCACACGAGCGCGAATCCGCCGCCCATGTACAAGATCATGAGCCTGTCCGACCAGCGCGCCCGCCACTTCGGAATATGCTCCTCGCGCGGCGCATCAACGTGAGCTGTGACGAACGCCAGCAGCCGATCCTTCTCCGCGGCATCAATCTTCCCGGCCTCGAACTGCGTCAGGATCCCGAACTCGAGATCATCGATGTCCATGCAGACGACCGGTGAGATGTCCTTCCCGATCTCCCGCGCCAACGCGATCATGTCGCTCACGATGCTGTCAGCGATCTGACGCGTCCGGAATTCAGCCAGGATTTCTTCCCTGGACTCGGCCTGCTCAGGACTCGTCCCGAAGCGCGGCTCGATCGCCGCGATGCAAGCGAGTTGCCAAGCCGTATATGTCTGCACGGGGTACAGCGGCATCGCCGGACGACGATTACGAGGAGAGGAAGCGAAACCTTGAGGCGCGGGACGCAGCCCGAATCCTCATCAGTCGGCGGACTTTCCGCCCACGGCGATCAGGTGCGTGTACGTGCGGAAGAACATCCGCCCGCCGGCGATCGCCGGGGTGGCGTGGACCTTTTCCTTCAGGCCGAGGCGGCTCTTGCCGAGTTCCTGGAACGTGCCCGTGGCGGCCAGGACGACGACCTCGCCGGTCTTGCTGACGTTGTAGAGCTTTCCGTCGGCGCAGACCGGCGACGCGAAGTACGACCCGCCGACGCGCTCCTGCCAGAGTTGCTCGCCCGTGGCGGCCCGGGCGCAGGTCACGGTGCCGCCGTCGCTCCAGACGAACAGCAGGTCCTTGTAGACCAGCGGCGTGGGGACGTAGGGGGACTTCTCGGTGATCTTGTAGACGACGGCCGCCTTCTCGCTGCCGCGGCCGGGGTGGACGGCGACGAGCCAGTGCCCGCCGCCCCCCTCGCCGCAGGACGCGAAGACCAATCCCGCGCCGGTCGTCGCCGAGGCGACCGTGCGGCTGTCGAAGGCGTCGGGCACCTCCCACAGCACGACGCCGGTCAGCGGGTCGACGCCGGTGATGCCGTGCGACCTCGCCGTGAACACGAGTTGCGGCGGACCGCCCTCGGGCCGCAGCACGCTCGGCGTGCTGGCCGAGAACGGCCCGGTCTGCCGCGGCGTGCGCCAGCGCTCGGCGCCGGTCTTGGCGTCGAGCGCGACGAGGAAGCTTTCCTTGTCCTGGTCGTTCGGCAGGATCACCAGGTCGTCGAACACGATCGGCGACGCCCCGCCGCCGTGCTGCGTCGGGTACGGGCCGAGGTCGACCTTCCACGCGTCCTTGCCGTCGTGCGTGAACGCCCGCACGGCCAGTTCGTCCGGCGTGCTCCAGACGACGTAGACGTGCTCGGCGTCGACCGCGGGCGTGGGGGAGGCGTAACTGTTGTCGCCGTGCTTCTTGTAGGTCGTGCTGGGGAACTCGCGCGTCCAGCGGATCTTCCCGTCGGCGGCGCCGAGGCAGACGATCGTCCGCGCGGCGGTCTTGTCGTCGGCGCAGGTGACGAACAGCTTGTCGCCCCACACGACCGGCGACGAGTGCCCGCCGCCCGGCAGCGGCGTCTTCCAGTCGAAGTCGGCCTCGGTGAACTTCACCGGGAGGTTCTTCGCGTCGACCACGCCCAACCCGTCCGGCCCGCGGAAGCGCGTCCATTCCTGCCCCCGCGCCACCGGGGCCAGCACGAACAGCAGCAGCAAGGCGATCACGAATCGGTCGCGCGACATGGCAGATCCTCCGAGCGTGTTACCTTACCGGCGCCCGGGCGTTAACCATAGCCGCGGGCGAACGACGCGATCGGGCGCCGCTGTCGATCCCCGGAAACTTCTGCACGCGTGGGGGCGAAGCGCGGATGATGATCCCTTTCACCGCTTCACCGCATAACCGGATGCGCCCCCCAAACCCCTTTTAGCCGCCAGCCCGAAGGGCTCGCTGTCCGGGAGCCGTAAACCGGAACGAACTCGCGCGTGTCGTCGTAGACTTCCTAAGGGCGCGTCCGCGAAGTCGAAGAACAGAGCGTGGCGCGGGCGTCTCGCCCGCGTTTTCTCGCTCAAGGCGCGGGCGCGACCCCCGCGCCACGCGTGGGCTCCGTTTCATCGCGCGCGGCACGCCGCACGTCCTGCTCAACCGCGATGAATCGTCCTTCCCCGGCCCCGGTTCACGCATAAGATGAGCGGCCGACGGTGGGCCGGCTTTCTGTTGTCGTCGAGGAGATGCTGTCTTGAAGTTCACCCGCACCGCGCAACGAATCCTGTTTACCGCGTGCCTCGCCTACGGCGCGGCCGCCCCGGCCGCAGACGTGCCGGCCGACGCGTCGCCCCGCGAGGGCCCGGTGGCGATCGACCCCGCCGAGGCTCGCGTGGGGGAACTGATCGCCGCCGCCGCGTTCACCGACCTCGACGGCAAGCCCGGCTCGCTCGCCGACGCGCGCGACGCCAAGGCGACCGTGATCTGCATGACCGGCGTCGGCTGCCCGGTCGCGCGGAAGATCCTCCCGACGCTGGCGCGACTCGAGCAGTCGTACCGCGACCGCGGCGTGCGGTTCGTGCTCGTCAACCCCAACGCCCACGAGCCGGCCGCCGAGGTGCGCGCCGCCGCGGCGGGCGCGGCGTTCGGCGGGCGGACCGTGCACGACCCGGAGGCCCGCGTCGCCCGCGCGCTGGGCGCCACGAGCAGCACGGAGGTGTTCGTCCTTGACGCGGCCCGCACGCTCCAGTACCGCGGCGCGGCCGACGATCAGTACGGCCTCGGCTACGCGCTGCCGGCGCCGCGGCGCCAGTACCTCGCCGAGGCGATCGACGCCGTCCTCGCGAGCCGCCGCCCCGAGACGCCCGCCACGACCGCGCCAGGCTGCGCGCTCGACCTGAAGCCCGCCGTTGACGCCGCCGCCGACACTGGTCCTGCCGCCGGTGACGTGGCCGCCGGTGACGTGGCCGCCGGGGCGACGCCGGGCGTCACCTACCACAACCGCGTCTCGCGGATCGTGAGAACAATTGTCTGGACTGCCACCGCGCCGGCGAGGCCGGGCCGTTCGCGCTCGGCACCTCCGCCGACGTGAAGGGCACGCGGCGATGATCCGCAAGGTGGTGGCGAAGGGGATCATGCCCCCCTGGTACGCCGACCCGGCCACGCCGCACGCGTGGTCGAACGACCGGCGGCCTCAGCGCGCGACAAGGGCGACGTGCTCGCCTGGATCGAGGCCGGCGCGCCCGAGGGCGACGCGGCCGACGCCGCTGGGCGCGGTCGTTCGCCACGGGCTGGCGCATCGGCCAGCCCGACGCGACGTTCGAGGCGCCGTTCGCGTTCAAGATCCCCGCGACCGGCGTGATGCCCTACCAGCGGGTGGCCGTGCCGACCGAGCTGCCCGAGGACAAGTGGGTGCGCCGTCGAGATCCGCCCGACGAGCCCCGCGGTCGTGCACCACGTGCTGGTGTTCCTCGTCTACCCGAAGGACCACCCGCTCGCCCGCAAGCAGCCGAAGTACCACGACGGGCTCACCGGCTACTTCGCCGGCCTGGTCCCCGGGCAGGGCGCGACGACGTTCCCCGCCGGCACCGCCAAGCTGCTGCCGAAGGGCGATGCTCGTGTTCCAGATCCACTACACGCCCAACGGATCGGCGACCGAGGACCGGCCGAAGATCAGGATGCTCTTCGCCGACGGCCCGCCGGCGCACGAGCACGTGACGCACAGCCGCGTTCAACCACCGCTTCCGCATCCCGCCGGGTGCGGGCAATCACGAGGTGACCGCCGACTACACGTTCAAGGGCGACGGCGCCTGCTGGCGTTCATGCCGCACACGCACGTCCGCGGCCGGGGGTTCCGCTACGAGCTGTCCTACCCCGACGGCCGCACCGAGACGGTGCTGAACATCCCGCGGTACGACTTCAACTGGCAGCTCGAGTACCAGCTGCGCGCCCGATCGACGTGCCCGCCGGCACGCGGATGCGCGCCACCGCCTGGTACGACAACAGCGCCGCCAACCCCGCGAACCCCGACCCGACGAAGACCGTGCGCTTCGGCGACCAGACGTGGGAGGAAATGATGATCGGCTACTTCGCCGGCCACCGGCTGGAGTAGCGGGACGTCGGCCTCGTCGGCAGGAACGGCCGACCCGCCGCGCCGTCTTCGGAGCCGCGGCCCGAACGTGGCATGGCGGCTCGCGCTGTTTCGAACGGCTCGTCGACGAAGACCACGGTCGATGGCGGTCGGGAGGCGGGCAAGCCGCGATCCGCGGGGGCGCGCGCGGACGGGGCACGACGATCGACGCCGGGCGATTGTAGAAGACGCGATCACTCGATGCCGGGCGCGCTACGCCGCGGCGGCCGAGAGTGCCCGGCCGCACTCGGGGCAGCGGTCGGGGCTGGCGCGGACGTCGTAGCCGCAGGCGGGGCACCGCCCGGCGCGTCGCCTCCGGCGGCCGCGGACGGCGCCGGCGACGCGTCGGACCGCCCACATCACCGGCCACGGCGAGAACCGCGAGGAGCGACGCGTACGGCAGGGCGCAGGAGGAACCCGTCGTTCGTCGACGCCGCGTAATACGCCGCCGGCGCGACGGCCCGGGCGCGAACAGACGCCCCGGCGCGATGCCCGCCGGCGTCAGCACCTCGGCCGTGCCGCGCAGGAGCGCGCGCCGAGCAGCGGCGGCGGACCCGACCCGTGGAACCGCACGAGGAACGCGTCCGCCCGCCCCGCCGACCGCCACGCCGGCGCTGCGCGTGCGGCCACCCGTCGACGCGCACGAGTTCCACGCCGCCGGCGTCGGACCGCACGATCCAGCACCGCCCGTCCTCCCGCGCCCACACACGAGCACGTCTTGGGCGAACCGCCCGCGCCGCCATCAGCAACGCGATCGCGAGGAGCGCGATGACGCTGGCGCGCAGCGCCACGACAAGGATCGCCGCACGTCCGACGAAGGCATCACGCGCAGATCGTAACCGACACGGACGCCATCGTAGGTCCCCGGGTAATGCCGAGGGGAGGGAGCCACGGCGAAAGGCTTGCGGGGCGACAACAAAGCGAGTGCGCGACGCCGCCTCAGAACGAAGGGTCAGGCCGCCGCAGCGCGGGTGGGCGGCGTCGGCGGTTCGGCGGCGGGGAACGCGAGGGGCGACGTGAGGTCGGCGGCCGGGTCGACGGCCATCGCGTCCGGCGCCCGACGGCCGAGGCCGCGGGGGTCGTGGCGAGCAGGTCGAGCGCGCGGCGGAGGGCGGGGCGGATGACGTCGACCGCGGCGGCGTCGGCGGCCGCGGGAATCGTCGCGCGCAGGGCGACCTCGGCGGACGGGTTGGTCGGGTCGTCGCTCCGCACGCGGAGCGTCGCCGTCCGGCGCGCCGGGGCGGCTACCGGCGCCCGGCGTGAACACGACGGCCACGCGCGCCGACCCGCCGGGCGGCAGGACGAGCGGCCGATCCGGCGTGAGGCTCGCGGCGAAGTGGCCGGCGTCGCCGCCGGCGATGCTCATCTCGCCCGCCGGGATCGTCAGCGGCGCGCGGCCGAGGTTCCGCAAGACGAGCACGGCCACGTCGCCGTTGACGCCGCCATCGTCGAACGTGAGCGCACGACTGTCGAGCGCCAGCGCCGGCGCTGCGGCGGCCGCCGAGGCACCGTGAGGCGCGGCGGCGGCGGCGGCGGTCGCTGAAGAATCGCCCGGGCGGCGTGCGGCGGGACCGGCAAGATCGCCGGCGGCCGTGAACGCGAGGACGGGCCTGCCGGGCGTGACGATGAGTTGCTCGGCCGCGAAGGCGCTGACGAGCGACGTGTCGAGCGTCATCGGCCCGATGCCGCCACCGGCGACGGTCGGCGCGGTCACCGTCACGAGGCCGGCGGCGGTCGCCGCCCCTTGCGACGCCCACGCGGCCTCGATCGGGCCGGCGGAGAAGAAGTGGCCGATCGGCGCGCCCGGGTCGGCGGCCATGAGTTGACGATTCTCGAGCGATTCGACGGCGGCAACCACGACCGCCGCGTCCGAAGCGGCGGCGGCCCCCGACGTCTCCCGATTTCCGCGCGACGTGCCTTCCCCGAACATCACAGGATCTCCCGACGAGCAGCGGACCGTGTCGCGGCTGCGAACGCCGCGGGAGTTCGCCTCCCGCGGGTCCCCATCGCCCGCTCGCCACGCGGTCCTCTCGATGCCCAAGAAGTACGATTGCCCGCGTGCGAACCATCGGTCGCGTGGGGTGGAATTCCGCGGCTAAACCCTGAGCTTCGGGCCGGCCGCAGCGGATATGCCGACGGCGCGGGCGGCAACGGTTGCACCGGCGTTCCCGGCGCCCCGCGTGTGCTACGACGCCTGTTCGCGCTTCGGCGGCGGTTCAGGTCAGCCGGATCGGGCCCTTCTCGGCTGCGCTCGAAGGAAGTGTTCTGCCCGGAGAGCCAGCGCGTCGGATAGCCGCCCCACCTGCGCCGCGCGAGAGCACGGGGCGCACCGCACCCTGCGCGATCGAGGGACAGGCGCGGGCCCGATCGAGGGTGATCGGCGGGCCGCGACACGCCCGCGGCGCATGTGCGCACCGCGGCCTTTGCCTTTTCCGCCGCACGCTCCTACCGTGGCCCGCCTGTGAGAGTCGCGCTCGTCATCCTGCACGCCGAGCCCGCCAAGGGCGGGGCCGAGGGGTACACGGTCAACCTCGCCAAGTCGCTCGGCGCGCGCGGGCACGACGTGTCGCTCGTGTCGACGAGCTTCGCGCCGGCCGCCGAGGTCGTGGCGAACGTGAAGCTCGACGCGGGCGGCCTCACGCGGCTCGGGCGCTACAAGAACTTCGTCGCCGCGCTGGATCGCCACCTCGACCGGACGCGTTACGACGTCGTCCACGCGATCGCGCCCGTCCGCCGCTGCGACCTGTACCACCCGCAGGCGGGCCTGTCGGCCGAGGCGCTGGCGAGCGGCCACCTCCGCTACGGCGGCCTGCGCCGCCCGCTCGACCGGCTCGCCACGCGCCTCAATGCCAAGCGCCAGTTCGTCGCCGGCGTCGAGCGCGACCTGCTCACCCGCGCCGGCGCGGCGACGAAGGTGCTGTGCGTCTCCGAACTCGTGAAGGAGACGGCCCGCCGGCACTATGGGCTGCCCGAGGAGCGGCTCGTCACGCTCTTCAACGCGATCGACGCGACGTTCTACAACCCGATCATCAATCCCGGGGCGCGCGACGACACCCGAAAAAAGCACGGCCGCGGGCCCGAGCAGGTCGTGGCGCTGATCGTCGCGCAGGACTTTCGCCGCAAGGGCGTCCGCCCCGCGATCGAGGCGCTGGCGAAGGTGCGGGACGAGCGCCTCGTGCTGCTCGTGGTCGGCAAGCCCGACGCCGCCCCGTACCGCGCGCTGGCCGCGTCGCTCGGCGTCGCACACCGCGTGATCTTCGCCGGGCCCACCACGTACACCTACGCGTATTATCGCGCGGCCGACTTCTTCGTCCTGCCGACGTGGCACGACCCGTGCAGCCTCGTGGTGCTCGAGGCGCTGGCGATGGGCCTGCCGACGATCACCACGCGGCAGAACGGCGCTTACGAGATCATGACCGAGGGGATGCACGGGTTCGTGCTCGACGACCCGGGCCGCACCGAGGCGCTCGCCGCGATGATGGGTGACCTCGCCGACGCCGACCGCCGCGCGGAGATGGCCGAGGCGTGCCTCGCGCTGCGGCCGCGGCTGTCGTGGGACGCGCACCTCGACCAGCTCGAAGGCGTCTACGCCGGGGTCGCGCGATGACGCGGCCCGACGGGCATCCGCCGTCTTCCCCCGCGTCGTCGTCGGCGGCGGCGGGCGAGGCGGCGGCCGAGGATTCGTCGTCTTCGACGGCCCCGTCGTCTTCATCGGTCCCCTTGTCGCCTTCACCTTGTCGCCTTCGTCTTCGGCGCCGTCGTCGGTCCCGCGATCGCCCGCCGGGTCCTTCGTCGCTCCCGTTGTCGTCGCCCTCCGCTTCGCCACCGCCGTCGCCTGCGGTGGCTTCATCGCGATCGCAGCAAACGCATTCGGTCTCATCCGCGCGAGCACCGACGCTGTCGACGTCGGCCGCACCGCCACCGCCGCGGCCGCCGTCGGAGTCGGTCCGTCTGCGTCCACCGGGGGCGGGCGACGCGATTGTGGTCGCCGGGGTCGCCGCGGGCGACGCGGTGGAACGGCTGCGCGCGGTCGCGCTGGCGGGGTTGCTGTTCGCGGTCGCGCCCGACGCTGACGTGGCTGGAGTTCTCCAGCGGCAGCGAGAACCTGCTGGTCGGGGCGGTCGTGGAGATGGAGCGTGGCGGGCCGGTGCTCGTGCCGAACCTGCAGGGCGAGCCGCGGCTGAAGAAGCCGCCGCTGCCGACGTGGATCGCCGCCGCGGCCGTGCGGCCGACGACCGCCGCCGCGCTCGACGCGCCCGACCGCGCCGTGCGCGACGCGGCGTTCCGGCGGCTGGCGTGGGAGGCGCGGTGGCCGTCGCTGCTGAGCAGTTGCCTGCTGACGCTCGCCGTCTACGCGCTGGGCCGCCTCGTCGACGGGCCGCGCGTCGGGCTGGCGGCGGCGGCGGTCTGCGGCAGCACGATCCTGTTCCTCCGCTTCGGCCGGGCCGCGACGACCGACGTGCAACTGGCGCTGTGGGTCGCGGTCACCAACGCGTTCCTGGCCGCGGCGCTGTTCCGCGGGCGGGCGTGGCTCGGGTTCGTCGGCGCGGGCGTGGCGTTCGGCCTGGCGTTCATGAGCAAGGGCCCCGTCGCGCTCGTGCAGTCGGTCCTGCCGGTGCTGGCGTTCGTCGCGTGGCGGCGGTTGGCGCCGCGCGCGGCCGGCGGCGATGAAGGCTCGATCGACGCGCCGCCCGGACCGGCGCGGGGCGCGGGGTGGCCCATCGTCGTGGGCGTGCTGGCGGCGTTGGCGATCATCCTGCCGTGGCCGCTGGCCGTGGTGGCGCGGCAGCCGAACGTGTGGTCGCTGTGGCGGGAGGAGATCACGCGCGAGGGCGCGACCGACCTGCCGCCCGACCCGTGGTACGTTTACCTCGTGATCTTCGTGTGGGTCGCGCCGTGGGTGGCGTGGTTCGTCGCCGGCGTGATCGTCGCCGCGCAGCGCCTGTTCGGCCCCGTGCCGGCCGCGGCGCAGACGGCGGCAGACGCCCCGCCGCAATCGCGGGGCCTGCGCGGCTTCCCGACCTTCGCCGATCCCGGGGACGAGGCGCGGTACGACCCGGCCCCGATCCCCACCGCCGGGCGCGCGGGGCGCGGGATGGTCCTGTCGCTGTTCCTCATGTTCATCCCGATCGGCGTGATGACGCTCTTCAAGGACAAGAACGAGCGCTACCTGTTCCCGATGGTCGCGCCGGCCGCGCTGCTGATCGCGCAGGCGCTGGTCGGCTGGATCGAGGCCGGCCGCCCGCGCGACGCGGGGGCGGCCGTGGTGCGCGCGGCGCACTGGGCGACGCTGGCGGTGCTGGCGCTCGGCGTGCCACTCGCGGCGGCGGTCGCGCTGCGCACGATCGACGGCCGCCCGTGGCTGTCGGGCGCGGCGGCGCTGGGCACGGCGGCCGCGGCGGGCGCGGTCGTGGCCGCGGGGTTCCTGCTCGAGCGGCGCCGGCCGTACGCGGTCGTGGCGGCGACGGCGGGCCTCATGCTGCTGCTTCAGTACGCGATGCTCGCCGGCTACCGCGACGACGCGCAGGGCCGCGCCGAGTTCAAGCCGCTGGCCGACCTGGTCTGGTCGACGCACCCGGACGCCGACGTGTACGAGATCGACGTCTCGGGCCGGGCCCGCGTCTACTCGGAACTGCCGATCTACCTCAACCGGATCATCCGCAAGACCGCGCGGCCCGAAGCGATCGAGCGAACGGACCGGCCCCAGGTCGTCGCGTACTTCTTCCGGCGACAGGCGCCGGACCCCCAACTGGCGCCGCCTTGGACGGTGCTGGGCGAGGGGGGACAGGGGAAGGGGCGCTGGCGTCTGTACGTGCTGCCCGCGCGACAGTGAGTGTGGCGGTTCCGAAGCCCGAAGGCGCGCCGACGCAGGGCGCGTTGATGGCGCGGCCGTCCGGCGGCGCCGGGAGTCGGTCGAACTTCCGGGCGGGAATTGGGCGATCGTAGTAAACGCAGGGACTTGCCGGGCCGGAGGGCGCCGGCGCCGGAGCATTCGTCTTCCGTCGAGATGCGAACCGCCGGGCGCAAGCCGCCCGCCGCGCGGGGAGGATCTTCGCCCGGCGCGGAAAAAGCCGAGGTCGCAAGGCATGTCGTTGAACTGGGATGCGAGCGCCTCGTCACCGGCGCGCGCCGACGGTCAGGCCGCGGGGGCGGCGATGAGCTGGCGCTCGTAGAGCTGCTGGTAGGTCTCGCAGGTGCGGAGCAGTTCCTCGTGCTTGCCCTGACCGACGATCCGGCCGCGGTCCATGACGACGATCACGTCGGCGCTGAGGATCGTGCTGAAGCGGTGCGCGATCACGAACGTGGTCGGCGGGCCGGCGAGCGGGTCGGCGTCGTGCATCAGGCGGTCGATCGCCTGCTGGATCAGGTGCTCGCTCTCGGCGTCGACCTGGCTCGTCGCCTCGTCGAGGATCAGGATCGGCGCGTGGCGGAAGATCGCGCGGGCGATGCAGATCCGCTGCTTCTGCCCGCCGGACAGTTGCCCGCCCATCTCGCCGAGGACCATGTCGTAGCCGCCGGGCTTCTCCTCGATGAACTCGTGGGCGAACGCGCGGCGGGCCGCCGCCTCGACGTCGGCGCGGAGCTTGCGGCCGGCGGCGGAGTCGGCGGCGCCGCCACTGGTCCCGCGGAGCAGGCCGGCCAGCGGGTGACCGTAGGCGATGTTCTCGGCGATCGTGCCGGGGAAGATGACCGAGTCCTGCGTGACGATGCTGATCTGCTCGCGGAGCGAGCGGAGCGTGGCGTCCCGCACGTCGACGCCGTCGATCAGCACGCGGCCGAGGCGCGGGTCGTAGAAGCGCGGCAGCAGCGCGAGCAGCGTCGTCTTGCCGCTGCCGTTGCGGCCGACGACGGCGACCGACCGACCCTTCGGCACCGACAGGCTCACGTCGCTCAGCGCGTCGCCGTTGGCGTTGGGGTAGGCGAAAGAGACGTTCTCGAAGCGGATCTCGCGCCGCAGCGGCGGGAGCTTGACGCGCTTGGCGGGCAGCGACGGCGCGACGGAGCCACGAGGCGACGCAGCGGGGTCGGCGGCGCCGGTCGCAGGAGTGCCGCCTGCGCTCGGCTGTCGCCGGCCGACGCGGGGGCGTTCGGTCGGGAGGTCGAGGACCTCGAAGATGCGCACGGCGGCCGAGTTGGCCTTCTGCAGCACGTTGTTCACCTTGCTGAGCCGCCGCAGGCTGTCGCCGATGCCGGCGAGGCAGGCCATGATCAGGATGAAGCTCGTCGCCTCGAGCGTACGGCTGATCAGCACCATGTAGCTCGCCGCCAGCACGACCGCGCCGACGACGAACAGCGTCAGCGTCTCCATCGTCGGTGCGCTGAACGCGTCGATGCGGCTCATGCGCAGCTGCTCGGCCACGAGCCGGTCCATGATCCGGCTGTAGCGCCGCCGTTCGAACCGCTCGGCCGACGCGCCCTTGACCACGCGGATGCCGATCAGCGACCCCTCGATCTGCCCGAGCATGTTCGAGCTGCTCATCAGGGCCGCCCGGCTGGCGCGGCGCATCTTCTTGCCGAGCGTCTTGATGATCCCGACCATGATCGGCGCGAACAGCACGATGAACAGCGTCAGCTTCCAGCTCACGTACAGCGCCAGCCCGAATGCGAACGCCGCCTTGATCGGCTCCTGGATCGTCTGGCCGAGCACGGTCTTGAACCCCTGGGCCAGTTCCTGCGCGTCCTGCGTGAGGCGGCTGGTGACGTCGCTCGTGCCGCGGCTGCCGAAGTGCCCGAGCGGCACGTGCAGCACGTGGTCGTACGTGCGCTTGCGAATGTCCTGCACCGCCATGATGGCGGCCTTGTCCGAGAGGTGCTCCTGGAAGAACTTGACGACGTTGCTGACGACCGCGAGCGTGGCGATCAGCCCGAAGACGGCCGCGATCGCGCCGATCGGGTGCGTCGGGAAGACACCGACGATCCGGTACCCCGCCGCGAGGTACCACGGCATCGGGGACACCGCGAGCTGCACCGGGCGCGCCGCGGGCGCCGCGCCCACCCACACGCGGGCGGTTCGGGTCGCGGGGTCGGCCAGCGGGTGCAGGTCGGGCATGCGGGCGGGGGCGGCCGGCGACGGCGCGCCGCCGAGGTCGACGGCCGAGACCACGTCGTACTCGGCCAGCCCCGCGCGGGCGGCCGGGCCGCCGGGGCGGACCTTCACGACGCGCAGCGGCATCTCCTCGGAGAACGTCGCGCCGATGCGGCTCTCGGCGATCTCGCGGTGGGCCCACCCCTGCACGGTGTTGCCCTTGAGCAGCACCTGCATGATCGGCAGCATCGTGCTCAGCCCGCCGCTGAACGCGGCGCCGACGAAGAACGCGCACAGCACCGACACCAACACGATCCGGCGGTACGGGTACAGATAACGGCACGCCCGCCAGAAACTGGCGACGGACTTGTCCTTCTTCCGCTTGGGGCGATCGGCGCGATGTTCGGGTGGCTGGCTCATGCGTCTGGTCTGCTCATGCGAACGGGGTCATCCGGTCGATGAGTGGCTTATCGGACGTAAAGGACCGTTCAGTATAACATTTGTGACCGAAGCCCGTAGCCGCGACGGACGTCGCGCCGCCGGCTCGGCCGGCGACGGAAAACCCCATGCCCGTGTGAGACGCGCGCGACGCGTGGCGCGCGTCGCGGCCGCAATGGTCGGCCGGCGCGTCGCGGCCGTGCCGCACGCGTGTCGCGCGTCTCCGCGCCGTTGGTGAATACTATGCCCGCACCCATCCCTCTTTCGCAGCCGGACGTAACGCAGAAGGAGATCGACGCGGTCGTCGACGTGATGCACACGGCGACGCTCTCGATCGGCCCGAGGCTTCAGCAGTTCGAGAAGGCCGTCGCCCAGGTCGCCGGCCGCCGCCACGCGGTCGGCGTCTCCAGCGGCACCGCCGGCCTGCACTGCGCGATGATCGCCGCCGGCGTGGGCGCGGGGCACGAGGTCATCACAACCCCCTTCAGCTTCGTCGCTTCGGCCAATTGCATCCTGTACGTCGACGCCAAGCCGGTGTTCGTCGACATCGACCCGCTGACGCTCAACGTGGACGTGGAGAAGGTCGAGGCGGCCGTCACGCCGCGCACGAAGGCGATCGTCGCCGTCGAGACGTTCGGCCACCCCGGCGGCATGGTCGAGCTCGAACAACTCGCGCAGAAGCACGAACTGACGTTCATCGAGGACGCCTGCGAGGGGTTCGGCGGGCACGTGAAGACGGCCGCCGGCAACCGCGCGATCGGGTCGTTCGGCCGCGCGTCGGTCTTCGGCTTTTACCCCAATAAGCAGATCACCACCGGCGAGGGCGGAATGATCGTCACCGACGACGACGCCCTGGCCGCCACGTGCCGCAGCCTGCGCAACCAAGGCCGCGACGGGATGGACTGGCTCGCCCACCAACGCCTCGGCTACAACTACCGCCTGAGCGAGATCAGCGCCGCCATCGGCGTCGTGCAGTGCGAACGGCTGGACGAGATCCTCAACAACCGCCGCCGCATCGCCAAGATGTACATGGAGCGGCTGATGACCAACCGCTTCCTGATCCTGCCCACCCTCGCCGACGACACCGACATGAGCTGGTTCGTGTTCGTCGTCCGCCTCAACGACTTGTTCGAGCCCGGCGACCGCGACCTGATCATGCAGGACCTGCGGGCGGCGAAGATCGGCTGCAACAACTACTTCCCGCCGATCCACCTCCAGCCCTACATGGCCGAGCGGTTCGGCTTCAAAGCGGGCGACTTCCCCGTCTGCGAGTACGTGTCGGCCCGCACGCTCGCCCTGCCGTTCTACGGCAACATGAACGAACGCCAGGTCAACCGCGTCTGCGACACGCTCGAGCGCGTGCTGGAAAAGACGCTCGTGGCGCAGAAGAAGCGATTCTGACCACGACGCGGACGAGTACCGTTCAACGAGGGGGCGGACGCGCGGCGAGTGCCCTCTTCGTTGCACGCACGAGCAGCGGTTAGACCAGACGACGGTTTCACCCGGCACGACGTACCCGTTGCCCGCCGGCGGGCGCGGGGGCGGTCCTGGCATCAAGGGCGTCGCCCCTGAAGTCAAACCCGCCTCCACGCGCGTCACCGAACGCTCGTCGCCGGGTGTCGCCTCGCCCTGCCGACGTTGACGTCGCCCGCGTCGCACCGTCCACACGCTGCTGACGAATCAACCGCCCACGCCTTTTCCGACCCCACCACCCCACCACTCTTCAACTCCCCACTCCCCCCTCTCCCTCGTCGCGTGCAAAGCCGATACTCCCCTCATGCCCCTCTCCCTCCCGGTCGCCGTCCGCGCCAGAGCCGTCGCCTCGGGCGACGTGCAGCTCGTGGCCGACGGCGAGCACTTCCGCAAGATCGTGCGGGAGGGGATCCTCAAGGCGAAGGTGAGCCTCGACATCTCGACCGCCGACTTCAAGGCGATGCTCGTGCCCGAGGGGTTGTCGCGGCGGGCGCCGTCGATCGTGGAGGTGTTCCGCCGCCTCGCGGCGCGCGGCGTGGAGATCCGCCTGCTCCACGCCGGCACGCCCAGCTCGGCCGCCCTGCGCGAATTGAAGAAGGCGCTGCCCGCGGGATTGACGATCCGCCGCTGCCCGCGGCTGCACGCCAAGACGGTGATCATCGACAGCAGGTCGATGTACCTCGGCAGCGCCAACCTCACCGGCGCGGGCCTGGGCGCCAAGGCCGACGGCCGGCGCAACTTCGAGCTCGGCGTCTGGACGACCGCCCCGTCGCTCATCGACGGCGTGCTCGAGGGGTTCAACGCCCTCTGGGAAGGCCACCGCTGCACCGACTGCCGCCGCAAGGACGTCTGCCCCGTGCCGCTGGAAGAGCCGAAGCTCGGTTGAGCGCGCGGCCGGGTTCACGACCTTGCAGAGTCGCCCCCCGCGGCGCTCGCCGGCTTCCCAACGTCACTACTGACTCCCGCACTGGTTACCCAGAAAGTATCCGGCGGAATTCCTGCGGTTCCTGCGTGACGTCACGGGGAAACGCCCTAGCAAGTGGTGCTGCCACACGTTGCGGTGAGGCAATGCGAACGGCGCAGCATCGTCGTGACCGTCCCGATCATCGTGCCGATCCCCGTTTACGTAGCCGCTCGCGTGGGAGCCTCGCCGCGGTGCTCGCCCCACCCGCATTGCGCGCCCGAACCGTAGGAGCGGCTCCGGTTCACAAAGTTCAATGACGCATTTCACGCTGCGAGTTCGTAAGGCACGCGTCCCCCACCTCGCACAATTCGCGCGCAGTCGAGGCACCGCCCAGCCCCGCGGCCCCAGCGGGTCGCTCATTAAAATACTGCGTTTCCAGCCGCTAAATCGCCCCTTCTACTCTTCGACCGCCATCACGACGGCGTCTGGCATCGCCTTCGCTTTCGGGTGAGTCAGAGCCGTCACGACGACGGCAGGCGGGCGGCGAAGGAAGCCCGTCAGCACGAAGCCGGTTGGTTCCCACGGGCGGTGCCGCCCGCAGGCGGTCTGCGGGCGGCACCTGTCCCGGTTTTCATCCGACAAGGAACGACGACGACGACGACTTCGCTCGATGATGACACAACGCAGGGTCGGTGGCGGGAATTTCAGGGGGCGTTCCCGCCACCGCTTTGCACAAGCCTCGTTTCCTCCTCCGCCAAGCCGCACGGGACATTACCCTCCACCGTGCGGCTTTTTTCTGCGCCAGCGGAACGGCAGCTGGTGTGCGTCAGCACCAGGGAAACGGATCGCCGATCCGCCGACTCCACGTCGAGGCGATCCCACCCCTTCGCGCAGCATCGCCGCCGCCCAAGTCACCAAGAGCACGCAATTCCCGCGATTCGCGCGGAACCACGGCGATTAACTAAACGAGTGAAGGTCCGCCCGTGCGAATGAGTTCTGCCCGCGCGTCGCCTGTCGCGAAAAGCGCGCGGGCGTCCGCCCGTGGCCCGGCGTCTGACCGGACACCGGCCCCGCCGGTAGAAACCACCTCCGCCGGCCGTTAATATGCCCCACCTGCTTCCGCAAGCAGTCCGGAGAGGTGTCCGAGTGGCCGAAGGAGCAGCACTGGAAATGCTGTAATGGGCTTAAACCCATTCGAGGGTTCGAATCCCTCCCTCTCCGCTGACCGAGTTGCCCGCGATCCCACCATCGGGATCGCGGGCACTTTCGTTGACAGCTCGGCTCAACCACCAGAGTACCGCAGCTTTCCGTGTGGCCCTTCGAACGCCGTGGGAGCTTGCTCCCACGGTTCTCTTCGAATGACGTCGCTACACGATCGCGTAGGTGCTTTGGTAGCGCGGCGTCGCGACGGCGAGAACGTCTTGCCGGCGCGACGCGAATCTCGCGCCGGCGTTAGACCCCAATCGTCCGCCGACTGGGCAGCAGGGGATCGCGCAGACGCCGGGGCCTCACCCTTTGATGAACGCGAGCAGGTCCTCGTTCACCCGGTCCTTCAGGACGGACGGTATGCCGTGCAGCGCCCTTGTAGACCTTGAGCTGCGTTCTTCAGCAGCTCGTGCCTTCAGCGCCGAGGCCACGAAGGGCACGATCTGGTCGTCGTCCCCGTGGAGTTGCAGCACGGGCACGTCGATCCGCTTCAGGTCCTCGGTCTGATCGGTCTCGCTGAACGCCTTGATGCACTCGTACGCGTTCTTGTGGCCGGCCATCATCGACTGCAGCCAGAACGAGTCGATCAGCCCCTGCGACACCTTCGCGCCGGGGCGGTTGAACCCGTAGAACGCGGGGGCGAGGTCCTTGTAGTACGCCGAGCGGTCGGCGAGCGAGGCGCGCGGATGCCGTCGAACACGCTGATCGGCGATCCCTCGGGGTTGGCCGCCGTGCGGACCATGATCGGCGGATCGCGCTGATCAGCACGGCCTTGGCGACGCGGCCGCGGCCGTGCCGCGCGACGTACGCCGCCACCTCGCCGCCGCCGGTCGAGTGCCCGACGTGCACCGCGTCGCGGAGGTCGAGCGCGGCAACGAGCTGGGCGAGGTCGTCGGCGTAGGTCGCGATGTCGTTGCCGCCCGACGGCTGGCTCGAGCGGCCGTGCCCGCGGCGGTCGTGCGCGACGCAGCGGTAGCCGCGGTCGGCGAGGAACAGCATCTGGTCCTCGAACGCGTCGCCCGTCAGCGGCCAGCCGTGGCTGAACACCACCGGCTGCCCCTTGCCCCAGTCCTTGAAGTAGATCCGCGTGCCGTCCTTCGTCGTGATCGTGTCCACGTGCTGGCCTTTCTGGGTTTGACGCGCGGCCGGCCCCGCCGTCCGCTCCGCCGTTGTGGTCGTCGTCGTCGTCATCGCGCCCGCGCCCGACACCCGCACCCCGAGCAGGCTTACCGCCGCGCCGGTGCCGGCGAGAAGAACGGTTCGGCGCGGTTTCGCGGGTATTAGCGGGTGAGTTGTCCGTCATTTTTGAGCCTCCCGATCGCGGATGGCGCCGGCGTGTGTGGCGAACGCGCGCCATCGTTGCGCCCGTGCAGGCCGCGCCCGACGCCTCGCCCAAACGCGGGCGACAGGAAACGGCGGCCGGTGACCGCTCATCTCTAAGCGTGAAGGGAGGACACGGCGCGCGGAGAGACCGCCTGGCCCAATGTGCCATTACCGCGCCCGAAGTGTTCGAGGTGGCGGTGTCGGACGACGCAGTTCAGTAGCCTATCACTCACGCTTCGGCGGCCGCGCGTTCGGCGCGCAGCAGTTTCACCTTCCGGTCGACGCCCCAGCGGTAGCCCGAGGGCGAGCCGTCCGTGCACCACGCGGTGACACGGGATCGCCACGGCGATTCCATTGGCGGCGCAGGCCGCGGCGACCCGCGCGCGGGGGCGGCCGAGGTCGCCGGCCAGTTCGGCGTAGCTGCGGGTGGTGCCGCTGGGGATGTCGCACGCGCTGCCTGCCACACGCGTTGTTGGAACGCGGTGCCGCGGACGTCGAGCGGCAGGTGCAGCCCGGCCGCGGGCTCGCGGACGAAGCCGACGACGCGGGCGACGAGTCGCTCGAACGCCGCGTCGGCGCCGACGAGCGCGGCGCGCGGGAAGCGGTCCTGGAGGTCGCGGACGAGCGTCTGGGTCGTCGCCGATCGCGATCGCGCAGATCCCGACGTCGGACGCCGCGACGAGGATCGGGCCGAGCCAGCACTCGCCGACGGCGAAGCGGACCGTCGCGCCCGCGCGCCGCGCGCGGAACGACGCCGGCCGCATGCCCAGCACCTTCGCGCCGTCGCGTAGAACCGACCGGCGGAGTTGTAGCCGGCGTCGTAGAGCCGCGGCGGTGACGGTCGTCCTCGCGCGACAGCAGCGCGCGGACGCGCGCGACCGGTGGGCAGCGGCATAGCGCGCGGCGTCAGCCCGGTGAGCGACTTGAAAGTCCGGTGAAAGTGCGACGCGCTCATCCCCGCCGCCACGGCCAGTGTCACCAGCGCGCGCGCTCGTCGGGCGCCGGCGATGATCTGGCACGCCCGCGCGATCGACGCGGCGTGCTCGCTCGCCCGCGACGGCCCCGCCGGGCCGCACCGCTTGCAGGGCCGGAACCCGGCGTTCGGCGTCGCTCGGCGTGGCGTGGAATTCGACGTTCTCCCGCCGCGGCCGCCGCGATGGGCACGACGGGCGGCAGTAGACGCCGGTCGTTCTCACCGCGTAAACGAACCGCCCGTCCGCGGACGCGTCGTGGCGCAGCACGGCTTGCCACCGCTGGTCGTCGTTTCCGAGCCGCACGTGTCGGGTTGGGGGAGAAGGTGGGTGCGGACATGTCGTCCTCCTGCTTGCCGACGTGCGCGCTCGTTGACGATCGGTGCTGCGGGACGCGCCGGTCGACAATTGAAGCGTGTCCGTCCTGCGAAACGATGTTTTTGGTTCACCGGCAGCGAGCCCTTCGGGCTTGCGGCTAAAAGGGGCAGGGACGCTCTCTTTGGTTTTCGAAGTCGCTCGCGTGGTCGGATTACGCAACTTCCCCTGCCATGAGTTCACAGTCGCACCCTACCCGTGCTGCGCAAGTCCCACACCCCGTTTCTGACTCTCAAAATCGTTTCCCGAAACTCGCAAAGCGCCACACGGCAGCTCAACTCGTGCCTGCGTGCCTGCGTGCCTGCGTGCCTTCGTGCCTTCGTGCCTGCGAGAGTGCGTGCGGCTGTGCCGCGAGGTCGTCTGCCCTTCTCGCGCCGTCGACGCGGCCAGCGTCACCCGGCTTGGACGCCAGGATGAGCGGGGCGGGGCCGGGGACGTCGAGCAGGCGAGGGGCGGTGAAGCCGGCGTCGCGGAGCCAGGCGGACATCTCGCCGAAGGTGAACGTGTCGCCGGCGTCGGTGTTGACGAGCATCGTCACGGCGAAGATGAGCGCGCCGGGCGGGCCGGTGCGGTCCTCGTCGGCGACGAACTCGGCGATCGCGATCGTGCCGCCGGGGCCTGCCGCGTCGAACGTCTTGCGGAGCAGTTGCCGGCTCCGCGCCTCGCCCTCGCTGTGGAGGATGTGGCCGAGGGTCGCGACGTCGTGGCCGGGCGCCGAAGTCGGCGTCGAGCAGGTCCCCCTCGACGAACCGGAACTGCGCCAGCACGCGGTGCCGCTCGGCGATGCGGCGGGTGACGGGCAGCACGGCGGGCCAGTCGACCGCTGTCACGGTCACGCGCGGCGACGCCTCGGCGAGCGCGACGCCCCACACGCCGGAGCCGGCGGCGAGGTCGAGCACGCGGACCGGCCGGGTCGCCTTGGCGACGCCGAGTTCGTCGGCGAGCGCGGCGGCGGCCTCGTAACTCATCGGGAAGATGTCTTCGACGAACTCGCGGAAGTACGCCCCGCCGTCCGCCTGCTCGTTGACCACGCCGTGCGGGCGGCCGGTGCGGACGACGTCGGTGAGCCGCATCCACCGCGGCAGCAGGTGCCCGGTGACGTGCTTGCACATGTACCCCTGGTACGTGGGGCTCGTGCTGACGAGGTAGGCCGCCTCTCGTCGGTCAGCGCCGCGTAGCGGTCGCCGTACTTCACGATCAGGTCGAGGCCGACCAGCCGCGTTGAGCAGCGCGCGCGGTCGCGCGGCGACGCGCCGACCTCGTCGACGGCCTCTCCGAGCGTCAGCGGGCGGTCGGCGAGCGCGTCGAACGCGCCGAGGCGGACGGCCGCCTCGAGGATCAGCTGCCGGCTCGTAGCCCGACGCCATGTCGAGGATCCGCGCGCGCTGGGGAGGTCGCCGCCGTCGCCGCCGCGGTGGTCGTCGCGTTGCCCGTCCTGATCCGCCATTCGTGCGTTCTCCGAGAAAAGTCGGGTGATCGTAGCGGAACCGGCGGCGGCGTCGAGGGCGGAGGCGGCGCGGTCGCCGGCGTGAAGGATTCGAGCGTCTGGCCCGTTGGGCCTGGCCGTCGTCGTGACGCCCCGTCGCGGTTATGGCGCAGGATCGCGAGGGACAGCCGCTGCTGCATCGAACGCGACGCGGGCGTCGGAACGACCCTCACATGATGCGTCATTCAACCCGTGGGTCAGTTCCACCTCGCACGGGCTGTTCGGCGTCGCAAGTCGACACGGCGGGCAAGCCCGCCGGCTGCGGCGGTTCTGGCGAGTGCAGCATCCCCAACAGTGTCATCACGAGGGTGGTAGCGACCCGACCCATCTCCGGTCGAAAAGGACGCGCATCTTTCCGCCCGCGTTGGGTCGTCGCCGTCGCCCTCGGGATCACGCGTCTGTGGTCGCGACTGGTACACCGGGCGCGAGATGCGTACGGAAATGCGGTTGCTGATCCGCGATGTGAGGCCGGCGGTGGCGACGGGTCGGCGTCGGCGGGCGGGGCGCGCCATTTTTGGTTGCGCCGGCGGCCGTATAGTGGCGGACATGACCCAAGAAGCGAATCAGTTGCTGACCGCGGCGATGAAGAGCGTCGGCCTCAACGGCAGCTTTTCGGCCGCCGAGATCGGGGCCCGGGCCGGCCTGAACGAGATGCAGGCGGCCAGCGCCGCCCGCACGCTGTCGAACGAGGGGATCCTCGTTTTGGGGTTCGACCTCGCCGCCCACTTCAGCGTCGATTACCGCAAGCTTTCGCGCCAAGACCGACCCGAAGCTCGCGAAGAAGTCGAAAAAGGCCCGCGCCTCCTAAGGCACGGCCCCCGATTGACCCGCCGGACGTCGTCGTCTCGGCTCCCGCAACGGGAGCGTGCGCCGAGTCCCCCGCCTCTGCTCTGCCTCCACCTCTGGGACGTACCGCGCGATGCTGCTGGCCTTTCCAACTGACGTGGTGGCGGCGATGTGGTCGGGGGAAGGCTCCACGTCCAGCGCGGCACGGCTCTGGCCGCACGTCTACCGCCGGAGTGGCACCCGTTGATTAGGTCTCCGTGAACCCAGCTGCGTCAGATCATCGGCTCGATCGGCGTGCCGGACCAGGCGGCGATGAAGTTGTCGAGGTCCTTGCCGATCAGCGCGAAGCTCGGGCGTGCTGTGATGGGCGACCGGTCGTCGGGGATGCCCTGCATCGCCCGGTCGGCCCGGTCGGCAAGGCCCGAGAATTGCGCCAGGCGTCGCCGCCGTCTGCGGGGGCGAGATTCTCGCGCGGCCTTCGCGCGGGCGGTGAGGTCGCGGATTTTCGCGTCCGCCGCCTTCGCCGACGCCGCGTCCTTCACGCCGTCGAGGACCGTGTCGAACGGCAGATGCCCCGCGCGCACGGTCACCGCGGCGGCCTTTTGGGGACAACGTGAGTGACGTGTGGCCGGACGGAAATCGTCAGGCGCGGGCGAAGGCCGGGGCGTCGAGGCCGGGCAGGCGGCCGGTGCTGTCGCCGAAGCGGTCGACCTTCGTGCCCATCCGGTCGAGCATCGCCGTGTAGAGGTTGCACAGCGGCGTGTCCTTCTCGTACTCCACGTGCCGCCCGGGCGCGATCGTGCCGCCGGCCCGGCCGGCCATGAGGATCGGGAGGTTGCGCGGGACGTGGGCGTTGCCGTCGCGCATCGGGGAGCCGAACAGAACCATCGAGTTGTCGAGCAGGGACGAGCCGTCGGGGCCGTCCTTGATCTCCTTCATCCGACCGAGCATGTACGCGTACTGCTCGACGTGCCAGCGGTTGATCTTCTGGTACTGCTCGAGGTTCTTCTCGTCGTTCTTGTGGTGCGAAATCTCGTGGTGCCCGCCGCGCACGCCGTCGAGGAACGAGAAGTTCCGGTGCGACACCGCGTTGCCGAACATGAACGTCGATACGCGCGTGCTGTCCGACCAGAACGCCAGCACCATGAGATCGAGCATGAGGCGGACGTGCTCCGAGTGGTCCGCCCCGCCGCGCTCGCGCCGGCCGCGACGGTCGCCCCCCTCGCCGCGCAACTGCTTGAGCCGCTCGCCATCACCGCCGAACGTGGCGATCCGCTTTTCCAGCCCCTCGATCGCCAGCAACTGCTCCGGCGAGAGCGCCTGCTCCTCGGCCCGCTGGCGGCTGTTGAACTCGATGCGCTTCTCGACGGCCCGGATCGACTCGAGGTAATTATCGAGCTTCGCCCCGTCGCTCCCCCCCACCTTCGACCGCACCTGCTTCGCCTGATCGGACACGAGGTCGAGCACCGAGCGATTGTCCCCCTGCGCCCGCGGGTTCGACCGGAACAACCGGTCGAACGCGAGCTGCGGGTTGATCTCCTTCCCCAGCGGCGTCGTCGGCGTCGCCCACGAGATGTGCGACCCGTAAAGCCGGGTATAGCCGACGTTTCCGTCGATCCCCGTCTCCACCTGCTCGACCCCCAGTTCCAGCGACGGCAGCGGCGTGTGGTGCCCGATCCCCTGGGCCGCGATCTGATCCATCGAGACGCCGCCCGAGCGCAAATCGCGCCCGGCGGTCTTGGTGATCGTCGTGCCGGTCAGCAGCCCCGCGCTCTTGACGTAATGCCCGTCCCCGCCGACGGCTGCGCGGTTCATGAGCTGCGAGACGACGAGCAGATCGTCCTTGAAGCCCTTCAACGGCTCGAGCGACGGCGAAAGCGGGTAGTCCCGCCCGACGCCGCTCACGTCCCACTGCTTCGTGTTGACGCCGTTGGCCATGTACAGCACGGCCATCCGCACCGGCCGCTTGCCCGCCTTCGCCGCCGGCCCCGCCGCGGCCGCCAACGCGCGCGGCGCGAGTGATTCGAGGAACGGCACGGCCACCGCGGCGCCAAGGCCGCGGAGGATCGTTCGACGGGAGAGGGTGGGAGAACGGGTCATCAAGGACTTCTACTCCGCTATAGCGCGAAATGTTTTATCCGCCGTCACGGGTTTCCCGGCGTCATTCACGGCGTCACGTCGGGCCCACCGCGCCGGCACCAGAGGTCGTACTTCCAAAACGCCAGCCCGAGAACGTCCAAGGCGTCGTGGTGGAAAATCACCCCCTCGCGTGCCTGATCGAGAATCGCGTCGCGAGAGGAACCGACAAGCGAACATTCCTGATTTCCTTCACCGGCGGCTCATGAGGAATGTTCGTGAGTTCCCTTTGTCCGTGCCCCACGAGCTTACGATGCCTCGTATCCCTCCCCTTGAATCCCGACGTTCACGATGCGGCCGCCCTCGATGTAGACGGCGTGCCCGTGCTCTTCGTCCCAGTCACAGTTCCACGACAGTTCGACGCGCCAGGCTTTGCCATCCTGGGGGGGCACAAGCAGCCTCATCCCGCTCAGGTGCTTCCACAGCGCGGCCGCCGACGTGACCTTCGGCGGTGGCTCCATGCCGCTCTCCTCGTAGATGGGCCGGACCCGCTGAAAGTATTCGAAGTTGGCCGTCTCGATCACGGGCCGGAGTTCTCCGGCCGCGGCGACGAACCGCTCGAACGCCTCGCGGTGCGCCACCGCCGGCGGCGTCGCGAGGTCGTCGTTCCCTTCGTCCGTGTCGATCGAGAAGGGGAGCTTGCCGAACGGCGGCACGTTCGCCTTCCCTTCCCAGGACATGTCCCACCTCAGCTTGCCGAGGACCGGATCGACGATCGCGGTTCCAATGGCCGCCTTGACCCGCTTCTCGTACGCCTCCCTCTCCGGCCGTTCCTCTTCGTACATTTCAACGGCGGCCTCGCTGGCCTTGATCATCTCCGGCGTCAATGCGCCGTGCAGCGCGAGCTGGCCATTGATGTACTGCTGCAACTTCATCGGATCCTCGCCGAGCTTGGCGATCTTGCCCATGTCATAATCGATGTTCATTCGGATGAACGTTTGGTCGTCGAGCAGCGCGCGGGCCCCCGCGTCGTCGCCGCCGGCCTGGATCAGCGCCGCCCGACACATCTTCGCCGGCCGCCCGGACGCGAGCGCCAACGCTTCGGCTTGCGCGCGCTCGGCCGGCGTCGGAGCGGGTTGACCTGCGATGCGCAGCGGATCTTTGGTCGCCATAACTGCTCCTTGGATGAAGTGCCCCCGAGCCGTCGGACGTTGGGAGCCGACCGCCGGTCCCCTCGTCCCCCTTTTCGCACGCGTGAAAGATTAGTTGGCCGTCCGGGCGGCGGCAAACGCGGCCGGGCGGCGGCGGTGGCGGAGCGGTCCTGACCCCGCGCGCGCGCGCCGTAGCCATTCGCTGCATTGGCGGCTTATGTCGCACGGCCGGAGCGTCGGCGCCTTCGCCGCATAACGCACCGACGTTCAGCGACTGGTTATGCAGCACCCAACGGCCGCCCCTTGAATTACGCGCTCAGGTCGGCCCTGCGCATTCGAAACCAGAGGACCGGCACCACCACCAACCAGTGAATCAGCGTAAGCGTCACGGCACCGATCATCGAGAAGCCCACGAGGATCGCCGCGGGAAACTGCAGCGAACTTCGATCGTTCACGATGAACGCGAAGCCGAACACCAGCCGCCGCAGCACATAAGACCCAAGCTGCCGATGACCACACGGCCAAAGATGCGACGCAGGACGGGCCGTCGCTCCCGGCTCGGGCGTTGGTAGTCGAGGGTTGGTGCTGCATGACGCGAAGCCGATCAGCGGCCGAGCCGGCACCGCGCCGGCTCTCGAACCACAAGAAGCGTACCCGCCTGCCCGGTCCGCCGCATCGGCCGGTTATGCCTCATCCGGTTGCTCGAACGCCACGTAGAGGCCGTCCTTGATCCAGTATTCGAGGCGCAGCGGCTGGCCGACGTCATGGCCGTACCCCGGCTGCAAGCCGGCCGCGTGCATGCGATCCGCCCACTGCTGACAATCATCGCACTCGATCACGACGCCGGTGATGCTGGATCGCGTCGACGTGCGACTGTCGATGTATCGACGAAACCGGATCTCGATGTCGCCGTGCCGCACGACGGGATCGACCTCGCCCGCTCGGTCGAACGTGTACGTGCTCTTCTCGAAGCCGAGGATGTCGGTGAAGAATCGCGTCACCGGCTCGACGTCTTCCGGTGAGAGCGTGATTTCCGCGATCGAGCGACGAAGCATGGCTGACGAGGGCGTAGCGGACTGCCGTTCACTGGCCGCGCCGACGGCCACTCGAGTCACAGTAAGCGTCTCGCGGCCGCGGCCAGTGCAGCGGCGGGTCATCCCTCGCCCGCCGCACCGCCGACGAGTTCGGGAAGTGGCCAACCATGCTCCGGGCAACGATCGAGGCCGGGGAATCCGCCCCAGCGCACCGCCAGTTCGAGGTAGCTGACGAACGTCGTCTGATGCCGCTCGTCATTCAGCGGCGGATCATCCGCGACCGCGGGCACACTCACGTTGTACCACATGCCCCCGCTGACATTGTCCTTGTGCACGTCGTCGGGCGCGATCGGCACGACGTAAGGGAATCCGCACCGCATTCGCTCCTCGCGGTCGGCGAGGAACTCGTCCAATTCGGCGATCGCCGCAGATGGCGGATGCACGACGAGCGGGTCAGGGTACTCACACCCCTCCCACGGATACTCGACCGGCTGCGAACGCCTGTGACGAGCCGTGAGATCGACGCTTCCGACAGATCGCCAGAAGACCTTGAGCGCGAGCGGTATCGCGCCGACCTCTCGCTCGATCCGCGCAATCGCGTCCTCGGTGGCTGGCTCCAGCCCCGGAAAGACTGCGGACGGACGATGGAACTCGTACCCGAGTGCGGGCAGACGCCGCACGATCCTGGCGATCTTCTCGCCGACCCTGAGGATGCGTGCTTCCGGTGACATCGCCGGCGAAGGATAACTACCGATATCTGACGCGCACGCGCCGGTCAGCAGGGTCGCCCCCACCCGCGGGACGCACGTCCGTCACGTTACCGGCGCACGGGTTACCAGCACAACGTCATTCAGTCGACGCTCCCGAATACCGGATCTGCGAGAGGCGAAGGCACGGGTAGCGGAGTCGTCCCGATGCGGCCGATCCGGCGGCCGGGGGCGGCGGGCACGGGTCCGGGATGGACGGGTTCCGGTATTCGCCAGCAGCGGCAGGATGCGTCAACACCCCCACATCAAGCGCGAAGCTCCTGCGGCATCACGTGGTCCCGACGAGCGGGCGCCCCGGCGCCCGCGCCTGGTTGACGTTACCGCGCCCGCCGTGCCGGAACGGGTCGCTTCAGCGGCGGGACGTGCGGGTTTCCGCCTGCGGCCGTTCGCCTCAGCGGTCGTAGAACTCGGAGGAGCCGCCCAGTTCTCGCACCTGGTCGTTCAGCATGAGCACGGCGACGCCGTGCTCGGCGTCGAAGCCGGCGTTGAAGTTGAAGCTCGTGTAGCCGACGCCGGCCTCGCCGGTGAGGTGGAAGTCGACGCGCGGCGGCCCGAGCCAGTCGCCGACGCCGTCGGCCGTGCACAGCCGCTCGACCAGATCTTGTTGCGACGTGAGCGCGGGGGCGCCGGGCGGTAGTTGGTCCGCCGTCACGTAGCACTCGCGTGCGGCTCGCGCGACCTCGCCCAACACTGCGGCGCACACCTTGGCTTCGCCGGCCCGAAAGGCGGCCAGCGCCGCCCGCTGTTCCGCACCCGGCCCCGTCCCGTCGCCGCCGTCGGCGACGCTAATCTCGACGCCCCCGCCCGAACTGTCGCCTCCGGCCTCGTCGCTCGGCCACTCCCGCACGTCCCCCGCCGGCGTCAGATGCCACCTGATGGCACAACGCGCGAAGCCGGAGGTCTCCAAGCGGCCCGTCCAGGCGGCGACGTCTTCGTCGTACGTCAGCGGGCCGAAGTCTGGGTCGTCCACCTGCACGTCGTGGCTCCTGCGGTCGCTAAACGGTTACGTTGGGCGGCCGGACGGATAACAAATTCCCAAGTTATAGGATTGCGACGCACGCCCGATCCGCCGCGGCGGTGGGAGACGCGCGGTCCCCATCGGCAGGGCAGGGTGCGAAGCTTGATCGTCTCCTCTGCCCGCGCCCGCACTTCGGGGTGCGTCGCTCTCGGCCTTGCCGTCTGGTCCGCCGCGACGCCGGCTAATCTTCTTCTTCGTCCTCGACGCCGAGCTTGTCGGACAGGGGGCCCGTGTCTTCGGGCTTGGGGTTGCGGCGGTAGCGAAAGGGGTGGCTCTTGACGATCCCCATCACGAGGGTCGAGCTTTTATAGCCGTCCTCGGCGAGAGCGTCGGTGATCTCTTTGACCGTCGGCTGGTCGTAGTACTCCAGGCCGCGGCCGAGGGCGTAGCCGAGCATTTTTTCGGTGACGTTGCGGACGAAGGCGTCCTTGCGGGCGAGGAGGACCTTTTTCAGTTCGGCCGGGCCGCTGAAGGATTCGCCGCCGGGCATGACGCCGGTGGAGTCGACGTCGTCGTCGGCGATCTTCGTGCGCCAGCGGCCGACGGCGTCGAAGTTCTCCAGGCCGAAGCCGATCGGGTCCATCCGGTTGTGGCACGAGGCGCAGTTCGGGTTGTCGCGGTGGACCTCTAACTGCTTGCGCAGCGACATGCCGGCGATCGACTTCTCGTCCTTCGGCAGTTCGGGGACGTCGGGCGGCGGGGGCGGGGGCGGGGTGCCGAGGATCTGTTCCAGCACCCACTTGCCGCGGAGCACGGGGCTGGTGCGCAGCGGGTAGGACGTGACCGTCAGCACCGCGCCCAGCGACAGCACGCCGCCGCGGTTGCGGTCGGGCAGCGTAATTCGTCGCATCAGCTCCCCCTCGGCGTCGCCACCGCCGACGCGGTTGTCGATGCCGTAATGCTCGGTGAGCCAGTCGTTGACGAACGCGTAGTCGGCGTCGACGAGCGTGGTGAGCGGCGCGTCGTCGCGGAAGACCGAATCGACGAATAGCACGGCCTCGTCGTACATCGAGTAGCGCAGGGCGGCGGTGAACTTCGGGAACCGCTCGGGGTCGGGGTTGATGGTCGTGAGCAGTTCGCGGATGCCGAGCCACTGGGTGCCGAACCCCTCGCCGAGTGCCTTGGACTTGCCGTCATTCAGCATCCGGCGCACCTGCTGTTCGAGGACGGCCGAATCGCGCAGCTTGCCGGCGGCGGCGACGTCAAGCAGTTCGTCGTCGGGGGTCGTCGACCAGAGAAAGTAGGACAAGCGGGTGGCGAGTTCGTAATCGCTCACCTCCCACGCGTCGGTGGCGTCCGTCTTGTCCGCCTCGACGCGGAAGAGGAAGTGCGGGGAGACGAGGATCGCCTTCAGCGCGAGTTTGACCGACGCCTCGAAGTCGTCGCCGCGCTGGTCGGCGAGGTCGAAGAGTTTCAGGAACGGTTCGAGCTCCGCGTCCGGCACCGGGCGGCGGAAGGCGCGGCGGGCGTGGCCGGCGATCGTCTGCTTGGCGGCGTCGCGCTTCGAGACCTTGTCGTCCGGGCGGACCGGCAGCAGCTTTTTCGTGCCGGCGTCCTCCAGCACGGCGTCGGCGGCGGACAGGTACTGCTCGAGCAGGATCGGCGGGACGAACAGCGTGTCGGCGTTGTTGTCGAACCCCGCCCCGCCGCCGGCGTCGACGGGGAACGTGTCGGCGGGCTTCACGGCGACGTCGAAGAGGTCGCGGACCGTGTTGTTGTATTCGAACCGGTTCAGCCGCCGGAGCGTGACGCGGCCGGGGTCCTTCTCGAAGGCGGCGGGATCGAGGTGCGTGAGCGTATGCTGGACCCACTCGACGAGCCTCAGCCGCTCGGCGTCGCTCGGCTGCGGCTTGTTCTCCGGCGGCATCGCCCGGTCGTTGAGCTGTTCGAGCACGCCGCGCCAGAGCTTCGAATCGCGCTGGATTGACGGCACGTCCGCGAACTTCGCGAGGTTCACGCCGGACTTGGCCTTCTCGGCGTTGTGGCAGGAGAAGCAGTATTGATCGAGCAGCGGCCGGATGTCCTTCTCGAGCGACCCCGGCGACGGTGGCGCGTCGGCGGCGCGGGCCGAGGCGTGTAACAGTGATAACAGGACGGCCACGGTCAGGGGGCGGAGTGCGTTCAAAGGGGATGACATCCGGTGAAGCTGCATAGAGAGGGACACGCCTCGGGCATTACAAAGTACTCCGTCGGCCGTTGAGGGTTCCGGCGCGTACGGAGCGAGCCTGGACGTGGATGCGAGGAGACTTGGGCCCGGCTGAGCGAGTAAGCCGGGAGGTAAGCCGTGCTCTCTCGCCGCTGTCGCGAGAACGGGGGGAGGGCGGGATGAATAAGGTACTGGAGTGGTGGAGTGATTGTGCGGTGTGTCCGCTTCCTCCTACCCCACCACCCGACCACACCAGCACCCCACCACCTGTTCCGGTCCCTACCGCTCCTCCACCACCTGAGGCCGGGTGCTCTCGACGATCGCCAGCAGTTCCTTCTGCTCGTCGGTCGGCACGGCCAAGTTGTCGAGCGTCGCCTTGAGGTCGCCGATGCTCGCGTCGAACTCGGCGTTGGAGATGCGCATGCCGGCGTGGGACGCCTTCATGTCCTTGCCCTCGTAGGTCGGCGGGCCGCCGGTGGCGAGGCCGATGAACTGGGCGATGTGCTTCTTCATCCGCTCGATGTTCTCGGGGCTGGCCGTCCACTGCTTCGACGACCCGCCGAAGCCGAGGAAGCCGCCGCTCTTGACGCCGGTGCGGTCCCAGTTGACGCGCGGGTCGTTCAGCGCCCGGCTGACGAAGTCGCCGACGATGAGCTTGATGCCCTCCTCGCCGCCGAGGCGGTCGTAGAGGGGCTTCTTCACGTCGCCCTGCTTGTCGCCCCCCTCGTCGCCGCCGCGAAGTTGCTCGACCTTGGCGACGCGCTGCTCGGCGCGCTGGTCGGCCTCGCGGTTGCCGGAGGTGAAGAAGTCACGGTCCTTCTTCTCGGCGCTGCCGCAGCCGGCGGCCAGCAACAGCGCGGGCACGACCCATGTAGCGGCGGCGAACAGGGGCGATCGGGCTCGGCGGTGCGGGGCGTTCATCATCGGGTTCCTCGTTCGACGGTGCATGATCTTAGAAGCGCTGGGAAAGCGACGGAACTTTCAACCATTAAGACACGGAGGCACGGAGAAAGGACAGAGCAGGCAACCGCAGATGACGCAGATGCGGAAATCGAGTGGGGATCTACGTCGACCGCTTCCCATCTCCATTTGCGAAGTCCGCACAAGCTGTCGCTGAAACTCCTCTCCCCCTCCGTGTCTCCGAAACTCGGTGGTTCAACTTCGCCCCGATCGGAATCTCCCGCGCCGTCGCGACGGTTGCCGCGACGCGGCGGGCGAGCCCGCCGGCTGAGAGCCTATCCGAATCATCCGTGGCGGGCCCTTCCGGCCTGCGGCGAAACGTGGGATGCCGGGTTATTCGGGTAGGCACTGAATGGGGTCGCGGGAGTTCACCGGGTTATTGCTTCACGGCGCGCTGCCGACCGCGGACGGGTCGGTGACCGAGCCGGGCGCGAACTCCATGCCGCCGAGTTCCTCGGTCGTGCCTTGCAAGCGGGGCAGGTAGGCGCGGACGAACGCGTTGCGCAGCACGTTGCCGAGGATCGCCAGGATGTCGGTCTTGGGGTCGGAGAGGTCGCCGCGCATCGGGATCACCGTCGCGAACTGGTTGCGCGGCTGGTTCTCCAGCAGCTCGGACGTCAGCCCGACCAGCGCCTCCCAGAAGACCCCGAGGATGTTGTCCTCCGGCACGTCCTTCTTCAGGCTCAGGACCTGCAGGTTGCGGAACAGCGGCTTGACGTACCCCTCCATGCCCCCCTCGCGCGCCTCGAGCTCGACGACGAGGTCGAACCACCCGTACTCGAAGTCGAACGCGCCGTACGCGCGGGTCATCGGGTTGGTCTTGGTCACGTCGAGCCCGACGAGCCGCACGGCCAGCTCGAACGTCGGGCGGTAGGAGAACGGGTCGACCTTCATCTCCAGCGCCAGGTCCGCGTGGTCGAGCACGAGCCCGGTCGCCTCGACGGTGGCGACGAGCGGGGTGATCTCGTCGCGGATGTTGCCGAGGTTCTCGATCGTCGCCTCGACGTTGCTGACGTACATGTCGACCGGCGGGTCGGACGCGAACGCGCGGAAGTGGACCGAGCCGTCGCGGAGCCGCGCGCTGTTGATCTTGAACGGGAACAGGTCCTGGATGATCTCCAGCCACGGCCCGCCGGCGCCGGTCTGGTCCTCGGCCTCCTCCTCGCCGTCGACGAAGTTGAGCTCCGGCGCCGCCATGTCGACCACGCCGACGATCTTGCCGTTGAGGACCGTGTCCCACTGGATCGAAAGGTCGACGCGCTTGGCGGCGAACAGCGGCACGGGGACGTTGCCGGTCGTCTTGATGATGCGGATGTCCTCGATCGAGTACGCGCCGCGCCAGAGGTGCAGATCGACGTCGCCGATCTTGCCGTCGTACAGCGGGTTGCGATCGATCGTGGCGTTGACGTACCACGTCAACATCTTCGGCAGCGCCGCCCGCACGCCGATGAGGATCAGGACGATCGTGAACAGCCCCCACCGCCCGACGCGGAACAGCCGACGGAGGCGACGCTTACGCCGCTTCTTCGTCTCCTTCGGCGCGGGAGGGGCCTGGCCGTTGGTGTCGGCGGGCTTGGCTTCCGGGGCGGCTGGTTCTGCGGTTTCGGGCACGATCAGCCCGGCGGGTTTGGCCGGCTCCTGTTCGGTAGGCAATGTAGCAAAAGGCGCACCGAGGAGCGGGGCGAGCTGAACGAGAGTGGTCAGACGCTTGGCGCTTTAATGTGATTGGAAGGGTGATGCAGCGCCGCGAAGACCTTGGGCTTCCGCCCAAGGCTATGAAGTGCGTTCGGGCGCGTGCATCGAATCCGTTGGTGCTACGGGCGCAGCGCGGTTTCGCGGATGCGCCCCGCGCGTCAGGTTGCGGTGAGGTACAGCACCCCGAACCAGTTGCGCTCGTCGGTCCACGTGCGGTGAACCTGATACCCCGCCGCCAGCGCGAGCAGTTCGAACTGCTGGAGCGTGAACTTGTAGCAGTTCTCGGTGTGGATGCTCTCCCCCTCGTCGAAGTGGAACGCGCGGGGGCCGACCGTCACGGTCTGGTCGGCCATGCTGAGGAGGTGCATCTCCATGCGCCCGGCCCGGGGGTTGTAGCAGGCGTGGTGGCGGAACGCGGCGAGGTCGAAGTCGCCGCCGAGGTCGACGTTCATCCGCCGCAGCAGGTTGAGGTTGAACGCGGCCGTCACGCCCTTGGCGTCGTTGTAGGCGGCGTGGAGCAGGGCCGGGTCCTTCTTCAGGTCGACGCCGATCAGCAGGCCGCTCGACGGGCCGCACGTGCGGCGCACGCCCTGCAGGAAGTTGATCGCCTCCTCCGGCTCGAAGTTGCCGATCGTCGACCCGGGGAAGTACGCGGCGACCGACGCGTGCGCGCGGCCGCAGTCGGGCAACTCGAACTCCGACAGGTAGTCCGCGCATACCGGCCGCACCGCCAGCCCGGGGTAGGCCGACGCCAGCGCCCGCGCCGAGCGCACGAGGTGCGCGCGCGAGATGTCGATCGGCACGTAGGCGGCCGGCGCGAACAGGCGGTCGAGCAGGAGGCGCGTCTTCATGCTGCTGCCGCTGCCGTACTCGACCAGCAGGCAGCGCGGGCCGATTGCCGAGGCCATCTCCGCACCGTAGCGCTGCATGACCGCCAGTTCGGTGCGGGTCGGGTAGTACTCGTCGAGCGTGCAGATCCGGTCGAACAGGTGCGACCCGCGCTCGTCGTAGAGGAACCGGCACGGCACGCGCTTGCGCAGCCGCGACAGCCCCTCGACGACCGCGGCGCGGAAGTCGTCCACCGCCGGCTCGTAATCGAACAGGCGCAGCGGGGACGCGGCGTCGGCGGCGGGATCGAGCGTTTGGACCGTCATGCGGGTAGCACTCCTGTCGTTCTCTTCAAAGCTTGAACCACATCGGGAGGAATTGAACCACGGAGACACGGAGGAAAGACGGAGGACGAGGATGGAAGGATACAGGCGCAGTCCGCGCGCCTCGTTTTCCTCTATCTTTCATCATCCAGTTCGTCTTCTCCGCTTACCTCCGTGTCTCCGTGTCTCCGTGTCTCCGTGTCTCCGTGGTTCAACTTCCCTGCACTGAGCAAGACGCACATACGGATCCGTCATGCCTTCCGAGCAAGGCGTATGCCGGTGAACTGCCACCGGGCGTCGGGCGGGAAGAAGTTGCGGTACGTGCGGCGGACGTGCGAGCGCGGCGTCGCGCACGACCCGCCGCGGAGCACGAATTGGTTGCACATGAACTTGCCGTTGTACTCGCCGAGCGCGCCCGGCGGCGGGCGGTAGCCGGGGTAGCCGAGGTAGGCGCTGCCGGTCCACTCCCAGACGTCGCCGAACATCTGCCGCAGGCCCGGCCCCGGCGGCGCGGGCGCGACGTGGCCGCGGCCGGCGTCGACGAAGTTCCCCTCGATCGCCACCGACTCCGACGCCACCTCCCACTCCGCCTCGGTCGCCAGCCGGGCGCCGGCCCACCGGGCGAAGGCGTCGGCCTCGTACAGGCTGACGTGGCAGACGGGCTCGGCGTCGTCGACCGGGCGCAGGCCCCAGAGCGTGTGGTGGAGCCAGCGGCCGTCCTGCTCGATCCAGTAGAGCGGCGCGCGCCACGCCTCGGCCTTGGCCGTCGCGATGCCGGCCGACAGCCACAGGTCGGCGCGGTCGTACCCGCCGTCGGCCATGAACGCCTTGTACTCGCCGTTGGTGACGAGGCGCGAGCCCAGCTCGTACGGCTCGAGGTAGACGCGGTGGCGCGGCGACTCGTTGTCGAACGCGAACGCGCTGGGCGATGCGTCGTGCCCGATCTCGCGCAGGCCGCCGTCAAACTTGATCCAGCGCATCGGCGCGGGTGGCGCGTCGTCGGCCGGGGGCGCGGGGCGATAGGCGGGGCGGAGCGGGTTGACCCAGAAGACGTGCTTGATGTCGGTCAGCATCAGTTCCTGATGCTGCTGCTCGTGATTGAGCCCGATGTCGAGCAGCGGCGACAGCGCCTCGACCTCCGCCCGCGACAGGTCCGCCAGCAGCGCCTCCATCTCCGCATCGACGTGCCGCCGGTAGGCGTAGACCTCGTCGACCGTCGGGCGGCTGAGCAGCCCGCGGTTCTGGCGGCAGTGGCGGTCGCCGACGGTGACGTAATAGCTGTTGAACAGGTACGCGAACCGCTCGTCGAACGGCCGGTACCCGGCGCGGTGCGGCCCCAGGAGGAACGTCTCGAAGAACCAGCTCGTGTGCGCGAGGTGCCACTTCGTCGGGCTGACGTCCGGCATCGACTGGACGACGTAGTCCTCCGTCACCAGCGGCTCGCACAGCGCGTGCGTCGCCCGCCGGACCGCCCGATACGCCGCCAACAGTTCGTCCGGCCCGCGCGTGCCCGTGGGCGTCAACGCGCCGGCCCTTGCCGCCTGAGTCACGTCCGTCACCTCCTGAGACCGCAGTGTCCGCCGCAGGAGGCGTTCGGACAATCGGCGAAATGAAGCGTCGGCCCGAATCGATGAGACCCGCCGGCCAGATCGGCACGTAAACCCCGTCCGAGTAACCGCTGAGAGCGGCGAGAGGCGAGGATGGAGGATGGAAGATAGAGGGTGGAGGTCGACCCGGGCGCTGTGGCTCGTCACAGCTCACGTGACGCTAACGTCGATAAGTTCTTCGCCATCCCGATCCTCGATCCCCCATGTTCAACCTTCACCTCTCTTCCAACCTCCGTGTTTCCGTGACTCCGTGGTTCAACTTCACCTCATCCAACTCAAAGCGTAGGCCTCGGACAAAGGCATTCCCGGGCCGGTCGGGGAACTGGCCCGCCCCGCCCGTGACGGGTACCGTGTCGGCCGCCGCCGGCGCATCGCCGGCGCGCGGATCGACTGGCCGAGGAATCCCACACCGTTGACCGCCCCCCTACTCCATCGCGCCCGGCAGGTCCTGGCCGTCGCGCGGCTGCGGCCGTTCGACGGGTCGACCGAGGCGGGGCGCTCGCAGGAGCGCTACCGCCGGATCGTGATGACGGCGATCGCGTCGGCGGCGGCGCGGGGGGTGGCGCTGGTCAGCCTGCTGGTGTCGGTCCCGCTGACGATGAACTACCTCGGCCTCGAACGCTACGGGCTGTGGATGACCGTCAGCTCGCTGCTGATCGTGTTCGGCTTCGCCGACCTCGGCCTCGGCAACGGCCTCGTGAACGGCCTGGCCGCCGCGCACGGGCGCGACGAGACGGACGCGCCGCGCCGGCTCGTGTCGAGCGCGCTGGTGATGCTGGCGGGCGTGGCAATGTTGATCGCGCTGGCGTTCGCGGCGGTCTTCCCGGCGGTGTCGTGGGCGTCGCTGTTCAACGCCGAATCCGACGCCGCCGTGCGCGAGGCGGGGCCGGCGGTGGCGGCGCTGGTGGCGTGCCTCGCGGCGGCGCTGCCGCTGTCGGTCGTGTCGCGCGTGCAACTCGGCTACCAGGAGGGCTTCGCCAACAGCCTCTGGATCGCCGCCGGCACCGCGGCGGGGCTGGCGGCGCTGCTCGTGGCGGTGCGGCTGCGCGCGGGCGTGCCGTGGCTGATCGTCGCGGTGTCGGGCGCGCCGACGCTCGTCGTGCTGGCGCAGGGACTGGTGTTGTTCGGCGCGCGGCGGCCGGAGGTGCGGCCGCGCTGGCGCGACGTGACGCCCGACGCCGTGCGGCGCCTGCTGCGCCTCGGGAGCCTCTTCTTCGTGTTGCAGATCGCGGTGGCGATGAACTACGTGTCGGACAACCTCGTCGTCGCCCACCTGTTCGGCCCCGAGGCCGTCACCCAGTACTCGGTGCCGATGCGGCTGTTCACGATCCCGCAGGTCGTGCTGAACCTCGTGCTGCCGGCGCTGTGGCCGGCGTACGGCGAGGCGCTGGCGCGCGGCGACGTGGCGTGGGCGCGGCGGACGATGCTGCGGTCGCTCGCGGTGACGGCCGGGCTGTCGGCGGCGTGCGCGTTGGTGCTGCTGGTCTTCGCCCGCCCGTTGCTGCGGGCCTGGGTCGGGCCCGCGATCGCACCGTCGCTGCCGCTGCTGGCGGGGCTGGCGCTGTGGACCGTGCTGACGGCCGTCGGCAGCGCGCTGGCGATGTTCCTCAACGCGGCGAACGTCGTGCAGCTTCCAGGTGGTCGTCGCGCTGCTGGCGGCGGGGAGCAACGTCGCGGCTGAGCCTGTGGCTCGGCCGCCGCTTCGGCCTGGCCGGCGTGATCTGGGCGACGAACCTCGCGACGATCGCGTTCCTGATGATCCCGATCGGGTTCCGGCTGCCGAGGCTCCTCGCGTCGCTCGCCGCCGCCCCGGCCGCCGCGACGCACCGCCGCCCGCGGCCGAAGCCGGCGTGTCGGACGGACCGACCGAGAGACGCTGACGCCGTGAGCTGGCGCCGTGACGATTTGCCGAGTCGCCGCTGTTGCATCCGCTCCGACTTCAGACGCGAAAGTTCGCGGACACCGAAGACCACGGTCAATATGGCGACGCGAGGCCGATCGCATCACCATCACGGGATCGACGCACAGGTCACCAAGGACCGACGGCTGCCACGGGAGGAACGCCGTTGCTCCAGAAGCTGACAACGCTGCAAAGCGGCTCGCGGTCCTCGGTGACTCGCGGTCCCTCGCCACCGCCTCCGCCTCTATTACACCGGGCGCGGCGACTCGGCGTCGAACGTCTCGCCCGACGCGGCCGCGGCGGCCGCGGCCCCTGCGGTGCGGCAACCCGCTCGCGGCTACACCGGCCCGGCACGAGCGACTTCGTCACGTTCCTGGAGGTCTTCGTCGCCGGCGAGTACGCCGCGGCTCGACAGCACGTGGACCCGCCGGTGCGGTGGGTGCTCGACCTCGGCACGAACGTCGGTTTCTCGATCGCCTACTTCGCCGCGCGCGCGGCCGAGCGCGATTTCGTCGGCGTCGAGCCTGACGACGGCAACCTCGCGACCGCCCGCAGTACGGTCGCGCGCGCTGCTCGCCGCCGGCCGCACCCACCTGCACCGCAACTTCATCGCTGGCCCGCCCGCGCCGGGCCCGCGTGCGCGGGCGGGCGTCGGCCCCAACGAGTACCGCCTGGTCGAGTCCCCGGCCGATGCCACCGCCGGGCGCGGCGACGCACCGGCGGGTGACGCTCCCGTAGGGGACGTTCGCAGCGGCAACGCCGCCGTGAGCGACGCGCCGTCCGGCCACGAGGTCGACGTCGTGACCGTCGCCGACCTCCTCGATCGCCACGGCGCCACGGTCGATCTCGAAGTGCGACATCGGGGGCGAGCGCGGCTGTTCGCGGACTGCCGTGCGTGGATCGGCCGGGTGCGGCAGATCGTGATCGAACTCGACGGCCTCGACGAAACCTGGCTCCTCGCCCGGCTCGCCGACAACGGCGCCTTCGCCGTCCGCCACGCCGAACGGCGGCACGACGTCACGCTCGCCTGGCTGGCCGCGGTCGACGAGCAACGCGGCTGACCGTGCAGCGTTCCCGTTCCGGGAACTTCGGTAGCTGCACGATGTCCCGCGGATGCTCTACGGCGGTCATTGGTCGTGTGCGGAATTCTCAATGTCATCCCGAGGGCGGTAGCGACCCGACCCATCTCGGGATGGAGCGCACCCTCCCGACTCGAGATGAGTCGCCATTGTGGCTCCTGGGGATGACGCGGCCCTGGGCCTGATGGCTACACCCGCCCGGGACGCGCCTCGATCGTCAAGATGTCGACGCCGGGCAGACGCGAATGCGGCGTCACCCGAGCGCGGGCCGATCGTCCTCGGCGGCAGCAGTCCCACCGGAAGTGTTGCGGCTCGCGCGGCCGGCGGCGGCGAGGGATCGGCCAGGGCCCGTCGTCGCACACGCTTTCGAGCGCGTCGCGTAGCGCGTCGGCGTCGCCCGGCGGCGCGTAGACGGCGGCGTCGCCGGCCACCTCGCAGCTTGCGGCGCGGGGCGGCGACGACGGGGCAGCCGAAGCCCATGGCCTCGACGAGCGGCATGCCGAACCCTCGTACAGCGACGGGTAGGCGAGCAGTTCTGCGTGCGCGTACAAGCTCGCCAGCATCGCCGTCCGGCCCGCCGGCGATCGCACGCACGCGGCCGGCGCGGCCGAGGCGGTCGATCTCGCGCGTTCGGCGGGCGCGGCGAGGCCCCCGCCCACGCAGACGAGGAGGAACCCGCCGCGCAGCCGCGGCGACGCCGCGTAGCAGCGCGTCGAAGTTCTTGTACGCGTCGCGGCGGCCGACGTAGAGTAGGTACGGCTCGGACACGGCCCGCGGCCCCGGCCCCGCCCGCCAGCGCGTTGCCGTGGTGGACGACGCGGAAGACTTCGCCTCAGGCGCGCCGAGCAGTTCGATCGCGTCGCGCCGCGTGCTCCGACCACCCCGTCCGCCGCCGCCACCGCCGCCCGCATCGGCGCCAGCAAGCGGTCGCGCGGCGGGAACAGGTGCGGCGGCATCCGCCGACCGTCAGGTCGTGGAGCGTGACGACGCGCGCCGGAACGGTCGAGGGCGCGTGTACCCGGTCGCGTGGTAGACGTCGGCCCGTGCCTGCGGGCGAAGCCGCGCGCGCACGAGATCGCCCGCGAGCATCGCCGCGCGGTACGTGCGGCGGAGCGGCGGCCGGTAGAAGCCGGCCGAGCGGCGGCAGCGCGCGGACGGCGGCGAGGTCGTAGCGGTTGACGTACGCGCCCGGCGAAGAGGTCGGCCTCGACGCCCTCGCCCGCCGCCGCGACGCGGGATCAGTTCCGAAGTATCGCGAGATGCCGCCGTACTGCTGCACGGTGAAGATCGTGTGGTCGTAGAGGATCCTCATGGCGGCGGCGGTGCGGCGACGGGTGTGGCGTTACGGCGGTGGTGCCGACGGCGGCGGACGGACGCCGGCGATCGCCGTCGTCGCGCGACCAGACGCGACGCGTCGGCGGGCAGGACGACGTCGGCGGGTCGGCGTGCGGTCGCCGGGGACTCCAGCGTCCGCGCAGCGCCGCGTCGCAGAACGTCTTGGAGAGCGGCGGTGCTCAGCTCCCCCGCCATCAGCCGCTGCGCCTCGCGGCCCATCGTGTCGCGGGCGGCGGGGTCATCGCTGCAGGTCCTCGATCGCCCGCACCGCGCCCCTCGACGTCGCCGTGCGACACACGCCGAACGGGTGGCGGTCGAGCAGCCGCGAGATGTGCGACAGGCCCGGCCCGACGAACAGCACCGGCCGGCAATCGTCATCGCGCGTACACCTTGCACGGGTGGATGATCCCGACCATGCCTTCGCCGAGCGTCACGAGGTGCACGTCGGCGGCGACAGGATCGGATCTGCTCAGCGGCTGGTACGGCAGCGAGCAGGCGTTCGTCAGGCGGTGCCGCTCGATGAACTCCTCGACTTCCCGCTTGCCCAGCCCGCCGCCGACGAACAGGAACCGCACGCCGTCGTCGTCGCGGAAGCGCAGGGCGGCCTGCAGGACCGTCGTCAGCGGGTTCGGGCTGTGGTTGCCGCTGTACATCAGCACGAACTGGCCGGCGAGGCCGTGCCGCTGGCGGAACGGGTTGCGGTCGTGCGGGATGAGCTGCACGTGCGGCGAGTGCGTCCACGGCGGGCTGACGATCAGCTTGTGGGCCAGCGGCTGCGGCGCGGAGTCGCTCTGGCCATGAAGTCGTCGGCCGCGACGACGAGCGAGGCGTTGCGGAGGATCAACCGGTTGGCCGACTCCAGCATCCGGGCGACGACGCCGTTCGGCCGAACCGCGCTGCGCGATGAGTTGGTCGGGGTTGAGGTCCATCGCCCAGTAGGTGATCGGCACGCCGCGCGCGCGCCGCAGGATCGTGGCGACGAGGCCGATCATCGGCGGCGAGGTGCTGAACAGCACGCAGCCCAGCTGCGGCGTGAACAGGCCGATGATCAGGCACTGGAGCTGGAACATCGCCGCGCCCGGGCCGCGCGTGAAAATCGAGCTGCTTGCCGAACGACGCCAGCGGCAGCCGGCGGACGTCGGCGCGTGAGGTTCTCGTGCGCTCGCGTACCGGCGGGTCGGGTCCTCGTAGCCGCGGGCGGACGTGTAGACGCGCACGCGGTGCCCGCGGCGGCCATCTCGGCGCGACGTCGGCCAGGTGCTGGCCGACGCTCGCCGGGTCGGGGACGAACACCTGGCTGAGGATGAGCAGGACCTTGTCGGACCGCCGGCACGGTCGGCCGGCGTGGAGGGTGCGGCGGAGGATGCGGGCGGCGGTCCCGTCGCCGGGCCCCGTGGGGCGGGCGGGCGCCATCGCGTTTGATAACGTCCCGTCGGTTGCGATGCCGGTCCCTCCGTTGGCTCCGCCGTCCGCGTATGCCGTCGCCCGCGGCGCATGCGACCCGGCCGCGGGCGGCGGGTAATAACGCCTCGTGTCTTCTGTATCGGCCTCTCCTTGCGCGGTGACAATCGTGGCGGAACCGGGGTAGACGGGCTCCCGACGGCGTCGCCGGCGAATTATAGTATCCGATTCCCGCGCTTCCGAAACGACGCGCTGCCGTACCGGAAACCCGGCAGCGGCCACGGCTTGCGGGGCGGGGCGGGGTGGTGGTGGGGTGTGGTGTGGTGGGGTGGTGGAGTAAGGTGTTTTCCTCCCTGCCACACCACCACTCAACCACCCCACCCCTCCTCCGTCCCCGGGGCGAACGACTCAACATGACGCTGTCGCCGATGCCCGCCGCCGTGCCCCCGCCGATCGGGCTCGCCCTGCGCTGGCGGGGCGGCGGTGCTCGTGCTGGCGACGACGCTGCCGCGCGCTGTTCCGCCCGCCGGGCCGCCGGACGACGACGAGGCGCATTACCGGCTGATCGCCGAGGGGCGGATGGGCCCGGGCGTCGGCCATTCGCCACCGCTTTTGCACGCGTCGGTCGCCTGGGCCGCGGCGGCGGCGACGGGGTGGCCGATCGACGCGCGTTTCGCCGGGGTGGCGGTCGTGTCGCTCGTCGGGCTCGCGACGGGCGTCGCGCCGCTGCTGCTGGCCGCTCGGGCGTGCATCTGGTCTGGCCGCTGGCGGTGCTCACGCCGTTCCTGCCGCGGCTCTACAACGGCTACCTCTACCCCGGCCTCCTCCACGCCGCCCTTCTGGCAATCTTCCTCGTGTTCCTGATGCGGCCGGCTCGCGCTGGGGATGATCGCGCTCGTCCTGCTGCACCTGGCGGAGTCGACCGTGCTGCTGTCCGTCGTCGTGCTGATCGTCGCGATGATGCGGCGCGACCGCGGCCTCGCGTGGGGCACGATCGCGGCGACGCTCGCGGGCATGGCGTCGGCGCGATCGTCACGCGACGAAGCTGCCGAACGTGCACGGCATGCCGACGCTCCTGTACCTGCTGCTGAAGGTGCCGTTCCAACTCCTGATGAACGTGTGCGGCGTCACGCCGTGGGCCGACACACCGCTGACGAACTTGCAGACGTGACGCCGCTCTGGTCGACGGAGGTCCCCGCGTGGCTGCCGACCGGCGCGTCGACGAATCGGCATCGCCCGCTTCAACGCCGTACCGCCGTTGACGACGCTCGTGACGTTCCTCACGCTCTTCGGCGTGTGCCGTTCCCGTCCTGCGGCTCCGCGCGCGCGGCGGCGCGCGATGCTCGGCAGCCTGCCGATGTGGGCCGCCGTCGCCCTGCTCTACGGCTTGATCTCGTTCCTTATCGCCCTGATGCTCGGCATCCGTCGCCCGCCTCATCGGCTACGGCTTCGGCCCGCGTTCCTGGCCGCCGGGCCCCTGCTGCTGTTGTCGCGACGCGCCCCGGCGGCACCCCCCCGCCGCCGCCGCCGCCGCCCACCTGCTGGCGTGCTGGTGCCCGCGCGTTCGTGCCGATGGCCGGCGCGGCGGTGGGCCTTGGCGCTGTGTCGTCCTGGCGGCCGCGGCGGCGGCCGGGGTGGTGTTGCACGTGATGGCGCTTGTTGGGTGAGAGTCAGGTGCAATCAACCGGAAGAGGCGACGTCCCGCGTCGTGATATACTCGCCCATGCGAGTTTACACCGCCATCGAAGCGCGATCCGACACCGGCCTGCTCGTGGGTTACGTGCCCGGCTTCCCGGGCACTGGAAGGGGAGACGATGGACGAGTTGCACGGCAACCTCCGCGAGGTGCTGGCGATGCTGTTGGAAGACGGCAGAGCCGAGGATGGAAGGCGAGTTCGTCGGAACCCAACTCGTAACCGTCGACTGACATGCCGAAGATCCCGGTCCTCAAGCCTCGTGAGGTGACCGCCATCCTCACCGCCACCCCACACAGCTCCGATTTCGACAACGACCTGCGCCTGCGCGCGGCGGATCTCGAGCAGCGGATCCCGGTCGGAAGCACGGCGCTCGGAGCGCC
>JAUJNJ010000053.1 GCA_030448225.1 Phycisphaerae bacterium
GCACCCGCTATTACGAAGAAGGCGAACGCTTTCCCGAGAGCCTCCGCGCCGAAGTTTCTGACGGAATCGCCCACATCGAATCCATCACCGGAAAGCGCTTCGGCGACCCCTCCGACCCGCTGCTCGTCTCCGTCCGCTCCGGCGCCCGCGTCTCGATGCCCGGCATGATGGACACCGTCCTCAACCTCGGCCTCAACGACCGGTCGGTCGAGGGGCTGACCAAGCAGACCGACAACCCGCGCTTCGCCCTCGACGCCTACCGCCGCTTCATCAGCCTGTTCGGGCGGATCGTCCAGGGGATCGGCGCCGAGCCGTTCGAGCACGCTCTCGACAAGGCCAAGGAGAAGGAGGGCGTCAGGTTCGACCACGAGCACTCCGCCGACGTCCTCCCCGACCACGTGGCCGAGTACAACCAGCTCGTCAAGCAGGAGACCGGCCAGGAGTTCCCGTCCGACCCGCTCCAGCAGCTCGAGCTCGCCATCAAGGCCGTCTTCGCCTCCTGGATGGGCCGCCGCGCCGTCGACTACCGCCGCGCCGAGAAGTACCCGGACGACTGGGGCACCGCCGTCAACGTCCAGACGATGGTCTTCGGCAACATGGGCGCCGACTCCGGCACCGGCGTCGCCTTCACTCGCGACCCGAACACCGGCGAGAACGTCCTCTACGGCAACTTCCTCGCGAACGCCCAGGGCGAGGACGTCGTCGCGGGCATCCGCAACGCCGAGCCGATCTCGGCGATGCGCGACCACAACCCCGAGGTCTACGCCGAGTTCCAGCGGATCGCCCGCCAGCTCGAGAAGACCTACCGCGACATGCAGGATCTCGAGTTCACCGTCGAGCGCGGCAAGCTCTGGATGCTCCAGACCCGCAACGGCAAGCGGACCGGCCGCGCCGCCGTCAAGATCGCCAACGACCTGGTCCAGGGCGGCGTGCTGAGCAAGGACGAGGCGCTCCTGCGCGTCGAGCCCCGCCACGTCGAGCAGCTCCTGCTCCCCCGCTTCGAGGAGAAGGCCAAGGCGGAGGCCGAGGCGACCGGGCGGCTGATCGCCAAGGGTGTGCCGGCCTCGCCGGGCGCCGCCGAAGAGGGCGATCGTGGAGGTGGTGACGCCCTGGAGGTCGGTCGGCTGGCGCAGGATCCGGCGGCGGGCGTGCCAGCCGAGGATCGTGCCGAGCGTCGCCATCGCGATCGCGATCGTGAAGCCGATGCTGTCCGCCTCGCCGCGCTCGAGGTTCCCGGCGCGGTAGAGGGCGGCGTTGATCGCCACGCCGACCGGGAGCGACGCACCGACCAGCAGCACCGCCGCCAACCCTTCGAGGCTCCGCCGCGGCGGCCGCGCGTACGCGACAGCCCGGCGGCGCGGGCCGCGCGGCGGCGCGTCCGGGGGCGAGGCGGGCTTCGTCGGCTGCTGCTGGATCATCGTCGTCATGCGGTTGGTCATCGTGCGCCGGCGCGGCACGCCGCGGCCGCTTGAAGCGGGCGGGCGTTCCACTACACTCCCTGCCAAGTTTTATCCTCCACCGGAAGCACAATGGCAAATAACACCAACGGTAACGCGGTCATCGGCCAGTCGGGCGGGCCGACGTCGGTCATCAACCAGTCGCTCGTGGGCGTGGTGCAGGCGGTGCAGAACTCGAGCCACATCGGCCGCCTGCTCGGCGCCCGCCACGGCGTGCGCGGGATCGTCAATGAGGACTTCGTCCCGCTCAACGACGCGCCGCAGGAACTCCTCGAGCGCGTCGCCCAGACCCCCGCCGCCGCCCTCGGCTCCACCCGCGACAAGCCCGACGCCGCCTACTGCGAAAAGATCTTCGCCTCGTTCAAGAAGAACGACGTGCGCTTCTTCTTCTACGTCGGCGGCAACGACAGCGCCGACACCGCACGCATCGTGCAGGAACTGGCGGCGTCGGCGAAGTACGACCTGCAGGTCTTCCACATCCCCAAGACGATCGACAACGACTTGCGCGTCCACGACCACACGCCCGGCTTCGGCTCGGCGGCGCGGTTCGTCGCGTCGGCGATCATGGGCGACGACTACGACAACCGCTCGTTGCCCGGCATCAAGGTCGACGTGATCATGGGCCGCCACGCCGGCTTCCTCACCGCCGCCAGCGTGCTGGCCCGGCAGAACCCGGACGACGGCCCGCACCTGATCTACGTGCCCGAAGCCCCGCTGACCGAGGAGAAGTTCCTCGCCGACGTCGACGCCGTCTACGAGCGGCTCGGCCGGTGCCTGATCGCGGTGAGCGAGGGCGTGAGCGTGCCGGAGAAGAACGACAAAGGCCACCACGTCACCTGGGCGGAGAAGCTCGCCGCCAACATCGAGAAGGACGCGCACGGCAACATCAACCTCGCGGGCACGGGCCTCGGCGACCACCTGGCGAACCTGATCCAGACGAAGCTCCAGGTGCCCGGCGGGAAGAAGCTCCGCGTTCGGGCCGACACGTTCGGCTACCTCCAGCGGAGCTTCCCCGGACTGGCCGTCAGCGAGGTCGACGCGCGCGAGGCGCGGATGGTCGGCCGGGTGGCGGTCGAGTACAGCAAGGACCCGGCCAACCGCGAGGGCTCGATCGCGATGCAGCGCAAGGCCGGCGGCGGCTACGAGATCGAGACGATCTTCACGTCGATCAAGAACGTCGCCCGCGACACGAAGCACCTCGCCGACGAGTACATCAAGGGCGGCAACGACATCACGCAGGCGTTCATCGATTACGCCAAGCCAATCGTCGGGCCGATGCCGGTGGTGGGTTCGCTGGCGGAGTTGAAGAAGTAGGAGCGCGTGTGGAGTCAGAATGCCGGACCACGAACGGCCGCCGTCCCGCCGAGGCGGCGCGCGGGCCGCGTTCGGATCGCGCCCGTCTTCTGTCGCGCCGCGGGTGCATGCGGGTAGACGTCGTTGCCCCGCATCCTCGCGGGACGGGGACGGGTGCGCCGCGGGCGTCCGGGCGTCAGAGCATCCCCTGGTCCCGAGCGGGTGCGGGCCGCAGTGCCGGGGAGGACGGCGCTCAACCTATTTCCCGTCGACGCGATACAGGCGCCTCTGACGTTTCGCCGCTTCCCGCCGCTCCTGGCGCTCGACGTCCAGGCTGTATATCGGCACGTCGTCGTCGTCGTCGTCCTCCTCCTCGCCTAGAGCGGCATCGACCGCCACCGCGCCGACGACCAGCGCGCCCACCGCCGCCCCCGTGACCACGCCGGCGAGCACGCGGCCGGTTCCAACGGTCAGGTCGGAGGGCACCTCGTGCCGGGCGTACCAGATCAGCCGGCGCGAGCCGTCCGGGATGGGCGGTTCGATCGCGATCTGCTCGTCGCCGGCCAGGGCGAGCAGGCCGCCGTCGTCGGTCGTGGTGAAGCCGACCGTGTCGCCCCGCTTCAGGATCCGCTCGGTCCCGGCGATCGGGCCGCTGTGGGACTTGTTCTGCACCCACTTCACCTGATAAACGCCCGTCTCCCGCACCGTCGACGTGGTGGTGGACGGCGGCTGAGAAAGGTCGTGCCGCGCGAGCCGCGCCGCACGGGTGGTGACGCACCCGGTGCTGGTGACGAGAAGGACGGCGAGGCAGACGAACGAAATGCGCTGAATCATGGCGCCCCCGAGGCTAAGGTCGACGGTTCAGAGCTTACCCCGCCGCCGGGTCGGAGCGGGAGTGAATTTTGCGCGGAACCTTACCCCGGCACGGCGTCAGCCGATGAGCGAGCCCTTCGTGCTGGGCACGTCGTCGTTCCGCGGGTCGTGGCTCACCGCTTGTCGCAACGCCTTCGCGAGCGACTTGAAGATCGCCTCGGCGATGTGGTGGTTGTTCGTGCCGTAGGGAACCGTCACGTGCAGGTTCATCCGCGCGCTGGTGGCGACGGCCTTGAGGAATTCCTCAACGAGTTCCACGGGGAACGCGCCGATCGACGGCCCGGTGAACGCGACGTTGAACACGAACGCCGGGCGGCCCGAGAGGTCGACGGCCACCTGCGCGAGCGTCTCGTCCATCGGCACGATCGCCCAGCCGTAGCGGTAGATGCCGCGCTTGTCGCCAACCGCCCTCTCGATCGCCTGTCCGAGCACGATGCCGACGTCTTCCACCGTGTGGTGCGCGTCGACCTGCAGGTCGCCCTCGGCGGTGACGTCAAGGTCGATCAGGCCGTGGCGGCCGAGCAGGTCGAGCATGTGGTCAAAAAAGCCGACGCCGGTGTGGACCGACGTGCGCCCCTTCCCGTCCAAGTTCAGCGACAAGGAGATCTTCGTCTCCTTCGTCTGGCGGGAGAGTTGCGCGGTGCGGCGGGTGGGCGACGCTTGTGACATGTCGTTCGTTCTCTTCGAAGGGTCGAGCCGCTTGCGGCTTAGCAACCGAGGGGGGACTAAGCCTGCGACGCCCCCACCGGCTCGGCCGACTCCCGCCGGCTCTCGGTGGCGGTCAGCGCTTTGATGCCGCCGAGCAGCGCGTTGTTCTCCTGGCTCGTCCCCACGGTGATGCGGATCTTGTCGGCCAGCCCCGGCTTGTCGAAGTAGCGCACGAGGATGCCCTGCTGCTTCAGCCCGAGGTACGCCGCCTTGCCGCGGCCGTCGGGCGTGGCGGCGAGGATGAAGTTCGCCTGGCTCGGCAGCACGGTCCAGCCGAGCTGCGTCAGTTCCGACGACAGGCGCTGGCGCTCCGACTTCACGTGCTCCCAGGTGCGCTGCGCGTACTCCTGGTCGCCGATGGCGGCCGTCGCGGCGCAGACGGAGATCGCGTCGGTGTTGTAGCTGTCCTTCACCTTCATCATCTCGGCGACCACCTCGGCCTGACCGATCGCGTAGCCGAAGCGCAGGCCGGCCAGCGAGTAAGACTTGGACATGGTGCGAGACACGACGACGATCGCGTGCGCCATCACCAGCGCGACGCACTCGTCGTCGGCGAAGTCCGCCTACGACTCGGCGACCAGCAGCAGGGAGTCGAGGCCCGTCGCGAGCTGCGCGACCTTCAGCGGCGAGACGAACGTGCCGCTGGCGCGTTGGGGTTGGCGGGGTAGACCGCGTCGGCCTTGGCCGCAGCAGGCCGTCGATCAGGGCGACCAGTCCTTCTCCCACGGCACGCTCACGTACCGCGCTTCCTCCTCGAGCGCGCCGAGGATCAGGTAGAGCGAGTACGTCGGGTCGGGCGACGCCAGCACGCCGCCCGGCGGCTGAACGTGCACGCGTCGCGATCGTGAGCACGTCGTCGCTCCCGTTGCCCGCGATGATCATGTCGGGCGACACGCCGTGCAGCTTGGCGGCGGCGGCGGAAGGCCTCGGCGGTCGGGTTGGGGTAGCGGCGGAGCATTTCCGGCTCGACCTGCGTCAGCGCGCCTGCATCACCTTCGGGCTGGGCGGGAACGGGTTCTCGTTGGTGTTGAGCTTCACCACCCGCTCGCCGGCCGCGGGCTGCTCGCCGGGGTGTAGCCTTGCATGTCGCATGGCGGCGCGGACGAATGAGAGAGCCATGGGATCAGTGTAACCACCAAATGTCGCAGAGACGACGAGCACGCGCAGATTCTGCGAAACGAATCGACCTCAGCTCGTCGATCCGCCCGGCTTCACCCGGAACGTCGCGGCTTTAACAACGACGCGGGATCGAGCGATGCGCCGGCAGCTTCAGTGCGACGCCGCCACTTCGTGCCTCCGTGTATTAACTCGTCTTCGATCGGATCGCCACGCTCGCCGCGTGCGCGTCCAGGCCCTCGGCGGTCGCCATCGTGATGATCGCGTCCGCGTCGGCGGCGAGGCCGGCGGCGTCGTAGCGCTCGACGCTCATGCAGCTTGAGGAACTCGTAGACGCTGATGCCCGCTGGAGAAGCGCGCCGTCGTGTTCGTCGGCAGGCAGTGGCTCGGGCCGGCACGTAATCGCCCGCTGCCACCGGCGACCACGGGCCGACGAACACCGCGCCGCCGTGCCGCAGTTTCGCCAGCGTCGCCGCCTCGTCGCGCGTCTGGAGGTTGACGTGCTCGGCGGCGAACCGGTCGGCGAGCCGCGATCAGGTCGTCCATCGAGGCGCCCCAGGATGATCACCTCTCACTTTCGAGCGACCGGCGGAGCGGCTCGATACGGAGCAGCGTCTTCGACTGCCGCTCGATCTCGCGCGTCACCTCGGCGGCGAGCGACTCGGAGGTCGTGAGGAGGAAGCAACTGCCCGGGTCGTGCTCGGCCTGGGCGAGCAGGTCTGCGGCTATGAAGTCGGCCCGGCCGGTCTCGTCGGCGAGCGTCAGGATCTCGCTCGGCCCGAGGAAGCCGTCGATCCCGACACAGCCGGCCAGCGCCCGCTTGGCGAGCTGCACGTAGCGGTTGCCGGGGCCGACGATCTTGTCAACGGCGGGGATCGTCTTCGTGCCGAACGCCATCGCCCCGATCGCCGCCGCGCGCGCCGGCGCGGGAAGACGTCGGTCAGGGCGAGTTCGTGGCACGCCGCCAGCACGAGGTCGCTCCGGCCGAACTTGCTCGGCGGCGAGCAGACGACGATCCGCCGCACGCCCGCGACCTGCGCCCGGCACGGCGAGCATGATGAGCTCGATGGGTACGCCGCCTTGCCGCCGGGGAAGTAAAGGCCCGCGGCTGTCGAGCGGCGTGAAGCGGAGCCCGAGTTCAACCCGGCCGCCGCAGCGGCCGGCTCGGTCGGCATCACGTGCTGCTGGTACTCGCGCACCTGCGCGATCGACCTGCGGATGGCCGCCATCTGCTGCGGCGGCACGCGCCCGGCGGCGTCGCGCATCTCATCCGGGTGGACGCGCAGGCCGTCGGCGGTGAAGGCGGGATCGTCGAAGCGGCGGGCGGAGTCGACGACCGCGTCGTCGCCGCGCTCGGCGACGTCGGCCAGGGTCTGCTGCACCGCGGCCGCGTCGGCGGCGGCGCCGAGGGCGACGTCGCGCGGGTCGAGGCGCAGCCGGCGGAGGAGGGTCTCGACGCGCAGGCGGTCGGCCTTCCGGTCGAGGCGCAGGTCGGGATCATGGTGCCGAGACTCTACGCGTCGGCGGCGGAGGGAAGCGTGTGGAAGTACTTCAGGAGCGTCACCTGGTTGCCGCGGTCGTTGTACTCGATGCGGTCGACCATCCCCTTGGCGATCATGATGCCGAACCCGCCCTGTCGCATCCCGAGCTTCTCGCGGATCGTCAGGTGCGCGACCGGGTCCTCGTCGCTGGCCGCGTGGGGATCGCGTTCGGGTCGAAGCCCGGCCCTGGTCGGTGATCACGAACTTCATGTGGTCATCGGCCACCTCGTACGCGATCGAGACGGTCAGGTCCTCGTTGCGGCCGTTGCCCCACTCGATCGCGTTCTCGGTCATCTCCAGCACCGCGTACCGCACCCGGCCGATGTCGGCCTCGGTCATCGGCGTGAGCTGGAACAACTCGTCGAGCAAATCGTTGAGGTGCTCTCGGTACCGGCTGTCGCTCTGCATGTGCAGCTCGACGCGCGTCCGCACCTGGCCGCCGGTCAGCCGCCGGTGCTGGTCGAGCAGGTCGCGGAGTTCCTTGAGCAGTTCGTCGGGCGAGAAGGGCTTGGTGAGGTAGCGGTTGGCCCCGACCGCGCAGGCCCTGGCGGCGACTGCGGGTCGTTGAGGGCCGTCAACATCAGGATCGGGATGTTGTTCGTGTCCTTGCGGAACTTGAGCTTGCGGCAGACGTCGAAGCCGTTCATCCCCGGCAGCATGACGTCCAGGACGAGCGCGTCGGGGCACTTGGCCGGCACGCGCTCCATGGCCTCGGCGCCGTCGTAGACGGCCTCGGGCTCGTACCCTGCGAGTTGAGCAGCGCGCGAGCATCTCCGAGATGTCCGGGTCGTCTTCGACGACCATGATGCGTTCGACGTGCTTCACCGAGCCACCCTCCGTTGGGAGCGCCGCCGCGGGGCCGTTCTCTCGCCTGCCGTTCTCTCTCGCCCGTCGCCGATGCTAACCTACCGGCCCCGTCCGACCCGCGACAACTTTCGCCGCCGCCGGCGTCGGTTCGCGGCGAGGCGTACCTTCCGTTTCAGAAGACCGCCGGCTTCCGCCCGCGGCTTTCTTGATGTGCCTGCGGCAGCGTCTCGGCTTTCGCTCGTCAGGCCATCGTGTACAGCACGGTCGCCATCAACAGGCTGACGCCACCGGCGATCAGGCCCACCCACGCGGGGCCCGCTCCCTCGGCCGGCCCCGCCTCCGGGACGGGCGCCCGTCCGCAGCTTTCTCATCACCACCACGCCCAGCACCACCGCGGCTAACCCGTCGACGACGAGCGTGCCGAGATGGGTCAGGCTGAACACGCCCAGCACGAGCGACACCAGCGCGCCAGCGGGTGCTGGCGGCCGACCCAGTTTGCCCAGCCTGCCGCCCGAGCGTCGTCACGCGGCGAAGGGCGGCCGAACAGTGCCATCGACCCCATCCTAGAACGTCGGTGCGAAACGCTCAACGCGAGAAGATGCCGGGCCATCACGTTGACGCGCTGATCGAGCAGCCGGAAGCGTATGGCGCGGCGGCCGATCCGGCACATCCGTTGTCACCCGGTCCCGCGGCGACCCGTGGCCGGCCGGTTCACTTGAAGTCGTAGATCTGCACGCGCTCCCAGTGCTGCTTGTTGCGCGCGATGAACTCCTTGTGCAGCGGGTGTTCCTGGTACACGTCGTGGCCGGCGACGTCGTCGAGCGCGACGCAGAGGCCGACGTCGTACGAGTTGTCGACGACCTCGCGCGGCGTCATCGCCGGCCGGCCGGCCCACAGGTTGCGCACGGACGGGATCTTGCCGAGGTACGCCTGGCAGTCGTCCACGAGTTGCTTGCGGGCGGCGTCGGGGGTGCCGTCCTTCATCCAGAAGAGCACGAAGTGAACGAACATGATGTTTGCTTTCTCCTGCGGATCGTGGGCGTCGGGCGCGGTGCGACCGCGCGAGACCGGCGATCCTAGCGGACGCCATCGCCTCCCGCGAGTGTCGTGACGCTTCGTCGGGTCGCGGCGCATCGCGGTGCTTAAAATGCAACCGCAGAGGCGCCGAGACGCTGAGACGGACGCGGAGGCGACCGGATTCCAAAGTTGCAAAGGGGGGCGCATCGCTGCCGCCGAGTCCCGCTCGTCTTACCCCTCCTCCAGCCTCTGCGTCTCTGCGTCTCCGCGGTTGCATTTCCTTCGGCACCACGACGACCTTCGGTCGCCCGTTGCGGGTTGCGGCGTAAGGCTTAACCTGTCGCCGCATGGCCCGCGTGCTGCACCTGTTGAGCCCCGACCCCGACTTCCACACCCGCCGCGGCGCCGCCGGCCTCGCGCGCGAGGCGGGGGCGGGGTTCGAGTTCGTCACCCGCACCGTCGGTCCCGGCGGCGATTACCGGTCGGTCGGGCACGCGTTCGTGTCGCTGCGGCGGGAGGGGAAGGGGTACGACGTCGTCCACGCGTGGGCCGAGCGTTCGGTGACGGCGGCCGCGCTGGCCGGCGTCGGGCGGGTGTTGTTCACGCCGGACCGGTTCCTGTCGCCGCGGTCGATCCGGTGGCTGCGGGCGGTGCTGGGGCACCGGGAGCTGCACGTCGTCTGCCCGACCGCCACGCTCCGGCGGGCCTGCGTGCAGCGCGGGTTCCCGATCGAGCGCTGCCACCTGATCCGCCCCGGCGTCGAGTTCGGCCGCGTGAAGCGCCGCCGCGACCCCGACCTCCGCCGCCGGCTCGGCTTGAGCGACGACGACCGCGTGCTGCTCGTCCCCGGCGAGTCGACGCGCGCCGCGGCGCACGAGCACGCGGTGTGGGCCGCCTCAATCGTCCACATCGTCGACCCGCGGTTCAAAGTGCTGATCTGGGGGACCGGCGAGCGGGCGCGGGAGGCGGTCGCGCGCGGGGCGAACCTGCAACAGCACGGGCTGGTGCGCTCCGCCCGAGCGGCCGTGGCGAGCGTGGAGCCGGAGGAACTGCTGGGCGCGGCCGACGGGATCCTCGTGACGGCGAAGGGGCCGGTCTCCACCCTGCCGATCGCCACGTGCATGGCCGCCGCCCTGCCGATCGTGTCGACCGTCACCTACACGGTCGCCGAGCTTCTGGAGGACCGACACAACGCCGTGCTGACGCCGACCGCCGCGCCGCCGGCGATCGCCCGGCGAATCCTCGAGCTGCACGAGGACCCGCAGCTTCAGTGGACGATCTCGGACGTCGCGCGGACCGAGGCGTACGAGTACCTGTCCTTCACGCGCTTCCTCAACGCCTACCGCGACGTCTACCGCCAGATGACCGAGGGCCGGCCGGTGCAGGTCGCGGAACCTGCACCGGGCGCCGGCTCGCGATTCCACGGCCGCGGCTAGGGGCGCTAGCGAGGGGTGGCATCCCGTCATCACGCGAAGCGAGGAATCCGGGGACGACGGCAGTCGGAAACGTCTGGGCCCGCCCTCGGCGCTCCGCCCGTCGAGAGCTGAGTTCGATCGTTCGAGAGCGATTCTACTTCAAGGGTACGGCGACCCGAGTCCTCGGCTGGCTGGTGTGGCCATCTGAGGGGGCGACGCCAGCCAGACGTAACGGTGTTCCACGTGGCGGTTCCTGCTTGACCTCGCCTGCCGGCAGCGGTAAACCGGATTCATCACTTGCGAGACGCGCCGGCTGCCGTGGCCGCGATCACACGTCAGAGGAACGGCACGCGAACCGGGCGAAAAGGGGAATCCGATGTCACACGTCCGCCTGGCCGTTCGGCTCAGCTTAGCGGCGATGCTCCTCTTCCCGGCGGCGCTCCGCGCGGCGGGGTCGATCTTCGACGAGGAGTCGTGGGAGGACGAGTCAACCGAGCCCGCCAAGCCCGGCACCCGAAAGCCGCCGCCGGCGCCGTTCAAGATCGAGCCCCCGGAGCCGGAAGAGGTCGCGCCGCCCGCGCCCGACGAGCCGGCGGCCCCGGTCGAGCCGGACGCCCCCGCCCCGCCGCCGGCGCCGCGTCCGAAGGTCCGCTTGAAGCCGCAGGACGTGGTCCGCATCAACACGCTGAAGATCAAGGCCGCCGGCCCGCAGCCCGCGAAGCTGATCGACCCGGCGGTGATCACGCTTTACCACGAGAAGGCGATCGCGCACGCGCAACTCGGCGAGATGCCCGCCGCTCGGGCCGCGATGGACAAGGTGCTCGCCGCGACGCTCGGCAACCGGAGCGTCGTGTTGAACGCCGCCCGCCTCGACGTCGCCGGCCGGCGCGACGCGATGCGGGCCGCGACCGTCCTCGAGAAGCACTGCAAGGCCCGCCCGGGCGAGCCGGACGAGGAGGCGGTCGAACTGTGGGGCATGGCGCTGGCGACGTACGCGCGCGACCGCGGCCGCGTGCCGGACGCGAAGGTGACGGCGTTCGAGGCGGCGCAGAAGGCGCTGGAGGCGACGCGGCCCGGCTTCCACCGGTGGGGCAACCGCTGGCTGTCCGGCGAGGAGCACCGGGAGATCGAGCGCGAACGCGCGGAGGTGATGGAGGAGGTCCGCCGCGAGCGGGACCAGGTGCGCGACGCGCAGAACCGATACAACAACCTCGAGGCGCGGTCGCGCATCCGCTCGCGCAGCGGCCGCGTCGTGCGACTCGACCCGGTGATCGTGCAGCAGATGGCGCTCGTCGACGTGGAGATTCGCCGCGAGAAGAAGGAACTGGCGACGACCCTGCGCAAGGTGCCGCGGCCGAAGTGGGTCATCCCGCTGAAGATGCAGGACGCCGACGCGAACCTGAAGCCGGAGTGAACGACGGCAGCAGTCGTCAACGTCGTCGTCGTCATCAGTCCGGCGCGCGGTACTGAACCACTGTGCCGACCTTGCGGAAGCCGTACCGCCCGGCGAGGCCGGCCGCGGCGGCGTCGCCCGGCGCGGCGGCGAGCAGGACGTGCCGGAACAGCGAGCGAGCGCAGATCTCCAAGGCCCGTTCCAGCCGCACCGCCCCGACGCCCTGCCGGCGGGGCGCCGGCACGAGGAACAATCGATCGACCCGCCCCACGTCCCCCGCCGCCAACACGCCCACGCCGCCGACCGCCGCGCCGTCCCGCAGCGCCCAGCAGCGCGTCCCAATGCGAGTCGTCGAGGTGCAGCAGCGCCGCCTCCGCGAGTTGCATCTCCCCCGCGGCCGCCTCCTCGGCCAGCGCGCGGGCGTGACGAAAGCTGCGCGGGCGGGGATGATCGTCAGCCCCTCGGCCCGCCTCGACGGCGGCGAGGAAGTCGCGACGCACGAGGACGTCCGAGCAATCGGCCGTCCACCGCGCGGCGAGCAGGTGTTCGCCGAGCAGCGCGGTGCGGCTCCGCCGGCGCGGCGGGGTTCAGCACGATCGCGCGCGACACGGCGTTCCCACCGACGCGTAGTGCTCGCGCACGAGCGACATCGCCTCGGCCGGCGTCATGCCCGCGGGCACCGCGCCGTCGAGGATGCGATTGGCGGCGACCCGCGACAGGTCCGGATTCGTGAACGCGGTGCCGACGTCGAGCGACGTCTCCTCGGCCAGGTGGCGGGTGCGGAGCAACTCGGTGCGGTGGAACAGCCGGACGAGGTCCTCGCCGCTCGCCCCGCGGCCGCCTTGGAGAATGGGGAGCGGCATCGCGCGGATTCTAGCGTCGCACGGCGCGGGCCGCGACGTGCGACTCGTCGCCGAGGCCCCTTGCGGACGACGAGCACCTCGAGCGCCAAGCAGATGACGAAGCAGCGCGTCCGGCGCACGCTCCGCATGGAATACATAGCCGCTCGTTGATTGAGCCGGCGGGCTTGCCCGCCGCGCGTGCGGCTTCTGCAATCCACCCGCGAACGCGGCGGGCAAGCCCACCGGCTAAATGAAACGTTCGCGAACCGCGCGGTCGACGGCGGCTCGCATCCCAGTTCAACGACATGGTCGGCTGTCGACGATGAGCGTCACCGGCCCGTCGTTCGCGAGGTCCACGCGCATGTCCGCGCGCCGAAGCGACCGGTCTCGACGATCACCCCGCCGGCGCGGACGGCGGCGACGACGGCGTCGAACCACTCACGCCCTGTTCCGGGGGCGCCGCGGCGTCGAACGACGGGCGGCGGCCCTTGCCGGTCGCGGCGGCGACGGTGAAGTTGCTGACGAGCAGGATCGACCCGCCCACGGCGAGCACGTCGCGGTCGAACCCCTTGTCGCCGTTCGGGAAGACGCGCAGGCCGCACAACTTCCTCGCCGTCCACGCCACGTCGGCGGCCGTGTCGTCGGCGTGGACGGCGAGCAGCACCGCGAGCCCCACGCCGATCCGACCGACGACCTCCCCCTCGACCGTCACCGCCGCCGACGTCACCCGTTGCACGACCGCGATCATCGCGCCCCGCCAGCACGCGCACGAGCGACCCGTGCGTCCGCCGCGGCGTGACCTCGTCGACACGGACGCGCACGAAGTCACCGGGCGCGGCGCGCCGTCGTGGAACGCGACGTCGAAGTACCGCTCGCACCGGCCGTGCGGCGTCGCCGCCGAGCCGCTCGCCGCTCTCATCGGCCGCGTCGCCGCCGTCGCGTTCCACGAGCAACTCGACCTCCTGCCCGAGGAACGACCGCCGGAACGCGAGCGAGTGCGCGGCCGCCCGCTCGCGGAGTTGCCCGATCCGCTCGTTCACGATCGGCCCGCACGAAGTCGCCGTCCACCGGGCGGCGGCGGTGCCCGGCGCGGGGAGAAGGAGAACGCGTGCACGTGGATGAAGCCGGCGGCGTCGACGACCTCGAGCGTCCGGCGGAACGCGTCTTCGCCCTCGCCGGGGAAGCCCACGATCACGTCGGTCGTGAGGGCCGGGCGGTCGAAGGCGCGCGGACGCGGTCAACCATGCGGAGGAAGTCGTCGCGGCGGTATTGCCGGTTCATCCGCCTCAGCAGCGCGTCGGAGCCGCTCTGGAGCGGGAGGTGAAAGTGCGGGACCGGCTGCGGGTGGCTCCGCAATATTTCGATAATATCCGGCGTGAGGTCGCCCGGTTCGAGGCTCGACAAGCGCGGCCGGCGCAGGCCCGGCACGCGGGTGCACAGCGCCTCGACGAGCGACGCCAGCGGCCCGGGGCCGGGCTCGAGTTGGCGGCGGCGCAGGGCGGTGGGCTGGCCGTAGGCGCCGAGGAAGATCCCGTTCAGCACGATCTCCACGTGCCCCGCCGCCACGAGGTCGCGCGCCTCACGCACGGCGTCGTCGATCGGCTTGCTCCACACGCCGGGGCGCGCGAGGGGATGATGCAGTAGGTGCAACCGGCGTCGCACCCGTCCTGGATTTTCAGCAGCGCCCGCTGCCGCCCGGTCTGCCGCCGGCCGAGCAGCGGGAGCGACGCCGTGCCGACGCGCGGCACGGCCCCGCGGGTTCTCGGACGTCCCCTGTTCGCCACGGCGAATTCGGTTGACTTCCGCGGCGGCGCGTGATTTATTGCCGCTCGTGATCGCGCCCGCCCCGAGCCCGGCTTCCCCCATCCATCCCTCTTCTTCATCGATCGATCCCGGCTCACTCGGCGGCGACGCGGCACGGTTCGACAACGGCCCCGCGGGCGGCCGCCTGACGTTCGGCGGCGGCCCCTTCGGCGGCGGCTTGTCCGGCGGCGGCTTGTCCGGCGGCGGCTTGTTCGGCGGCGGGCGGTCGCGCGGTTGCGGCGAGCGCGGGCTCGGCGCCGCCGCCACAGCAGGAGGAGTCGGTCGAGTTCGGCGGCGACGTCGTCGTGATGCGTGAGGACGGCATCGACCCCCGGCAACGCCGCGGCCGCCGCACGGTCGCTCGTCGCCCAGCAACCGGTCAGGACCACCCGCGGCCGGCGTGCCGCGCTGCCGCCGCCGCCGGGCGGCGCAATCCCCGTACATCCGAGATCAACGCCGGCTCGTCGATCGCCGCCGGATCGCCAGCAGGCGCCTCGGCGTCGACGTCGGTCGCCTCGCCGAACAGCGGCAGTCGGACCAGTCGCCGCGCGCCTGGCGGCTCTTGCTGCCGGCCTGAACGGTGACGCTGCACGTGTTGACGATGCGCAGTTCCGCGTCGCCCGGCGCGGCCTGCACGAGCCCGCGAGCCTCGAGCAACGCCGCCAACGCGTCGCTCTCGTACTGGTTGACCTTGCACCCGAGCGTCTGGACCGAGAACGTTTTCATGCGGAGCGAGTTTCTGCAAGCCGAGGAAGTTGCACCACGAAGACACGGAGACACGGAGGCCGGACAGATTAGGAAATCGGAAAGTCGGTAGATGACGGACGAGGACGTGTGACGCGGGGCCTGCACCCGAAGTCGACTCTCCCCGCTTCTCCTATCCGTATCTCCGTGTCCCCGTCGTGAACCTGCTCGGCCCTCGGGCCCGAACGTATAGGTCGTGTGGCCGCGGCCGTTGTGTCGAACAGACACCTGACGTCTGACTCAATATGGGCTAGAATCGATCTTAAGAGGCGACGGCAACGGCGGAAAGAGGAAGTTTCGGAGTCCCGCATTACAATGAGGCCCGCGTGGCGTTGAATGCCGCTCCCCGGACGACGCGCGTCCGGCGACCGCGGCCTCGCCGTCTCGACGAACGAACGAACCACCCGGCGGTCCGGACCTGCGCTTCAGTCGCGCCCGACGTGACGCGACAACCGCAGGACGCACCGCCGACAACCGCGGCCCGCGTCCACCAATGCCGTCACGTGCGGGTTGGTCTGACCGCCGCACAACGAGGAGTCCCCCATATGGCCACACCCCGTTTCGCGTGGGGCATCGACGTCGGCAACCGGGCGTTGAAGGCTGTGAAGCTCGTCCGCGGCGCCAACGGCCTCCGGGTCGACGACGTCGCCGTCATCGAGCACGAGCACATCCTGTCCAACGCCGGCGACAACAAGGAGACGCTCGTCAGGCCGCGCTGGCGAACTTCGCCCAGACGCACGTCACGCGCGGCAACGCCGCGGCGGTCGGCGTGAGCGGGCAGTCGAGCTTCGCCCGCTTCATCAAGCTCCCGCCGGTCGAGGACCGCCAGATCCCCAGCATCGTCCGCTTCGAGGCGATCCAGCAGATCCCGTTCCCGCTCGACGACGTCGAGTGGAGCTACCAGCTCTTCCGCGACGAGGCGTCGCCCGACGTCGAGGTCGGCATCTTCGCGATGCGCAAGGAGCTGGTGAACCGCCACATCGAGAACTTCACCAACGTCGGCGTCGACGTCCACACGGTCCAGATGAACCCGCTGGCCGTGTACAACGCGATGCACTACGACCAGCGGCTCAAGGGCACGTCGATGATCATCGACATCGGCGCCGAGAACACCGACCTGATCATCGCCGAGGGCGAGAGCGTCTGGCTCCGCTCGATCCCGCTCGGCGGCAACAACTTCACCGAGGCGCTGACCAAGCAGTTCAAGCTCCGCTTCGACAAGGCCGAGGAGCTCAAGCGCAACGCCGCCACGAGCAAGTACGCCCGCCAGATCCTCCAGGCGATGCGGCCGGTGTTCGCCGACCTCGTCAGCGAGATCCAGCGGTCGATCGGCTTCTACAGCTCGGTCCACCGCGACTCGGCGCATCGCGCGGGTGCTGGCCCTCGGCGGCACGTTCCGCCTGCCGGGCCTGCAGAAGTACCTGCAGCAGAACCTTCAGCTCGAGGTGCACCGCGTCGACCGCATCGGCGCCGGCGCGGCCGACAACGCCGCCGCCGCCGCCGTCTTCAACGAGAACCTGCTGTCGACCGTGTCGGCGTACGGGCCTGGCGCTGCAGGCGATGGGCGAGGCGACGATCACCAGCTCGCTGCTGCCGCAGAAGATCCGCCGCGAGCGGATGTGGCGCGACAAGACCAAGTGGTTCGCCGCCGCCGCCGCGATCTTCGTCGCCGGCACGGCGATCCCGGTCGGGCGGTACTACTACGACCAGAGCCGCTTCGGGCAGGACGCGGCGCTGGAGCCGCGGATCGCCCAAGCCGAGCAGCAGGCGACGACGCTCGACGGGCAGTGGGAACAGATCCAGGCCCAGGGCGGCCCGGACCGGGTGCTGATCAAGAACATCAAGTCGCTCGAGCAGGGGCGCGACATCTGGCCCCGCGTGTTGCAGGACATCAACAAGGCCCTGCCCGACCCCGGCCCGGCGGTGCGCAGCGGCAACCCCGAGGAGATGAAGAAGGTGCCGCGCGACCAGCGCAAGCTCGTGCAGCTGGCGCAGATGGCGTCGCGCTACGAGCCGAACATCACCGCCCTGCTCGCCGACGACGCCGCGTTCCGCTCGGCCGCCGCCGGCCTCGTGGGCGGCGCGGCGCCGCGGCCCCGGCGTGGAGCGGCGGCGGCTTCGGCGGCGGCGGCGGCGGTGGTGAGCGCGGGCGCGGGGATCGACGCGGCCGCCGAGGGGGCGCGGCCGCGGCCGAGGGCGAGGTCCCGGCCGGGCCGCAACGCGGCTTCGTGGTCGCGATCCGCTGCACGACGCCCTACAAGAACTACGGCGAGATCGGCGAGCAGGTCAAGGGCGCTGCTGGCGACCAACCCGGCGCCCGACCGCGCGCAGGGCCCCTACCGCATCGAGCGGGTCGAGGTCCCGTCGGCGCGCAGGCTCACGCCGGGCAACGACGCCAACAACGTCGTCGGCGGGCGGCAGCGCGCGCCGCGCGGCGCGCGGCCGCGCCCGCGCGCCGTCGCCAGCCGCCCGCAGGCGGGCGTGCCCGGCGGGCGCGGGCGCCGCGGCGCCCCGGCGGCGGCGTCGGCGGCGCGGGCGCGGCGGTCGTCGACACGTTCGTCGACCCGATCACCGGCGAGTCGCTCCAGAACGACTGGCAACTGACGTTCCTCGTCGCCGTCGTGCTCGACCCCAAGCAGGCCTCCGCCACCCCGGTCGACCCGGACGCCGCGCCCGCCGGGGAGGGCGACCCCGCCGCGGACCCGGCCGCCGATCCCGCCGTGGACCCTGCCGCGGACCCTGCCGCGGACCCTGCCGCGGACCCGGCCGCCGCCGAACCGGCGGACGCCGCCGTGTCGGCGGGCGAGACGCCGTGAGTCGCCGGCCGGTGAGCGGCGGGCGGCCGGCGCGGGCGCGCCGGCCCGACAACACACGCATTAACCGAGAGGTGTCACGATGGACATCCTGAAGAAGAACGTCATGAGCATCCTGTGCGGGGTCGTCATCATCCTCGCGCTCGTCGCGCTCGTGTGGCCGCTGGGCGGCATGTACGAGTCGGCCCAGCAGCAGGCCGACGCGCTCAAGGCGCGGCACGAGAAGCTCCAGGCCACGCTCCAGAAGCAGCGCACGCTCCCGATCGTCGACCTCGTCGCGGCCGAGCCGGTGCCGCTGACGCAGTTCCCCGGGCAGAAGGTGATCGACGCCGGCGCGCTGGTCACGAAGCAGGTCAAGGCGCAGAGCACCGCCATGAGCAAGGCGGCCGTGGCGATGAACGAGCACGCGCTGCTCGTGCCCGGGCCCAGCGCGCTGCCGACGCCGAGCAACCGCAACGCGTTCGACTTCCGCGACACCTACCGCCGCACGATCCGCGAGGACCTGCCGGTCGGCGTGCTGCGGGCGACGCTCCCGCCGACGCCGGAGGACATCCAGGCGGCGGCGGACGAGCTGTGGCGGACGAAGTACGAGCCGACGCTCGTCTACCGCGTCGAGACCGACGAGAAGACCGGCCAGGAGCAGCGCGTCGCGCTGAACGAGGCGCCGAAGAAGGCGGAGTTCGCCCAGGAGCGGGCCGGGCTGCCCGACCGCATCCGCAAGGAACGCGCCGAGCAGTTCCAGATGTACGCCGAGACCGACGCGATCTCGGCGAGCACCGCCGTCGCCGGCGAGGGCCGCGCCCCGTCGGCCGAGGAGATGTGGTACGCGCAGAACGCGCTGTGGGTCCAGCAGGACGTCTGCCGGTCGATCGCCCGCATCAACGCCAAGGCGAAGAACGTGACCCAGTCGCCGGTCAAGCACCTGATCGGCCTCAACGTGCCCGCCGACGGCACCCAGTACGTGCGGCCCGGCGGCGCCGGCGCCGCCGCCGTCGCGGCCGTCCCGGGCGAGGGGGAGGAGGCCGCGGCGGCGGTCGAGGATCCGGCGGCGGGGCTGCCCAAGAACTTCCAGGTCTCCCAGACCGGGCGCGTGTCCAACCCGCTGTTCGACGTCGTGCACTTCTCGATCGAGATGAACGTCGACGCGCAGCAGGTCCCGCGCATCATCCAGGAACTCAGCCGCGAGAAGTTCTACACCGGCAAGACCGCCGGGGCCGAGGGCGAGCCCAGCTCGTTCGTGACGGTCAACCGCGTGAACCTCACGGCCGTCGACAAGGCCGCCGCGCTGGACCAGGGGTACGTCTACGGCGACGTCCCGGTCGTCACCGTCACGTTCGACTGCGAGGCGCTGATGCTCCGGTCGTGGACGGAGAAGTACATGCCCGCCCTCGTGAAGCGCAAGCTCGGCGTCGGCCCGGCCGCCGCGCCGGCCGAGGACGGCGGCGGCGGCGGCGAGGAGGTCGACCCGGGCCTCTCGGCCGAGGAGCCGGTCGTGTCGCGCTGAGCGCGCCCGTTGCGGGCCGTCGACGACGACGTCGTCATCATCAACAACAACAACGAAACCCCGAAGGTGAACGATGGAAAAGGTAACTGACTTTCTTGAGAAGCACGTCCAGTGGGTCGTGCTCGGCCTGGCGGTGCTGTTCCTGGGCTACATGGCCTACGCCTACGTCCTGCAGACGCCGGTCGCGACCGAACTGCAGCCGGGCCAAAAGCTCGAGCCGGGCGGGATCGCCAAGGCGATCGCCGAGGGCCCGGTGCAGAAGCTGAACAACGACCTCCAGAAGCCGCCGCCGGCGATGCCGGTGAAGCAGTACGTCGACGGCTTCGTCGCCAGCATGGGCTTCGCGACGCCCGGCACGGAGCAGGCGTTCGGCCCGCTCGTCGCCAGCAACTTCGTCGGCGGCGGGAGCGTCGTGCTGCCCGAGGGCCAGGGCGTGGAGAACGTCGTCGGCGACAAGATCGCCAAGCTGCCGGTCCCCCCGCCGATCCCCTACGTGCAGGTGTCGCAGGGCCGGGCGGTGGCGAAATACCCCGACCCGAACTGGAAGAAGCCGCGCAACAACCCCAACGTCCAGCAGGCGATGCTCGAGCAGGACGTGGACTGGGTGACGGCCGGCGCGACGATCCCGGCCGAGCAGATCCAGGCGGCGTTCGAGAAGGCGTACGGCACGGCCGACGTGCCGCCGCTGGTGTGGGAGACGAAGATGCTCCGCGTCGACCTGCAGCGCGAGGAGCAACTGCCCAGCGGCAAGTGGTCCAAGCAGGTCAACGTGCCGCCGCTGAAGATCCACCGCGTCCAGCCGTTCCCCGCGCCGGGGGCGAACGAGGCGGAGCGGCTGAACTACCTCGACTGGGTCAGCCGCAACGAGAAGCTCGTCGCGGCCCCGCCGTTCTACGACGTCGCCAAGGGCCAGCCGTGGTACGCGCCCGGCGCGCCCGCCCCCGCGCTCGTCCGCCCCGCGGGCGCGGCCCCGGCGCCGACCGCGACCGACTTCGACCCGGCCAACCCGCCCAAGCGCCGGCTCACGCCGCAGGAGAAGCGCGCCGTCGCCGACTACAAGCGGGCGATACAGCAGATGGAGCAGAACGGCGGCCTCGAGGGCGAGTTCGACCGCGGCGGCGTGAACGTCGGCCCGAGCTACCTGCTGCTCCAACTCGCCGAGGACGAGGTCCTCATGCCCGAGACCGGCCGCCCCGCCGGCGAGTACGGCAACGACCCCAACGACCTGGGCGTGCCGTCGGAGGAAGGCTTCTACGAGCCGCCGCCCGTCGAGACCGGCCCGGCCATGGGCGGCGTCGCGGGCGCGTTCAACGTGACGAACCTGAGCGGCGACGTCACGATCTGGGCCCACGACGAGACGGCGACCCCGGGCAAGACGTACCGCTACCGCCTGCGCTACCACCTGCTCAACCCGCTGCACAAGACGCTCAACATCGCGGCGGACAAGAAGGTCGAGGACCAGCTGGCGCTGTCCAGCGGCTGGAGCCGCTGGTCGGAGCCGGTCGTGGTCTCCGAGGGCGTGCGGTTCTGGCTCGCCGGCAACCCCAGCATGAAGGAGGCGAAGTTCAAGGTCTTCGTCTGGGAGGACGGCACCTGGAACGGCCGCGACGAGAAGGCGGGCCCCGGCGACCTGATCCCGGGGACGGCGTGGATGGTCGTGGACGTGCGGATGAGCCGCGGGCGGTACTCGGTGCTCGTCGCCGACGCCACCGGCCGCACCGGCCGCCGCGACCCGCGCGCCGACGAGATCGACCCGGCCCGCATCGAGCTCGAGGAGCAGGCCGCCGGCGCCGCCGTCTCGGCCCGCTGACGGCCGGCCCGTCCCCCCGCGGGAACTGACCGCGGGCGGGGCTGCGACGTATGAGAACGCCCGGACGCCGACGGCACCCGCCGCCGGCGTCCGGCGTTTCTGCGGACGCCCGCCGCCGCCGTCACCGCCGTCGCCGCCGCCGGCGGGCGGGGAACGAAGCGCGGCCAGCGCGGCGCCCCCCCGCGCGACCGTCGGGCGTTTCACGACTTCTGAATGTCGCGGCTGAGCGGCGCGGCTTGTTTGAACGCGTCGCGCCCTCTACCATTTTCCACACATGAACCCGACAGTCACCGACGCCACCATCCAGGAACCCGCCACGCGCCAGGCCGCCGCCGAGGGCCGCAAGATCACGCTCCGCATCCGCCGCCAGGACGGCCCGGACCAGCCGCACCGCTACGAGACGTTCGCCATCCCCTACCGGGCGAACATGAACATCATCTCCTGCCTCCAGTACATCGCCGCCAACCCGGTGACCGTCGAGGGCACGCGCACGACGCCGCCGGTCTGGGAGAGCGGCTGCCTCGAGGAGGTGTGCGGCGCGTGCACGATGCTCATCAACGGCAAGACGCGCCAGAGTTGCTCGGCGCTGGTCGACAAGCTCGAGCAGCCGATCACGCTCGAGCCGCTGTCGAAGTTCCCGCTCGTCCGCGACCTGTGGGCCGACCGCCAGCGCCTGTTCGACGACCTGAAGCGCGTCAAGGCGTGGGTCCCGGTCGACGGCACCTACGACCTCGGGTCGGGCCCGCCGATCTCGCAGAAGCTCCAGGAGGAGCGCTACCCGCTGTCGCGCTGCATCAGCTGCGGCTGCTGCCTCGAGGCGTGCCCGCAGTACACGCCGACCAACAACTTCGTCGGCGCCGCCGTCATCAGCCAGGTGCGGCTGTTCAACGACCACCCGATCGGCTCGGCGCTGAAGGAAGAGCGCCTCGACACGATGATGGAGGAGGGCGGCGTCGCCGACTGCGGCAAGTCCGGCAACTGCGTCGAGGTCTGCCCGAAGGAGATCCCGCTGCTGGAGTCGATCGCCGCCGTGCAGCGCCAGGCGACCGTCCACTCGATTAAGCGGTTCTTCACGAAGTAGCGCGCCTCGCCCGCCGCCGTCGGACGGCCGGGGGCACGCGCCGGTCGAGCCGTCAGCCGCAGGGAGGCGGGACGTGGTTCAACTGCCGTTCCGATTCGCCGCGCCGCCGCTCGTGGCCGCCGCCGTTTTCGTCTGCGCCCTCGCCACCCCCTGCCGCGCCGTCGACCGCCGGGGCATCGCCGACGAGGAGGCGATCCTCGCGCGTCCGCCGGTCGACCTGACGCTGGAGTTCTCCCGCATCGCGCCGCGGCAGAAGCCGGTGGCGAAGGCTGTCTTGCCGGACTCCATGGGCGTTTCGCACCAGTCGGCGACCGTCGACGTCTCGGACCTGGAACTCGCCCTCGCCGCGGCATCGCGCCCGCCGGACGAGGCGCAGCAGCTCGTGATCGCGTACCGCGCCAAGCGACGGGAGATCCGCGACTACCGTCCCGTCCTGGAGTGGCCGCCGAGCCGGCACGGGAAGCCGCCGTCGGTCGCGATGCCGGTCGGGCTCCCGAAAGAGTTCGACTTATACCTCCGCGGCGCCCTCGCCTTTGCGCGGGACGAGTTCGACGCGGCGCGCGACGCGTGGCTCGCGCTGCTCGAACTGCCGTCGAGCGAGCGGCACTGGCGCTCCGTGTGGGCCGCGTACATGCTCGGGCGCTGCCCGCCCGACACGGTGGGACCGGGGTGGACGGAGGGGTGGTACGAACGGGCACGCGACCTCGCGGCCGGAGGCTTCTCGGACAACCTCGGTCTGGCCGCCGCGAGCTACGGCCGGCAGGCCGCGGTGCGATGGCGCGGCGGCGACGTGCCCGGCGCGATCGACCTCTACCTCACGCAACTCGCCAGCGGCGACCCCCGCGCGGCCGAGTCACTGGCGGCGATGGCGGCGGACCGGCTCGCCGCCGCCGAGCCCGCCGCCGACCCCGCCGCCGGCTTCGTGCCCGACGCGTTCCGGTCCGACGCCCGCGCGATCGCCGTGATGGCGGCGTACGTCGCGTCCGGGGGCGGGCCGTACCGAACCGCCCCCGATCCCGCGGCCGTCCGGCGGTGGCTCGCGTCGCTCGAACCCGCCGACGACCCGCGTGCGATCGTCGACCCCATCCTGCTCGCGCGGGCCGCCTACGCCGCGGGCGATTACGCCGCCGCGGCGCAGTGGTCGTCGCGGGCGAAGCGGCAGACCCCGGACCTTCATTGGGTGAACGCCCGACTGGCGACGCGCGCCGGCGACCTGCCCGCGCGCCGCCGACTACCTCACCTGGCGGCGCACGCGTTCGACGCCGCTCACGCACGGTGGGACCGCCGCAGCGCCCTCGACCGCGACCGATCGGCACCCGGGCTTCTGCCGGCGCGACAGTGCGCGGCGGAACTCGGGGTCGTCCGCTGGCGCGCGGCAGTACGTCGCCGCGCTCGAGGCCTTCATGCTGCGGCGACGTGGAAGGGATCGAGTACCTGTGCGGCCGCGTGCTCGGCATCGACGAGCTCAAGATCCTCCTCGACCGCGGCTCGCTCGTCGTCCTGCCGCTGCGCGCGGCTTGGAGGTCCGAGCCTCCGGACACGCGGCGGATCGTCAGCGGCAGCCTCGCCCGACGCCTCGTGCGGCTCGGTCGGTGGGAAGAGGCCGTGCCCTACTTTGATCCCGCCCTCGCCGGGGCGATCACCCGTTACCAGCACGCCCTGACGCGCGCGGCCGACGACGCTGCCTACGAGGAGGACCGCGCCGCCGCGTTGGGGGAGGCCGCACGCATCGCCCACGATCACAGGGGGTCGCTGTACGCGGCGGAATCGCGCAGCGATCGGGACTGGCGACGCCCGTCGGCCTGGTCGAAGCTGAGACCGAGCGCCGACGAGCAGGCCCGCCCCGCCGCGACGGCGGCCGAGATCGACGTCATGTACGACAACCTGCAGGTCGCCGCCGACCTCGCGTGGCGGGCGGCGGAACTGCTGCCGGACGAGGACGACGGGACCGCCCGCATCCTCAACACCGCCGGACGGTGGTACGACGTCAGCGACGGGCACGAGCGGGCCGACCGCTTCTACAAGGCCCTCGTCCGCCGGTGCGGGACGACGCGCATCGGTCGCGCCGCCGACCGCAACGGGTGGTTCGTGCGCGTCCGGTGAGGCGCTCGCGCGCGCGCCGCCGAACGGTCGTCGCGCGTCCATCCATCGCCCGCAACTCTTCGCCCGTCCGCCCGCGTCGCCCGTCGATGTCGGGCGCGTCGACGCGCCGCCGCTGCGCGGCCCGTTCCCGCGTTGACAACCCCCGCGCGCTGATCTACGGTGCGCGGATGCTCCCCCTGACCCGGCACGGCTTCCGCGAGATGTTCATCGGCACGGTCGTCCTGCTCGTCGTGGCGGTCGTGCTGGGGTTCACGGCGTGGCCGTGGCTGGCGCTGATCGTCCTGCCGGTGCTGATCTGGCTGTTCGCGTTCTTCCGCGACCCGGAGCGCGCGGTGCCGACCGAGCAGCACGCGCTGGTCAGCCCGGCCGACGGCACCGTATCGGACATCACCGAGATCGCGAACGACCCGCTGCTCGGCGGGCCGTCGGTCCGCGTCGGGATCTTCCTCTCGGTCTTCAACGTCCACGTCAACCGCGCGCCGTGCGACGGGCGCGTGCTGAAGGTCGTGTACAAGGAGGGGAAGTTCATCAACGCGATGAGCCACTCGGCCGCGTCGGACGAGAACGAGTCGAATACCGTCGTGCTGGCCGAGCCGCACGGGGACCGCCCGATCGCGGTGGTGAAGCAGATCGTGGGGCTGATCGCGCGGCGGATCGTGTTCACGTCCAAGCCGGACACGATCGTCAAGCGCGGCGAGCGGATCGGGATGATCAAGTTCGGCAGCCGCACGGAGCTGTACGTGCCGAAGTGGATGGAGCCGCAGGTGAAGGTGACGGTCGGCCAGACCGTCCGCGGCGCGAGCGACGTGCTGGTCGTGGTGGGCAAGCCGATCCACACCGAGGAGCGGCGCGTCGACGACGAGGAGTTCGAGCCGCTCGTCGGGCGAGAGACACCAGCTTAACACTTGAAATCGAAATCCGAAGCCGGGAACCCGAAGCTGGACATTCGAAATCCGAAGTACGAAATCCGAAAGAAGCCTCAAGCACGAACGGGAAAACCATAAAGGCGTACCGTCGGCTTCAATGCTCGGCGGAGCAGTACCCGTTTCGGATTTGCTGAGTTTGGACTTCTGATTTATTTCGGATTTCGTGCTTCGGATTTCGAGTTTATCGGTTCGACTCCGAGGTTCGCGCTCCGGATCTAAACCCTCAATGTCTTCCACGGACGCCCCCCATCCCCCTCCCCGCCGGAGCCGCGAGCACCGCCGCCGGCGGCTGCGCCGGCACCGCCGCCGGGCGTACATCCGGTCGATCTACTTCCTGCCGAGCCTCGCGACGCTCGGCAACGCCGTGTGCGGGTTCGGCGCGATGTACGTCGCCACGCTCGACGTCAGCCCCGCCGTCGCCAGCCCGGATGATCTGACCAACTGGTTCGCGCGGCACCACTTCGTGGTCGCGGCGTACCTGATCTTCTTCGCGATGGTCTTCGACGCGCTCGACGGCCGCCTCGCGCGGATGGCGCGCCACACGACCGACTTCGGCGGCCAACTCGACAGCCTCGCCGACGTCATCAGCTTCGGCGCGGCGCCGGCGTTCCTCGCGCTGCAGGTGTTCAAGTCGGCCCACCCGGATTTGGCGCCGGTGATGTCGCGGCTCGTCTGGGCGATCGGCGCGCTGTTCATGAGCTGCGCGGCGATCCGCCTGGCTCGGTTCAACGTGAGCAACGAGCACGGCGAGCAGCACCACTTCAGCTTCCTGGGCCTGCCCAGCCCCGGCGCCGGCGGGCGCGGTGGCGGCGTTCGTCCTGATGGAGCAGGAACTGGCGCGCAACGCGGTGGACTTCCCCGCGGGGTCGGGCGTGCTGCACGTTCGCCGTGCTGGCCGGCATCTGCATCTGGATGCTGCCGCTGGTCGTGCTGGCGACCGGGCTGCTGATGGTGAGCAACGTCCGCTACCCGCACCTCGTCAACCGCTACCTGCGCGGCCGCCGCTCGCTCGGCCGGCTCGTCCTCGTGCTCGGCGGCCTGTTGCTGCTCGTGGTCGCGCACCGCTACACGCTCGGCATCGCCACGCTCGCCTACGCGCTGTCCGGCATCACCGCCTGGGGCCTGGCCCGGCTGCGCCCCGCCGGCCCCGCCGCGGGCGCCGCGGTCGCGGCGCGCTGCCCGCGCCGTCGCCGGCAGGCAGCGCCGCGCGAATCCATCTGATCGCGCTCCTTCCGCCCCCGGGACCCTATGGACAGCACCCCCGTCGTCACCCGATTCGCCCCTCGCCGACCGGCTACCTCCACGTCGGCGGCGCCCGCACGTTTTTCTCTTCTGGCTCCTCGCCCGCCACACCGGCGGCCGCTACCTGCTCCGCATCGAGGACACGGACCTCGCGCGCAGCACCGAGCACGCCACGCTCCAACTGCTGGAAGACCTCCGCTGGCTCGGCCTCCACTGGGACAACGCCGAACTCGTCTACCAGTCGAAGCGGCTCGACGTCTACAACGCGATCATCGACGACCTGATCCGCGCGCGGCCTGGCGTACAAGGCGTACGAGACGGCCGAGGAACTCGACGTCCTCCGCAAGTCCGCCGAGCGCGAGAAGCGGCAGTACGTCTACCGCCGCCCGCAACTGACGGACGAGCAGGTGCGGCAGTTCGAGTCCGCGGGGCGGCCGCACGTGGTGCGTTTGGCGATGCCGGTGAAGGACTATGCGTTCCGCGACGAGGTGCTCGGCAAGGACGTGCCGTTCCCCGCCGCCGAGGTGCAGGACTTCGTCATCCGCAAGACCGACGGCATGCCGACGTTCCACTTCGCCGTCGTCGTCGACGACGCGGAGATGGGCGTTACGCACGTCATGCGGGCAGGAGCACACGAAGAACACGTTCTACCACGTCGCGCTGCAGGAGGTGCTCGGCTACCCGCGCCCGACGTACGCTCACCTGCCGATCATCCTGAACACCGACGGCTCCAAGATGGGCAAGCGCGACCGCGACAAGAAGGTCCGCCACGCGGCGAACCTTTGGCTGAAGAGCGCGAAGAAGACGCCGGCCGACATCGCCACGCTCGCCGCGCTGCCGCCGGAGCGGATCGCGGATTGGCTGGGCGACGAGGGACGCCAGCTCGACGCGACCGAGCAGCAGAAGGTGATGCACGTGGTCGGCCTGCGCGAGTCGGACCTGCCGGAGGTGCTCGTCCACGACTTCCGCAAGAACGGCTACCTCGAGGTGCTGCTGAACTTCCTCGCCCTGCTCGGCTGGTCGCCCGGCGGCGATCGCGAGCGCCGCCGAGCATCGACGAGATGGTCGGCCTCTTCTCGACGGGCGGCATCGGCAAGAGCAACGCCAAGTTCGGCGCGCGACAAGCTCCTCGCCTTCAACACCGAGGCGTGCGCGCCGCCGCCTGCCCGAGCGCCTGCTGGCGGCGTTCAAGGACTTTCTCTCGGTCAACCCCGAGTCGCCGCTGAACGGCGCGAGCGACGCGGACCTGGCAAAGCTCCTGAGCATGAAGAAGGGGTTCCGCCTCCTGCGCGAGGTGGAGGAGATCACCCGCTTCTTCTACACGCCGGACGACGACATCGCCTTCGCGCCCGACGCGGTGGAGAAGGTCCTCCGCAAGAACAGCGGCGAAGGCTTGGCCGCGTTGCGCGACGTCCGCCAGATCCTCGACGGCGTCACCAACTGGACGACCGCCGGCCTGGAGGGCGCGGTGAAGGCCTACTGCGACCAGAAGGGCCTCGGCCTCGGCAAGGTGGCGCAGCCGATCCGGGTGGGCATCAGCGGCACGACGGTGAGCCCTCGATCTTCGAGAGCGTGGAGTTCCTCGGCCGCGAGCGAACGCTCCGCCGGATCGACCGCTGCCTGACGGCCGCGACGGCCGCGCCCGCGACTACGGCGGCGGGCCTCGCTCGCTCGCCTTTCCGGCATATTCCTGGAAGCGGCACGTCTAGGCGAGAGCCCCCAGTTCGCTGGCACGCTTGCGAGCCGCGACCAAGGCATGTCGTCGCGAAAGCTGGCAAATCCCACCGGGCGGCTTTAGTACGCTCACCTGCCTGCACGCGGCTCTCTGCCACGTCACCCTAGGACGGGTCAGCCGCGTGTCCAAAGCGACCGGCATTCAAAAACCAGCAGTCATTTCTAACGTTACCGACGCACCCGCCCGGCTTCAGTGAAACCGCATGAACGCCGCACTTTCCGTGTCGCCGCTGGCGTGCTGGCTGATCGGCCTGTACCAGCGGCACGTGTCGCCTCACAAGGGTTTCTCGTGCGCTACCGCGTCGTGCGACGCCGCGAGTCGTGCTCTCACGCGAAGCGCGTGATCGCGCGGTTTGGCGTCGCGTTGGGGTCGCTGCTGCTCCGCCGCCGGTTCCGTCGGTGCCACGACGCGGCGGCGATGCCGGTGCCCATCGCCTCGCGTCCCGTGCTGGGTTCCGAAACGAAGCAGCAAAAGGAGAAGGAGTCGTCACGCCGGTCGGCGTGCGACGTGGGTGACCCGTGCAGCGGGTGCGGCGACGTGTCGGCGGGCGCGCGGACTTGCTCTCCGCATGTCCCGTAGAAGGGATCGGGTGCTGCGACGGGTTTTTAGCGTGACTGGCGTGGCCACCTCAGGTGGCCACGCCGCTACGCGGATGTGATCCGCGGGAGTCGTGCGCCGCAACAGTCTGTGACGGGATCTTCCGACGAACGTGACCAACGTGTTTGCACGTCCGGAATCGTACGTCGCGGCGGACGCGCAGGTCAGAAGTACTGGATGCTGATCGTGACCGTTGCGCCTTCCGGCGGCAGCGTAAACGTCGCTTCCCTGAACGTGGCGGCGCGGCGCTTGGGCTTGGGGTTGTTCGTCACGCCGTACCCTTCCTTGGGGATGCCGATCCAGTTCTTGTCCATCTTGCCGTTGGCGTTCTGATCGTGCAGGACCGAGGCCGCGTAATCGCCGGGCGGGAGGTCGGCGGTGAAGACGACGGTGTCGGCGTCGGCCTTCTTCTTGCCCCAGACGAGCGACTTCTTGTCATCGGTCGGGAACCCCGTGGCCGTGCGGAAGACGCCGAGCACGAGGTCGCCCTGCTGCTTGCGCAGATCGGTCACCTCGATCGTCAACGTCGCCTTTGCCGGCTCGTCCGCCGACCGGGCCGGGGCGGCCGACAGGGCCAAGAGCGCGAGCAACGCAGCCAATGATCGTTTCACTTGGATCCTCCACCGATGACGCGCGGTGCGGCCGCCAGAACCCGATGGCATGGGCGGCCCTGCACCTTAGGCACGCCGACGCGCGGAGGCGACTGTCCGGCCCTTCTGAAACGTCGGAACGGCCGTGCCGGCCCGACCGCCGACCAGGTGGACGGTCGCGGGTCGGCGGCGGGATCCCTTCTCGGAGCCTCAATAAATAATGGTTGGCCGCGGCATGTCATCCCGATCGCGGTGTACGATCTCGCGCGCGTGTCGCAGAAACCGCGGGAGATCCTTCGGCGCGCTCGGGATGACAAGCTGTTCACCGCGGCGCTGGTTGACGCGGTTAGGCGAGTTGAAGAGTCCAAGGTCGCCTTGGCGGCCCGCCGGTGTCTTCGGCCGTCACGGCAAGACTTAAGCGAGCCGCCCATGCCACGGCGGCCGGTGGCAGGTCTGGCGGCCGACGCTACTTCTTGCCGCCCTTGTGCTCCACCTTCGCCCACGTGTCCTTCAGCGACACCGCGCGGTTCAGGACGAGCTTGTCCGGCGTCGTGTCCGGGTCGACGGAAAAGTAGCCGATGCGCTCGAGTTGGTACTTCGTCCCCACCGCCGCCCCCTTCAGGCTCGGCTCGAGCTTGGCGCCGGTCAGCACCTCGAGGCTGTTGGGGTTGAGGTTCGCCTTCCAGTCCTTCCCCTCGGGCACGTCCTCGGGCTCGGGCGTCGTGAACAGGTGGTCGTAGAGGCGCACCTCGGCGTCGATCGCCTGATCGGCCGACACCCAGTGGATCGTGCCCTTCACCTTCCGCCCGGTCGGGCTGTCGCCGCCGCGGGTCTCGGGGTCGTACGTGCAATGCACCTCGGTCACCTCGCCCTGCTCGTTCTTCACGATGTCGGTGCAACGGATGAAGTAGGCGTAGCGCAGCCGCACCTCGTTGCCGGGGAAGAGGCGGAAGTACTTCGGCGGCGGCGTCTCCTTGAAGTCGTCCTGCTCGACGTAGAGCGTCCGCGAGAACGGCACCTGCCGCGTGCCGGCCGCGGGGTCCTCGGGGTTGTTGACGGCGTCGAGCTGCTCGACCTGCCCCTCGGGGTAGTTCGTGATCACCACCTTCAGCGGCCGCAGCACGCCCATCACGCGCGGCGCGCGGCGGTTGAGGTCCTCGCGGAGGAAGTTCTCCAGCACGTTGATCTCGACCGTGCTGTTGAACTTGTTCACGCCGATGTGCTTGCAGAACGCGCGGATCGACTCCGGCGTGTACCCCTTGCGGCGGAAGCCGCTGATCGTCGGCATGCGCGGGTCGTCCCAGCCGGCGACGACGCGATCGTTCACGAGTTGCAGCAGCTTGCGCTTGCTGAGCATCGTGTGCGTGAGGTTCAGCCGGGCGAACTCGATCTGCTGCGGGTGGTAGACCTCGGCGTGCTCGAGGAACCAGTCGTAGAGCGGGCGGTGGTTCTCGAACTCCAGCGTGCAGACCGAGTGCGTCACCCGCTCCAGCGAGTCCTCCAGCCCGTGCGCCCAGTCGTACATCGGGTAGATGCACCACTTGTCGCCGGTGTTGTGGTGCGGCTGGTGAAGGATGCGGTACATCACCGGGTCGCGCAAATTCAGGTTCGGCGACGCCATGTCGATCTTGGCGCGCAGCACCTTCGACCCGTCCGGGAACTCGCCGTTGCGCATCTGCTCGAACAGATCGAGGTTCTCCTCGGGCGGCCGGTCGCGGAAGGGGCTGGGCTTGCCGGCGCGGTGAGCGTGCCGCGGTTGAGGCGGATCTGCTCGGCCGTCTGGTCATCGACGTAGGCGAGGCCTTTTTTGATGAGCCGGACCGCGGACTCGTACATGAAGTCGAAGTAGTCGCTCGCGAAGAACTTGCCGCTCGGCGTGAACCCGAGCCAGCGGACGTCCTGCTCGATCGAGCGGACGTACTCGTCCTCTTCCTTGGCGGGGTTCGTGTCGTCGTAGCGAAGGTTGCACGCGCCGCCGTACTCCTGCGCGATGCCGAAGTTCAGGACGATGCTCTTGGCGTGTCCGATGTGGAGGTAGCCGTTGGGTTCGGGCGGAAAGCGCGTGACGACCCGGCCGTCCCACCGGCCGGTGCGGAGGTCCTCCTCGACGATCCGGCGGACGAAGTCGAGCCCCTCCGACTGCTGTTGGGGCTCGGCCGGCGGGTTGACGTGCTGCGGCTTCGGTGCGTCCCTGCCGACGGGTTCTTCAGCGCCCGGCTTCTTCATCACGGCCCTCGAATCGGTGTCGGTCCGGCGGTCGGTCGAACCGGCCGTATTTACCCGATCTGAGGTCGTTTGTCAGGTGAGGGGAGGACGCGTGCCGCCGACGGTTTGTGCGGGATCGTCCGTGGATGAGAGGAAATGACCAGCGACTGCCGGGCGCGCGGCGCATCGTCTCTTGGGCAGTCGTTCGAACATGAAGCGCGTAGAACGCCCGCCGCTTGCGGCTTAGCGCGCACGTGAACCGTGGCGCTAAGCCGCAAGCGGCACAAAAACGATCAGACTGTGCGCGCCAGGCCACTCGGACGCGCCGGCATCCGGCGCGTCCTGCCACACCATCGAATCACCCGCGCCGCGCCCTACCGCGTCGCTTCCGCGGCTTCGCCCTTCTTTGCCGCCTCGCCCTCGGCGGGCTTCTTGGCGGCCGGCTTCTTCGTCTTCCGCGCGACGGTCGCTTGCTCCTCGATCGCCTCCAACTCCGCCTTCTGCGCGTCCGACAGGAGCGCCATGATCTCGCCCTTCTCGCGGGCCTGGATCGCCTTGACCTCGTCGAGCGCCTTGCGGTGGATCGCGCGGATCTCATCGCGCTGCTCGGTCGACAGCGACGTGATCTGGTTCCACGGCTTGGTCAGCCGGGCGAGCTTCCTGGCCGGCTTTGCCGGCTTCTCGTCGGCCGCGGCCTCGGCGTCGGCCGCCGGTTTGGCCTCGCCCGCCGCGGCGGGCTTGGCGGCGTCGGTCGTCACTTCGGCGGGCGCGGCCGGTGGCGCGGCGTCGGGCTTCGCCGCCTCGTCCGCCGCGAACAGGCACGTCGTCCCGAACAACACCGCCGCCGCGAGCGCGGACGTTCCCCAGTTGAGCTGCTTCACGTGGAAGCTCCTTTCCCTTTTGAGATGTGAACAACGAACGGCGTCGTTATACCGACGGCGCGGCGGGCGGGGCAAAACTTTTTCTAATACTAAAGGGGCAGACCAAGAAGACCCGGATGAATTGAGAGGATGGAGGTGGAGGATGAGAGAAGACGACCCCCGCAGGCGACGCCTTCATCCGTCCCCCCATCCTCGACATCTTCGATCCTCGTTCTATGCTCCGTGCCCCCGCGTCGCCATGGTCCAAGTCTTCCGACGCGGTGGAGGTCCCCCCACGGGCAACGGCGATTACGGACGGCGTGAGCCGGCGGACGCGAACAGGGGGTTGTTGATCGTCAGCGGCGTCGCAGGAGCGGCGGTGGATCCGTTGCCGGGGGCCGCGACGGCGGTGGCGACGGGCGTCGGCGCGGGCGCGGCGTCGGCCTCCGGTTCCCCCGCCTCGGCCGGGGCGACGTCGGGGCGGTACAGGCGGCCGCCGAACGCCTTCAGGTACTCGGTCCAGTTCCCCTCGGCGCCGGCGGCGGCGTCGCCGCGCGTGCTCTTGAGCGCGAGGTTTAGCTTCGCGTCGATCTCGTCGATGTAGTGCACCACCATCGCCTCGGGCGTCGCCGGCGACTTGGCCGACCCGAAGCCGGTCGACAGCTCGCCGTGGTGCGAGAGGATGATGTGCTGCATCACGTCGATCAGCGGCTGCGGGATCGGCTCCCCGAGCGCCCGCTCGGCCTCCTTCGCCTTATGGTCGACCCACATCGCCGATTTGACGATGTGCCCGACGAGCTGCCCGCCGTCGGTGTAGCCGAACGCGCAGTCGTAGCACAGCTCCCACGTCTTGGCGATGTCGTGCAGGAAGATGCCGGCCACGACGACGTCGCGGTTGAGGCCCGGGTAGAACGGGCACAGCGCGTGGGCGACTTCGATCCCGTTGAGCGTGTGCTCGAGCAGCCCGCCGATGAACGCGTGGTGGAACGTCATCGCCGCCGGCGCCTTGCAGAACTGCGCCATGAGGGCGTCGTCGTCGAGGTAGGCCTGCACGAGGGCGGCGAGGTGGCGGTTCTGGATGCTGCCGAGCATCTCGAGCAATCGGCGGCACATCTGGCCGATGTCGCGCGTCGTCTGCGGGAGCAGATCGCCGAGGTCGAACGACCCGTCCTTCGCCGGGCCGACCTGCTCGATGACCGCCTGGAGGTTGCTCTGGTAGTTCTCGATGCGGGCCCGCACGCGCGCGAAGCCGCCGTCGGGGATCTGGTTGAACAGGTCGCGGGTGGCGTTCCAGAGCCGGGCGGTGAGCTGGAGGGATCGGTCGGAGAGAAAGGCCTTGATGTACTGCTTGTTGTTGGCGCCGGTCGCGAGCTGCTTGCCGCTCAGGACGAACACGTCTTCCACAACATCGCCGGGCTGGCAGTCGCGCAGGTAGAGGCGTCGCATCGAGGGGTTGTACGGGCTGGGGGCGCGCCTCGCAAGCCGCCCCCCGCCGCCGCGCCAGCGTGCGGGACGCGGCCGGGCCTCGACGCCGGGGCTCAGGCGACGCGCTCGCCCTTCAGCACCGTGGCCCAGGTGCCCGGCATGCAGAACGTCGGCCCGAACGGCGCGCGGCCGGTGCCGTAGTCCTTGCCGACGACGAAGTAGGCGAACCCCTTGCGCCCGGTCGGGGCGGCGTGGTCGGCGACGCGCATGCTGATCTGCCAGACGTGCTCCTCCGTGTTCTGCATCGGCGTGGCCGTCGTCGACCAGTTGTTGAAGTCGCCCAAGAGGAAGATCTGCTGGGCGTTGGGGCAGACGACGCAGAAATGGAACGTATCTCCGGGGTGAACGGGCACGCGGCCTCCTGGTGCGCTAGAGGACTACAACTCCCTATCCTGGAGTTGGCGATCGCGGCCCAAATCCGTTTCGGGGTGAACGGGATGGTACGGGGAGCACATCGCGGACGCGCCGACAATCCGGACGCCCCCCGCCCCACCCGCGTCGAAGTCACCTCGCAACGAGGCCCTCGCCTGGGAACTCTTGACGATCAAGCCGGACTATAAAGGGGCAGCGACCGATCCGGTATCGGGGCCTTCCTGAGTAGGAGGAAGGATTTGCGAACCGCTGGGTGAGCGTCACATGTGCTCGATGCCTGCGCCGTGACAGATCCGTTAGGTGAACCACCCCTGAAACATGGCGGAACCGCAAGCGGCGACGATCCGGCGTCGCGGGTAACCCCGTCGACTTTTCGTAAACCAACGCGTTGTCAGCATCGCGCTCACACGGCGGCCCATCTCCCGCTAATTCGCGCCGCACCACACAACGCAGAGGCCCCGCTTCAGGGGAGCGGGGCCTCTGGGGGTGAGTTGCTGATCGCGTGCCGGCGGCGGCGCGGCGTGCTACAGGGCCGTCTGCCCCTCGCGCACGGCGTACTTCGTCAGCTCGGCCACGCTGTAGACGTCGAGCTTCGCCATGATTTGGCGGCGGTGGGTCTCGATCGTCTTAACGCTCACGTGCAGTTCGCGGGCGATCTCCTTCGTCGCCTTGCCCTCGGCCAGCAGTTGCAGCACCTCGCGCTCACGCGGGCTGAGCTTGCCGAACGCCGACGGCCCGTCGCCGGGCCGGCGGTGCAGGTAGTCGTCGACCACGACGTCCGCGACGCCCGGGCTGAGGTAGACGCGGCCGGAGACGACCGCGCGGATCGCGTTGGCCAGCTCCTCGAACGCGCCCTCCTTCAGCAGGTACCCCTTCGCGCCCGCCTTAAGCATCTCGGCGACGAACCGTCGGTCCGAGTGCATCGACAGGGCGATCACCCGCGTGGCCGGCGCGTTGGCCAGCACCTGGCGGGTCGCCTCGACGCCGTTGAGGTCCGGCATGGCCACGTCCATGATCAGCACGTCGGGCGCGAGGTCGGCCGCGAGCTTGACGGCGGTGCGGCCCTCGGGGGCCTCGCCGACTACCTCCATGTCCGGGTAGCGGTCGAGCAGGCTGCGCAGACCCTGCCGGAGGATCTGGTGGTCGTCGGCGATCAGGATGCGATGGGTGGCGTTGGCCACGGGGACTTCCTTTCCGGTACGCGCCGGCCGCCGCGGGGCGTCGGGCGGGGTCGCGGCCCCCGCGCGGGGCGGGCCGGACGTGGGCGGCCGCGTGTCGGCCGTGGGTCGTGCGCGCGCGCCGCGGTCACACGAGTGAAGTCGGCGCCGAGAGGTGGACCTTCGTCCCGACGCCGGGCGTCGAGCGGAGCTCGAGCCGGCCGCCGATCTGCTCGACGCGGGTGCGGACGTTGAACAGCCCGAACCCGGCGCTACCGCCGGCGTTGCCGTTGGCGGAGTTGGCGTTCGGCTTTGGGGCCACGTGCTGCGCATCGTGGCGTTCCGCGTCGAAGCCGTCGCCGTTGTCCTCGACCGTGACAGACCACTCGCGGCCCCGGCGCTGGGCGACCGAGACGCGGATCGACGCCGGGCTCGCGTGCTTCACCGCATTGCTGATCAGCTCGCGGACGGCCTGGAACAGCAGGATGCGCACGTCGTCGGCGGGCGGCGGGTCGAGCCCGCCCGCCGCCGACCCCCCCACGCCCCCCCCCTCGCGGCGCACCGGCGGTTGCGCCACCCACGCCAGGGGCCCGCACTACACCACCGCGTACACCACCCGATGGAACAGCACGGACGGCTCCGTCCGCGGCTACTGCACGGCTTGGGCGAGCAGTTCGACCGCCTCGTCGGCCTCCTGCCGCTGCGACGGCGGCACCGACTCGCGGAGCGACGAGACCTTCATCTTGGCGATCGCCAGCGTCTGGCTGACGCGGTCGTGGATCGCGGCGGCGATGCGGCGGCGCTCGCGCTCCTCGGCCCGCGCCAGTTCGGTGGCGAGCCAGCGGAGCTTCTCGCGGCTCCCGGCGACCTCCCGCTCGACGCGCGTCGGCTCGGTCACGTCGCGGATGATCCACCGCAGCGACGCCGGCGTGCCGCCCCTCTGCCGCACCGCGCCGGCCGTCACCTGGGCGACGATCGCGTCGCCCTTGCGGGGCGTCATGCGGAACGTCCAGACGCCGCGGTCGGCGTCGCGCATGTGCCGCAGCGCGTCGAGGAACGACGGGCGGTCGTCCTTGGCGACGTAGTCGACGAGCGGCTTGCCGATCAGGAACCCGTCGGGGACCTTCAGCATCCGCACGGCCGCGCGGTTCGACTCGCCGATGCGGCCGCGGGCGGTCGTGACGAGGTAGCCGTCGGGCGCGAACTCGAACAGGTCGCGGTACCGCGACCGCTCGGCCTCGACCTGGGCCCGGGTGGCGATCAGCTCCTCGTGGACGACGCGCAGCTCGTCCAGGGCCGACTCCAGCCCCTCGGTCACCTCGTCCTCTTCCGCCGTGCGACGGCGCCCGCGGGCCCGCGCGACGGCGGCGGTGGCGGCCCGGCCGTCGCCCTCGACGTCGTCACGGGCCCGGGCGCGTGACCGCGCCCGGGCGGTGCCGACCTGCAGCTGCAACGCGCGCAGGCGGTCGCCGAAGACGTCGAGGATGTCCGGCCCGCCGCTCGCCATCGCTTCCTTCCGCCCCGCCGACCGCGGCTTCCGCCCCCCGGCCGCGGCGCGCGTCCCGCTGCCGTCGGACGACGCGGGTCGGGCGTGCGGATTGTAAGGCGTCGGCTGTTTCACCGCGACGTCCAACCTTTGCCGATTGCGGCCTCATCGTCGCCCCCCGCCCCGGCGCGTGGCGGCCGCCCCGCCCAGCGCGCCCGGTCCCGGCCCGGCGCGGGCCGTGGCCGGGCCGCGTCACGCGACGCGGTCGCACGACACGATCACGGACGGGTGGATCCGGTTGATCGCCTTGTCTTCCGCGTACCACCCCTTCATCCCGATGCGGAGACCGCGGTCGAGCAGCCAGTCGAACAGGTCGTCGTTCGTCAGCGCGAGTGCTGCGGGCGCGTCGAGCGCCTCGCGTAGTTTGTCCAGGTCGATCCGGATGAAGAATACTTGGCTCACCGGGAGCGGAGGGTACGAGTCGCCCTCGGGCGGTCCTATGAGACGTCGGCTGATTCGCCGGGGGCATTTCCCTTAGGGGCCACAACGTCCCGCGCGCTGCGACCTGCAGCGTGGACGTGATGACGGTCGAGCGGACCCGAAAAGCCCGCGCCCCCGGCTCCGCCACGGGTACAGGGGAGTGGCACGGACGGGGGTTTCGTTCGCGAAGTCGCCCCCCCGCCGCTCGTCGAGCGCCACCTGGCGCACCGCGATGGTCTCGCGGGCGTGGCGGTGGGCCGTTTCGTTGTCGTACGGGGCGAGCACGGCGCCGGCGACACGCGGTTCTCCAAGCTCCTGTACGCGGTAGTTCCTCGGTTTCGGTGTGGAACTCCTCCTTCGTGCGCTGAAGTCCCTCCGTCGCAGTGTCGAGTTCCTCGTTGGTGCTCTGGAGTTCCTCGTTGCTCGAGAGGATCTCCTCGTTGGCCGACTGCAGTGCCGCGTGACTTTCGCCCTTTCGCCATGAGGCAACCTATAATCCGCATCTGAGTCGGCCGGATAAACCGGCGGGGCAGAACGGTGAAACTTGCCCGCGTGCGCCGGTGCGGCGACCCGGCCGGGCGCGGGCGGGGAAGGTTTTGGGCGTGACGCGGGTCGATTTGCGCGCTCGGCCGGCTGCATCCGGGGTATGATACGCGGCGAGTCAGGCCGGCCCGGTGCGCCGCCGGGGCGTTCGGCAGGTTCCGTCGCCCGGCCCCGCCGCCCGCGCGCGGGGCACGCGGGTTTCGATAACCGCTACACGATGACGATGACATTCGGCAATCACGAGCTGATCGACGAGTTGTACCGGACGCAGTTCGGGATGGTCGGCACCGTTCAGGGCCGCGCGCACAGGTCGGCGACCCCCCGCGCGTCGTGAAGGTCTTCAGCCCGTCAATCGGCGGGGAGGACGCGCCGCGTCGAGGCCGAGTCGTTCCTCGAGCGCGCCCGCCTCCAGCAATCGCTCGCCGCCGACGGCGCGCGCCACTGGGCCCGCGTCCACGAGACCGGCCGCCTCGCGAACGGCGCGTATTACGTCACCGACTACCACCCGCTCACGCTCCACAAGCTCCTCGGCGCCCGCGTGGACGTCGGCCCGCACGCGCTGCACCGGATCGTCAGCGGGATCGTCGCCGGCCTCGTCGAGCGCGCGACCGCAAGCAGGGCCGGCCGCATCGGGAACCTCAAGCCGTCGAACGTGCTGATCGGCGGCCGCGGCGACCTCGCCGGCGCGGACATCCTGCTGGCCGACCCGGCGGCGGCGTCGCTGGCGGCGAGCATGGGCGAGGCGGGAGACCGCCTGTCGCTCGGCGACGTGATTCACCAGCTCGTGCTCGGCCGCCGCTTCGACGACGGCACGATCTGGCCGCTGCCGCCCGATCCGTCGTGGGAGCGGCTGGGCGACAAGGGCGAGCGCTGGCGGCGGCTGTGCAACGACCTGCTCGCCCCCACGCCGCGCCCGGTCGCCGCCAACGTGCGGTCGCTGGCGAAGGTCGTGCAGTCGCTGGCCCCGCGCCGGCGGCGGCGCCTCCTGCCGGCGGCGGCCGCGGCGTTGCTGCTCGCCGTGACCGTCGTCGCCGCCTACGGCTACGCCGGCTACCGCTCGCAGCGCGCGTACTGCGAGGCGAAGCGGCAGTGGCTCGGCGCGTTCGCCGAGGCCGCCGCCGACCCCGCCCGCCGCGAGTTGTACGCGCGGCGGGCGAACCTGAAGAAGGTGCTGGCCGAACTCGACCGGGTGCCGCCGGCGTCGGTGGATTGTCACGGCAAGGGGGGCCTGCCGCTGTCGTTCACCGCGTTCGGCCGCACCCGCGCCGCCGCCGCCTCGCTCGCCACGATCACCGACGCGCTGTCGGCCGAGCAGTGGCCCGCCCTCGCCCGCGCCGCCTCGGCCCAGCGGCGCTTCCGCAGCCGCGGCTGGGACCAGCCGGCCGACTACCTCGCCCGCCTCGTCGAGGGCGTGCGGCCCGGGCGGTCGGAAGACCTCGTCGGCGGCATCGACCGCTTCGTGCTCATCTCGGACCTCGAGCAGACGCTCGGCGGCATCGAGTCGGATTGGAAGATCGTCGACGAGGCGCAGAAGACGCTCGCCGCCTCGGGCGTCGACGTGCTGGCCGCGTTCGGCCGCGTGCTCAAGGCGGATTCGGCCGGGGCGCTGCGCCTCACCGCCGTGGGCTTTGAGGGGACAAACGTGCTGGCGCGGAACGCGGTCCTCGCCGAGCGGGCAGTTGCCGCGATCGGTCGGACGAAGTCGGGCGAGATCGACGTCGACCGCTTCGCCGCCGACGTCGGGCGCAAGGGTGACCTGGCGAACCTCAAGCCGGCCGACGTCGAGGCGTGGCTCGCGCAGCTCGACGCCTACCGCAACAAGAGCGACGCGGTGCAGCCGCTCGTCGCGCAACTCCGCCGCCGCCTCGCCGAGGTCCGGGCCGACGTGGAGTCGACGCGGCCGGACCCGTCGAAGAAGGTCCTGTTCGAGCGCGAGTCGGCCGCGGTGGAGTCGGGCGTGGCGGCGCTGGCCGCGAAGCCGATCATCGAGGCGGAAGTGCGGGAGGGCGTGCTGGCGCGGCAGACGGAAGAACTCACCGCCCGCGTCGAGGCGCTGCTGAAGTACCGCCGCCCGCAGAGCGCCGCGGAGTGGGTCGCCACCCTGCCGGACCTGGCCACGACGTCGACTCAGGTCAACGAGTACTGGCACGGCTGGCGGCGCGTCGTGACGGGGCGCGTCACCGACGTGAGCGACCCGGCGGCGGCCCGCGCGTTCGAGGCGATCAAGCGCGAGACGAGCCGCCTGCACGTCCAGCTCGACGCGCTGGCCAAGTCGTTCCCGCCGGTGCCGCAGGGCCTCAGCCCCGCGTTCGCCGCCGCCGCCGGGGAGCGGCGGGAGGCGGCGATCGGCGTGGCGCTGCAATCGATCCGCGCCGGCGAGGGCGGGCCCGACCCGGCGGTCGTGCAGCAGTCGGCGGCCGGCTACCGCGCGTGGTCGGAACAGCTCCAGGCGCTGGCGAAGGACTTCCCGATCCGCGAGGAACTGCTCGACCTCGACGACCGCCCCGACCAGAAGTGGGCGAAGCAGACGGCGTTCTGGCGGGACCCGGCCGTGCGGGGGCTCGTCGAGGCGGACGTGAACCGGATCGAGCGGCTCCAGATCCTGCGCCAGTTGCCCCGGCAGGAACTCGCGCAGGTGGCGGCCGAGGACACCGAGGCCGAGGTGGTGCGGGCGGCGTGGCGCCTGCTCGGCGCCGCCGCCGACGCCAAGCAACCCCCGTGGCCGAGCCGGCCGGGGGAACTCGACGACGAGGCCCGGCTGTCGCGCCGGCTCCGCGACCTCCTCCGCGGCGTGAAGGACGAGAAGCGGCGTGCCGCCGCGCTGGCCGAGGTCGACGCGCAGGCGCCGCTCCGGTGGCGGACGGCGGTCGAGCACGCGACGTCGGAGCAGACGCTCGCCTCGGCGATCGAGCTGCGGCCCGCGTTCGGCGTGGACGACGCGCAGCACCGCCGCCTCACCGCCGACGCGCAGTTCAACCTCGCGCTGTACGACGCGCGCGTCCGCTCGCGCCGGCCCGACGCCGCCGCCGCCGCCGGCGGCGCCGAGAAGCTGCGCGGCGCCGTCGACGCGCTGAAGCGCGCCGCGACGGGCCTCGGCGGTCGCGGCGGGAGCGAGGACCTGCTCTACAAGCTCGGGCGGCTCGACGCGCCCGAGCCGTTCTCCGACCAGCAGCCGGGCCGCAACTTCCGCACGATCGTGCGCGGCGCCGAACTCGCGTTCCAGCGCGTCGAGCCGCGCGACGCGCGGCCGTTCTACCTCGCGACCGAGGAGCTGACGATCGACCAGTTCGCGCGGATCGTCGGGGGCGCGACCGCGTGGGAGCAGGTCCAACTCCTGCCGTGGCCGTACGACGCGATCGGCCGGACGAACGGCCCCGGCCCGCGCGGGTGGGACTGGACGGGCCGCCGCGACGCGCCGATCACCGTGTCGGACTACTGGCTGCACCCCGAGGAGATGAACCAGTACCCGCCCGACTTCCTCGTCAGCCGGTTCAACCGCACCGCGCTGAAGGACGAGGTGGGCGGCAACCCGTCGTCGGGGCACCCGATGCACCACGTGTCGCCGGAGGTCGCGCTGTACGTCGCGGGGCTGGCCGGGTGCCGGCTGCCGACGTCGCGCGAGTGGGCGGCGGCGTACGGGGTGTACGAGCGCGACGTGCCGGTCGACCGCTGGAACCTCCGCGACCAGACGTGGGCGCAGCAGCAGCGTCACGTCGCGACGTTGAACCCGCCCGCCGGCCGCTGGCCCGACGCCGGCGCGTTCGTCCCGCCCGACGCCAAGCCCGCCGCCGGCGCCGCCGCCCCGGCCGGCCAGCAGACCGACGGCACGCTCTTCTTGCGCCCCGCCGCCGGGCCCGGCGGTGGCACGTTCCGCCACCTCGTCGGCAACGTCGCGGAGTACGTGTGCGACGCGCCCGGGCGGTTCGACGCGCTGGCCGGCCGGCAGACGGCCGCGGCGGTCAAGAAGTTCGCGGCGGACGTGAAGGACCGCATCTTCGTCATCGGCGGGTCGGCCCTGTCGCCGCCCGACGTGCCGGCGGGCACGCCGCTCCCGGTCGGCAAGACCGACCGCGCCTACGCCGACGTCGGCTTCCGCCTCGCGTTCACCGCCCCGGTGCCGACGCTCGCCGAGCGCTTGCGTTGGGTGCTGCTCGAGCAACCGTACCTCTGGTCGCCCGGCGGCGGGGGCGGCGGCGCGGCCGCGCAGGCCGCGGCAAAGCCCCGACCGGCGGCCGCTGCGGGCGCCGGCGCCGTGCCGACGCCGCGGGCTGCCGGCAACGGCAAGGTGCCGAGTGCCGAGGTCGCACAGTAGAATCTGCGGCCGTCCGCGGCGCGACGGGCGCGGGCAACGGGCCGCGTCGGAACCGAACCTCATGAAGCTCCACCGCCCCAACGTCCGCTGGTTTCTGTCCCTCGCCCTGCTCGTCGGCGCCGCGGGCTGCGCGCCGCCGGCGCCCACGCGCGAGTTCGTCCAACAGGCCGCGCGCCTCCACGACGGCGCGCTCGCGCCCGCCGTCGCGCGCGACGCCGACCTGCGCGAGTACATCCAGGCGGTCGGCCAGCGCCTTTCCGACGGCGCGCACGCGGCCGCGCCGGCGAAGACGCGGGCGGCGTTCTTCTCGGACTTGCGCACGCACCTCGTCGCCAGCGACGTGCCCAACGTGTTCGCGACCGGCGGCGCGCACGTGTACGTCTATAACGGGCTGCTCCAGCGGTGCGCCGGCGAGGAGGAACTGGCCGCGGCGATGGCGCACGCGTTCGCGCACGCGGTGAACCTCGACGTCGAGGAAACGCGCATGCGCCCGGCCCCCAACCGCCCGCTGCGGCTCGTGGTGCACGACTTCGCGACCAGCCGCTTCACGCTCGAGCAGGAGCGGGAGGCGCACGAACTGGCGTTCCAGATCTACGTCCGCGCCGGGTACAACCCCGACCGCTTCGAGAACGTCTTCCAGGTGCTGGGCGACGCCTACCCCACCCCCACGGCGCCCGACCGCGTCCCGCTCGCCACGCGCGGCAGCCTCGCGCGCGCGATGGCCGGCAAGGCCGACCAGAAGTGGCGTAAGCCGACGGTCGCCGACCGCACCACGTTCAACGCGCTGAAGAAGCAGGCCGCGGCGATGTCCGCCACCACCGTCGCCGGCGACGCGCCCCTCCTGTTCCGCGCGCTGCCAAATTGCGTCCTCGGCGGCGACCTGCCCGAGCAGGCGGCCGCCCAGGCGTCGCTCCGGCCCGTCCTGCCGCGCAGGGTGGAGATCGAGCCGAACTAGTGAGTCCCACGAGCTGTCTGCTAGTAGCGGTGCCTGCTTCGCACTCGCCGCGGAGAGGCAAATCTTCGACAGCACCTCGTGAGACGCGGCTGCGCCTCCAATGGCGACGCGGGCTTGGCACCTCCACTTCGCACCGTCTTAGTCGACGACGCTGGAGCGCGACGTAGCACCTTTACGTGCGCAGGCAACTCGGCGCAGCTCAAGTCACCAGGGGTCTCCACGGAGCGGTTTCACTCGTCGCGGGGGAACCGCACGCCGGGCGCTTGCGATTGCGCGGTTTGAGCGGGCCGAGTCAGCGCGATCGGCAGGTCGTTTCGCTTTTGGGCGGCGCATAAAAAGACCGAGGCCCCCAAGGGGCCTCGGTCCTCCGTTTGGTGATGATGCGTGACACGCCGTGGCGGCTGCCGCGGCGGCCACGGTCAGAAGTTGAAGATCACGTCGACGGCGGCCGTGAACTGGCTGTTGCTGGTCAGGCCGTCGAAGTAGTCCTCGTCCGATAAGTCGTAGCGGACCTCGGGGCGGATCTTGAAGTTGCCGCCGAACTCGTCGCCGGGGAACGGCGTGATCGTCGCGCCCACGGTGGCCTCGTACAGGCTCTGGTCGAGGCCCGTCGTGAAGCCGCCCTCGTCACGGAACCACTCGAGGCGGCCGCCGAGGCTGACCTGCTCGTTCAGTTCGTAAACCACGTACCCGGCGATGCCGTACCACAGCGCGTCGTCGGTGTCGTTCTGGTCCTGACCCTGAGGGGCGTTGTTCTGCTGGCCGATGACCGAGTCGAGCAGGAGCGTCACCTGGTCGCTCACCTCCTGCCGTGCGACGAAGTTCAGCGCGGTGCGGTAGTCGCCGTTCTCATCGTCGAGCTCCGGCCCGGTGATGCCGAGGAGCGAGAAGCTCGTGCGGTCGGTCGGGCGGTACGTGACGCGGCCGTGGACGCTGACCGAGCCGTTGTTGTCCTCGAGCGATTGGCCCCACCCACGGTTCACGCCGAGCTCCAGGCCCCACTGCTCGCTCAGCTCGTAGTAGCCCGACACGCCGGTGAGCGTGAACGGCAGCGCCGCGCCGAACGTGTAGCTGTGCGAGTAGAAGACGCTGGCGTTGGGATCGATCTGCTTGAAGAAGAGGAACTTGCCCGCCCGCAGGCGCAGGCCCTCCCCGACCGGCAGGGCGACGTCGACGTACGCCTGCACGAGGTCGAACTGGTTCTCCGGGCCGTCGGTGATGTCGATGGTCGCGCCGGGCTCGGGCTCGTAGTTGTCGAACAGGCCGTTGGAGTGGATGAACCGCGCGTCGCCGCCGTAGAGCATCTCGACGCGGAAGCCGAGGTCCACCGCGTCGGCGTCGAGGTCGACGACGCGCTCGATGTTCAGGTCGAGCTGGTTGAGCGTCGGCTCGGCGTGTTCGACGTCGAACACGCGGCCGAGGTTGTGGTCACCGGCGGGGCGCGGGAACTTGTGCGTGTCGCTCGCCTCGACGCGCCCGGAGACGTCGATCCGCGCCCCCGCGAGCGGCTCGCCGCGGCCCCCGCCCGCCCGCCGC